>CACZAK010000067.1 GCA_902779075.1 uncultured bacterium | reverse complement strand
CGCCAACCGTCTTTTCTGTAGTTTCCATGCCCCATATTATAGCACGGATCGGAGTTCGGAATGTCGTTTAGTGTTCAAGTTATTTTTGAGTGACGACTTGTCATCCGTCCACGGCTGGTGCGTGAAGCGATGATATACGATTAGATTGCAGCCCCTCGCGAACGCGCGGTCGTTCTGCCACTTGATCGAGAACGGCGTCTCGAGCCAGCGTCCACCGTTCGGCGGACCTGCGGTGAACGCCTCGTCGGCGGCGTAACGGCGTCCCCATACGTGCGCGAGCGACGCCGCGTAGTGACTGTTGTCCATGCAGGGGAACTTCCCAGGACCGCACGTGCCGTCCATCCAGAAGCACGACATGGGGACGTCCACCTTCTCTCCGTACTGAAGGTCGTCGGCGTTGCTGGGGCCGTATGGTTCGCAGGTGAATTCGAGGCCGTATTCGTGGCAGCGCTCCGCCATTCGCCCCGCATAGTTTTCCGCGAGAAGATCGGCCAGAAGACGGCGGAAGTCCTCGCAGAAGCGTTCGCTCTCGTCAACGGATCCTACAACGTGTCCGGCGAGAACTGGCAGGTACGGAATCATCGAATAGCCCACACGTTTCTCGAATGTCTTTTCCAGCCCGTGCGTCCAGTTCTGGCAACCAACCTCCCAACTGTCGATGTGGATGTTGCTAAGCCCCGTCGGCGGCGGAGTTACGGCGGTAGAACGGTCGCCCCTCGACCGCCGCTCCAACCCGATTTCCCGACAGAGCCGCCCCATGTAGGCATCAAAGTGACGGTCGAACGCCGCCGCCGAGAACTTGTCCACCTCCAAGCCGTCACCGTCCTTCGACGGCAGACGGTTCCGCCGCCCGTTGCAGATGTAGCCGAGGCGGAAGATCGTCCACTTCCCTGCGGGAACGTCCCACTTGAGCGTCCCGTCCTTGGACATCTTCGCCGTCAAGTCGACGATCCGATCCTTCGCAATCACCATAGCGGCGGGGAACTCCTTCGTGTCGCGTGCCAGCGACGACAGTTCGATGCTCATTCCCTTGCGGCTGCGTCCAGTCTTGCCGTTGGCGTTGGAAAGCGTCGCGCCCTTCTCAATAGTCGGATAGGCGAGCACCGCGATGTCTGCGTAGAAACCGTTGTCCTTCTTGATGCGGGAGAGCTTCCTCGAGAAGCGCGACGGCCCCGTTGCGGAAAACTCCGCATGCATCGTCACCTTCATCGCGTCGGCGGGCGTGACCCAGGGTCCGCCGGAACTGGACCAGCCGGAGCAGTTGTGGATGCCGAGCTTGAGTCCGAAACGTTTCGCCTCGTTGTGGGCATGGCGCAGGAGGTCAAACCATTCGGGCGAGCCGAACTTGACGTCGCCCGGCGGAATGTCGCAGCCGA
This sequence comes from uncultured bacterium, assembly GCA_902779075.1. Next base: position 25,251 of record CACZAK010000067.1, on the reverse strand, counting down.
CGTCGAAGATCTGCACGCCGCCGAGTCCTAGCTTCGCCATCTCCTCGAAGTCGCGTGTGATCCCGGCCTTCGTGACGTTGCCGTTCATCATGTGGTACCACGTCTGCGGCCGCGCATCTGGTGGCGGCGTCTTGAACCCCTCCTCCAGCGAGCGAGCGTGTGTGGAAGCGACTACGCCCAGCGCGACAGCGATGGGGGCAATGACTTGAATGGCCTTCATGCGCTGTATCGTGTCACATTGTCAGTTACTATGCCTGAGAGGCGGCAGTGCGAATATCCTTCAGGTACTGCTGCACGCCGAAGCCGGGACGCGCCGGACGGAACATCATCCCGTTCGCCTCGGCGTCGTCGATGAAGCGCTCGTTCTTCGCATCCCACTTGAGCTTGCGCCCGAGCTTCATCGCCATGTAACCGAGCACGCAGGCGACGGACGTCCTCTGCGCCTCCTCAAGCGGCATCGCAAGCTGGCCGCGCGTACGCATCTCCTCCACCCATTCGCGGTTGTGCTCCATCGGACGCGGAAGCGGCTTGGACGCCGGATCCTCAATAATGCCCTTGCGGCTTGCGGCGATCGGCATTCCTGCGACTTTATCCGCTGAAACGCCAACGGGGTCGCTTTTCGTCTGCTTCCCCGCAAATCCGCAGAAGATCCAGTCGCCCTTCTCGCCGACAAACCGTACGCCGCAAGGGTACTTGCGCGTGGAGGCCATCTTGATCTCCGCGCCGGACGCATACGTCCATGTGATGTCGCAGTCGCCATGGACATCCCACAGCCTGCGCTTCGGGTAGATGCACGTTCCCTCCACAGAGACGGGGCCGCCCAGCTCCTCGCCAAGGCCGCGGATCGCGGTGTCCATGTGGTGCGCGCCCCAGTTGGCGACCATGCCCATGGTATACGTCTGGATCGTCATCCAGCTTGGACGCGCGAAGTTAACCTTGCCGCCCTTCCCACGCTGGTGGCTGCGCAGCTGTGAGTACGGCGCATCGGGCGTGGAACCCAGCCATAAGTTCCAGCCGAAACCGGCGGGAACCGGCTCCTCTAGCGGGAGATTGTATTCCTTCGGGTCGTCCGGAACGCCCACCTCCACGCGCACCACCTTGCCGATGCGCCCTTCGCGCGCGCACTCGACGGCGTGGATGAAGTTCTCCTCTGTGCGCTGCTGCGTACCCGTGCGCAGGATACGGTTGTACTTCTTCGCGGCATCGACGATGGCACGTCCTTCGCCGATCGTGAGCGCCATCGGTTTCTGGAGGAACACGTCCTTCCCTGCGCGGCATGCCTCGACCGCCATCTGCGCATGCCAGAAGTCGGGAGTTGCAATAAGCACTCCGTCAATCGCGGGATCGGCGAGCAGCTTGCGGTAGTCGGCATAGCAGCGGGAATCCGCCACAAGGTCACGTCCCTGCATCTTCTTCCCCGCGAGCTTCTTGCGCAGGCTCTGGAGGCGGTCAGGATCGACGTCTGAGAGCGCGATGAAATCGCAGTACGCCTTCCCGCCGTGTGCGAGGCACGACGGCACGTTGTAGATATGCGCGATGCGCCCGCACCCGATCACGCCGAGTGCAAGCTTCTTCGACGGCGCCGTTGCGCCCAGCACGCTCGCGGGCACGAAGACGGGTGCCGCGCCAGCGGTTATAATTCCAGCAAGTCCGACGGCGGAGCGTCGGCAGAATTCTCTTCTTGTAGTATCCATTTTCGTATCCTTCTTTTTTGCCGTGTGCGCTGAAATTATACCATAAATTCCCACGACGGACTGATTCCGGCTGACTTTTAGCGCGGCGAGGCGGTCGTGGTCTTCACCTCGATGTTGTCGGGACGCTCGCCCATCGCCCACTTCGTCGCCTCGAAGAGGTGCAGCAGCCACTCCTTCTTGCACCAGTCCTTCGCACGGTCCCCGAGCGCCGTGTAGAAGATACGGCCCTTGCCGTAGGTCTTGCACCACTCGAGGACGTGTCCGCCGAGCCAAGTGTCGTTGCCGAGAAAGTTGTATTCCACGTTTTTCACCCATAAGTATTGGGATTTGGAAACAACCATGACAACTTTCAAGAACAACATTATCCTGCGGGCGTACCTTGAACATTCAGAATCGTGGTAGTTTGAGGATCGGCAAATGGGCGCGGGCGAGTTAGCCCGCGCGCAAAAGGCAAGTTGTTTCAAATAGTTGTTTCCAATCATCAGAAGGCTCGGCGGTGAATTACGCAGATGCTCACCGTCGAAGGTTTTGGTGCGCTGAAAGTCCAAACGCGCCGTTGCTTTCGCTATTGGGAGATTGGGAGCCTCGGAGTTAATGAGAGTTACAACTTCTCCCATCCTCCAAAACTCCGAAACTCCCAATAGCGAAAGCAAGAAGTGCGTTCTCTGCGCTCTCCGCCTCTGCGTGAGATTACGGCGCGGAACGGGGCGAGCCGCCGTGATTCCGCGCCGTAATCTCACGCAGAGGCGGAGAGCGCAGAGGAAAAATGACAGCCAGAGCCGTGATATCACGGTGCGGACTGTGATATTATGGTGCGGAATATTATGGTGCGGACTGCGATATTATGGTGCGGAACGAGGTGAATGAGGGGGGGGGGAACCTAAAAAACGCAGTTGAACAAGCCCTTCTTTTTCTATTAGCCGCAAAGAACGCAAAGGACGCAAAGGACGCAAAGAAGGAATGTTTTTCTTAATTATTTGCACGCCTTTCTTGATGTATGGCGATTCGCCCAATTGGTGAAACCTAAAAATCGAAGATAGCCAGCCGCCTTCGCATCTCGCAGGAATGAACAGGAGGATAACGAGGATAACTTTGATTGCTTTCGCTGTTGGGAGATTGGGAGTCTCGGAGTTAGGGAGAGTTGCAACTTCTCCCATTCTCCAAATCTCCGAAAGTCCCAATAGCGAAAGCAAGAAGTGCGTTCTCTGCGCTCTCCGCCTCTCTGCGCCTCTGCGTGAGATTACGGTGCGGAATGTGATATTATGGTGCGGAACGAGGGGAATGAGGGGGTTTAACCTAAAAATAGAAGATAGCCAGCCGCCTTCGCATCTCGCAGGAATGAACAGGAGGATAACGAGGATAACTTTGATTGCTTTCGCTATTGGGAGATTGGGAGTCTCGGAGTTAAGGAGAGTTGCAACTTCTCCCATTGAACTGCTTTCCTGTTTGTTATGACCTTTAGAGCCCCGATTTCTGACACCTAGGTGTCACACCCTATGACACCTAGGTGTCACACCCTATGACATCTAGGTGTCATACCCACTGACATCTAGGTGTCACACCCTATGACATCTAGGTGTCACACCCTATGACACCTAAGTGTCACACCCTATGACACCTAGGTGTCACGGATCACAGACAGTGATTGGAAGTTCTTCTTTTACGGATTTAGCGATGCCGTAATATTATGGTTCGGGCTGGCCTTATATTTCCACGCCTCTGCGTGTGACTTTCAACCAAGGAGGCTCCAAAAACATCTCACGCCAAGTTCGCAAAGTACGCGAAGTTCTGTTTCATGGATGACTTTGCGAACTTAGCGGACTTTGCGTGAGACTAAAAAGCGGATTTTGCAACTGGCTCCAAGGATTTTAGGCTTAACATAGCCCCTTCCTCGGAAACTTCACGGAAGCGAACAGGTTCGCGCAGATGTGGTCGCGGACCTGCGCGGCCCAATCGCGCACGCCGACGCCGGCCGGACGGAAGGAGGCGTGCCAGACAGTGTCGGCGAGGGCATATACGGAAACCTGCGCCCACACGGAGGTCGTCCAGAGCTTCAGCTGCGTCTCGTCCTTGATGGCGCGCGCGAGCAGGTTACGCAGGGAGTCGTAGACAGGCTTGCCGAAGTCGCGCTGGAATTCCGCGTGGAACTTCGTGGGACGCGTCACCTCGTGTCGGAATAGCGCCGCGCACGCGGCCTGCGCCGGTTCGGTCGGAAGCGTCATGAAAAGAAAGTCATCCACCCACTCGCGGATCGCGTCGCGCCAGCTCGCCTCGTCGACAGCCTTCTCCGGAAGACTGGTCATCGGCTCGCCAAGGTCGCCGAACAGCCGCTTGGCGACGATGCGGTAAAGCCCCTCCTTCGATCCGAAATACCGGTTGGCCAGGGCCATGTTCACGCCTGCGCGTCGGCTTATCTCCCGCACCGAGGCAAGCTCGTAGCCCTTTTCCGCAAACTCACGCTCGGCCGCCGCGAGTATCTTCCCGCGCGTCCGCTCACCGTCTATCCTGCTCTTTCGCTCTGGCATTTCATCTTCCTCCTAGCCCGTAATCGCACGATTACTTTACCACACATTCGGTTTGCCGTCAATTGGATAACATTGCAGTAACAAGAGATTTTCAAAAACACGCCGTTTGGTATTGATTCCCGCCACGTTTTTCGCTATAATATCCCGAACCAAACAAAGAGAAGATGAAAAACAGACAAGAAAGGGAAATCAAAATGGCAGAAAAGACGAAGTACGTATACTTCTTTGGCGCGGGCCAGACAGAAGGCAACGCCAACATGCGCGAGCTGCTGGGCGGCAAAGGCGCGAACCTCGCGGAGATGGCGGGCCTCGGGCTCCCGGTGCCGCAGGGCTTCACGATCTCCACGGAGGCCTGCACGCGCTACTACGACGACGGCAAGAAAATCGCCGACGACATCCAGCAGCAGGTGATGGAGTACATCGACAAGCTCGAGAAGTCCGCCGGCAAGAAGTTCGGCGACGAGAAGAACCCGCTGCTCGTCTCCGTGCGCTCCGGCGCGCGCGCGTCCATGCCGGGCATGATGGACACGATCCTCAACCTCGGCCTCAACGAGACGGTGGTCGAGTCGCTCGCGAAGCAGACGAAGAACCCGCGCTGGGCGTGGGACTGCTACCGCCGCTTCATCCAGATGTTCTCGGACGTCGTGATGGAGGTGGGCAAGAAGTACTTTGAGAAGCTCATCGACGACATGAAGGCCAAGAAGGGCGTGAAGCTCGACGTGGAGCTCACCGCCGACGACCTCAAGGAGCTCGCCGGTCAGTTCAATCAAGGCCGTGTTCCGCAGCTGGGACAACCCGCGCGCGAACGTCTACCGCCGCGACAACGACATCCCCTACAGCTGGGGCACGGCCGTGAACGTGCAGATGATGGCGTTCGGCAACCTCAACGACGAGTCCGGCACTGGCGTCGCGTTCACGCGCGACCCGGCGACGGGCGAGAAGAAGCTCATGGGCGAGTTCCTGATGAACGCGCAGGGCGAGGACGTGGTCGCCGGCGTGCGCACGCCGATGCCCATCGCGAAGATGGCGGAGGTTATGCCCGACGTGTTCAAGCAGTTCCAGGACATCTGCTCGAAGCTCGAAAGCCACTACCGCGACATGCAGGACATGGAGTTCACGATCGAGAACAAGAAGCTCTTCATGCTCCAGACGCGCAACGGCAAGCGCACGGCCAAGGCCGCGCTCAAGATCGCCTGCGACCTCGTGGACGAGGGCATGCGCACGGAGGAGGAGGCCGTCCTGATGATCGACCCCCGCAACCTCGATACGCTCCTCCACCCGCAGTTCGACGCCGTGGCCATCAAGAAGGCAAAGCCCATCGGGCGCGGCCTCGCGGCATCCCCCGGCGCTGCGTGCGGCAAGATCGTGTTCAACGCCGCCGACGCGAAGGAGTGGAAGAAGGCCGGCGAGAAGGTCGTGCTCGTGCGCCTTGAGACCTCCCCCGAGGACATCGAGGGCATGAAGGCCGCCGAGGGCATCCTCACGGTGCGCGGCGGCATGACCTCCCACGCGGCGGTCGTCGCGCGCGGCATGGGCGAGTGCTGCGTCTCCGGCTGCCAGGAGATCGCGATGGACGAGGAGAACAAGAAGTTCGTCCTCGCGGGCAAGACCTTCAAGGAGGGCGACTGGCTCTCCATCGACGGCTCCACGGGCAACATCTACGACGGCGTGATCCCGACCGTGGACGCGTCCATCGCCGGCGAGTTCGGCCGCATCATGATGTGGGCGGACAAGTTCCGCAAGCTGAGGGTGCGCACGAACGCCGATACGCCTCGCGACGCCAAGAAGGCGCGCGAACTCGGCGCCGAGGGCATCGGCCTCTGCCGCACGGAGCACATGTTCTTCTCGCAGAGCCGCATCATGTCCTTCCGCCAGATGATCTGCTCCGACACGGTCGAGGAGCGCCGCATTGCGCTCGCGAAGATCCTCCCGTACCAGCAGGACGACTTCGAGCAGCTCTTCGAGGCGCTGGACGGACAGCCCGTCACGATCCGCTTCCTCGACCCGCCGCTCCACGAGTTCGTGCCGCACACCGAGGACGAGGTCGCGCTGCTCGCGAAGTCCATGCACAAGCCGATCAGCCGCATCAAGGACATCATCGACTCGCTCCACGAGTTCAACCCGATGATGGGCCACCGCGGGTGCCGTCTGTGCGTGACCTACCCCGAAATCGCCGTGATGCAGACGAAGGCCGTGATCCGCGCAGCGATCAACGTGCAGAAGCGCCACAAGGGCTGGAACGTGAAGCCGGAGATCATGATCCCGCTCACGGGCGACCTCAAGGAGTTCAAGTTCGTGAAGGACATCGTGGTCCACGTGGCGAACGAGGAAATCCAGGCCGCCGAGATCAAGCTCAACTACGAGGTGGGCACGATGATCGAGGTTCCGCGCGCAGCCCTTTGCGCGGGCGAGATCGCCGAGGAGGCGGAGTTCTTCTGCTTCGGTACGAACGACCTCACGCAGATGACGTTCGGCTTCTCGCGCGATGACGCCGGCAAGTTCCTCGGCTCGTACTACGACAACAATATCTTCGAGAACGACCCGTTCGCGAAGCTCGACCAGGTCGGCGTGGGCAAGCTCATGAAGATGGCCGTCACGGACGGCAAGGCGACGCGCCCGAAGATCCACTGCGGCATCTGCGGCGAACACGGCGGCGACCCCACGAGCGTGGAGTTCTGCCACCGCCTCGGCCTCGACTACGTGAGCTGCTCGCCGTTCCGCGTGCCGATCGCCCGTCTCGCGGCGGCCCAGGCCGCCCTGCGCAAGTAAAACCTACTTCAAACGCGCATAACAAAACCGTGCTGTTCGCGCCTAGCGCAACAGCACGGTTTGTTTTTACGAACCAGCTAAAAAATCTTTCTTGCTTTCGCTATGCCGTCATGTTGCCGATTACGGCCTTGATGCGGCGGACGCCGGCGGAGGAGGACTGCTCCTTCGTGATCTTGAAGCTGCCGAGCTCGCTCGTGTTCTCCACGTGCGGACCGCAGCAGATTTCCTTCGAGACGTCGCCGATCGTGTAGAGCGTCACCTGGTCGCCGTACTTCGAGCCGAAGAGCGCCATCGCGCCCTCGTTCTTGGCCTCCTCGACCGTCGTGACCTTCTTCGAGACGGCAATGCCCTGCTGAATCCACTGGTTGACGAGGTCTTCGACCTGCTTGATCTGCTCGTCGGTCATCTTCTCCGGCCACGTGAAGTCGAAGCGCAGACGCTCCGGCGTGATGTTGGAGCCCTTCTGGTTCGCGGTCGGGCCAAGCACCTTGTGGAGCGCGGCGTGGAGGAGGTGCGTCGCCGTGTGCATGCGCGTCACGACCGCGGAGTTGTCCTGCAAGCCCGCCTTGAACGAACCGGCGGACGTGGTGCGGCTCAGTTCCTGGTGTTTCTTGTTGGCCTCTTCGAAACCGGCCACGTCCACTTCCAGACCTTGCTCCTTGGCGAGCTCAAGCGTCATCTCCAGCGGGTAACCGAACGTGTCGTAGAGCTTGAACGCGGTCTTGCCGGAAATCTGCTTCTGGTTGTGGAGCTTCAGCTGTTCGGCAACCTTCGCGAACATCGCCGCGCCCTTGTCGAGCGTCTGGTTGAAGCGGTTCTCCTCGGCCTCAAGGTCGTTCTTGCACGAGGCGAGGTTCACGCCGAGTTCAGGATAGACGTGCTTGTACTTCTCGCAGATGACTTCCGCGAGCTTCACCGTGAAACCGGGCGCGATGCCGAGGAAGCGGCTGTAGCGCACCGCGCGGCGGATGAGACGCCGCAGCACGTAGTTAGCGCCAATGTTGCCGGGCTTCACGCCGCCCTTCGGATCGCAGAGGATGAAGGTGGCAGTGCGCATGTGGTCGGCCACGATACGGCGGGCGCGGAGGATGAGCTCTGGATCTTCAGTAGAACGGGCAGCTTGCCCGTTCGCGTCCTGAACGGGCTGGCAGCCCGTTCTACTAAGCTCGTCGATCTTCGCCATGATGGGCGCGAAGATTTCAGTATCAAAAACAGTCGCCGCCCCCGAAAGCATGCACACCGTGCGCTCCACGCCCATGCCGGTATCGACGTTGTGGCGGCCGAGTGGCTCGAACTTGCCTTCCGCGTTCTTGTTGTACTGCATGAACACGTTGTTCCAGATCTCGATGTACTTGCCGCAGTGGCAGCCGGGACGGCAGTCGGGCCCGCATTTCTCCTTGCCCGTGTCGATGAACATCTCGGTGTCGGGGCCGCACGGACCGGTCGTGCCGGCCGGACCCCACCAGTTGTCCTCGCGCGGGAGCGGGAAGATGTGGTCGTCGGGAAGGCCCTGCTGTTTCCAGAGGGCGATCGCCTCGTCGTCGCGCGGAATGCCGTCCTCGCCCGCGAACACGGTGACGTACAGATCCTTCGGGTCGAAGCCGAGCTTCGTGGTGAGGAACTCGTAGCTCCAGGCGATCGCCTCGGGCTTGAAGTAGTCGTTGAGCGACCAGTTGCCGAGCATCTCGAAGAACGTGAGGTGCGCCGAATCGCCCACCGCGTCGATGTCGCCCGTGCGAATGCACTTCTGCACGTCGGTGAGGCGCGTGCCGGCGGGATGCGGCATCTGCCCCATCAGGTACGGCACTAGCGGGTGCATGCCCGCAGTGGTGAAGAGCACCGTCGGGTCGTTCTCGGGAATCACGCTCGCGCCTTGGATGCGCGCGTGCCCCTTCGACTCGAAGAAGCTCAAATACGTCTCGCGAAGTTCGTCTGCTGTCAGCTTGTTCATCTTTATCTCTTCTGTTTCCTTGGAAAGCGTATAGTATACCACAAATTGCTCACGCCGACGGAGCGCGGGCGAGAAGGACCGCTACGAGGGCAGTAAATCCGTATCCGGCGAGGATGCACCAGAGGATACGGTCCGTCAGCAACACCTTCTCCGGACGTCCCGTATCGCCCTTCCCGTAGACTAGCCACAGGTATCTTGCGATGCCGAGCGCCACGAACACAGCCGTTGCGCTTAGTCCGCGCGTGCCGAAACGCGCTACGGTGTCCCCGGAGAGAGTGTAGCACGTGTACACCGCGAGCGTGCCGACTGCGGCAAGGAGGATGAGCGCGTCCAGGACGATCGGGTGGTATCCCTTGAGCGCGGGACGCGAATCGCTTGCCGTCTGCATCTCGTGCCGCCGCTTGCAGAGAGCGAGGAACAGCGACAGCGAGAACGCGCACGCGAGCAGCCACGGCGATATGCGCACGTTCATAGCCGCCGCACCCGCTACGGCCCGCAGGACGAACCCTGCCGCGATCACCGCCACGTCCACGTAGGGCACGCGCTTCAGGAATCCCGAGTAGGCGCACTGCATCACCGTGTAGACGAGCAGTACCGCAAAGCCCCATGTGCGATCAGGATGCCTGAACACCAGATAACAGGGAAAAGCAAGGCCGACGGCGAAGAGCGCAAGAGCCGCGCGCACGGCGTCGATCTTCGAGATCAGGTCGGCCGCCACCGGCCTGTTCCGCTTCACGGGATGGCGGCGGTCCGCCTCGTAGTCGCCCACGTCGTTAAGGAGGTAGAACGCGCTCGATACGAACGAGAAGGACAACGCCATCGCGCATACGAGCGCGAACGGACGCCACCCCCGCGCGAGCGCGGCCTGAGACTTGTCGGCAACGGCGAAGAACCACGCCGCGAACACTACGGCGTTCTTCGTCCACTGGCTGACGCGTAGCGCCTTTATCCACAATGATGCCATGTGCGCCGGAACGGCGGGATTTCACCCGTTCGTATAATTACGCATCTGGCGGCGTTTTGGGCTTGCTGCCGTCGTGCGGCACGTCGTAGCCCTGGCAGAGATAGCGCGTGAGATCCTTTATGTAGGATTTATCCGTGGGCATCATAATGGTGTCCACATGCCCATCGGCGAAGGCGACGTTCCCGCCGTACCTGCCCTTGCCAAGCGAGTGCGTGAAGCCAATGTACTCCAAATCGTATTCCAATACCCCATCTGTCTTCTTTTCGTCTCTGTCCACCACTGCCTTGAGCGAAATGCCGTGCGCCTTATCCTCGACCTTCGCACCCTGTACCTCGGCGAAAAGAAGCACTTTGTCGGGGCTGTGAGAGCCAATGTTGGCGCTAAAGCTACGCGCAACGAAACCACGAACACCTTCCCCGCTGGAGTCATAGCCGAACTGCTGGTTCATCATGTAGCTCCATCCTGGCAGACGGCCCTTCGCCTTCTTGAAGTTGCTTGCGTGAACCGGGCAGCGATAGACCTCGTATGCCGTACCTACGGCATTCCAGATGACGCCGTTTGTGATTGCAATGCGGACGTCTTCTTCAGAATCCGCAAACGACACGACCGTGCCTGAGTATGTATCGCCGGACAGCTTAGTGTTCAAGTTCGCAATGCTGCCCTTGTTGCTGAGCCACGGGCGATGTGGAACGTATATGGGCTTCTTCTTCTTCACATCAACGCCATCAATGTAACGGTAATAACCAGCTGAAGGGAAATGCCCGTAAGAATTCGCCTGCGCGCGGGACAGCACGCCCTGGGCGAGGTTCCGTATGTTGTTCTTGCACTGTACGGCCAAGGCACTATCTCGATTACCGCTCAGCATCGGCAACATCACGGCCACGAGGATGGCGATGATGCCCATTACCACGATTATTTCCACCATCGTGAAACCCGCACGGCGGGCATGCGATTCTGCGTTTTTCATCTCTTTCACTTCCTTTCTCTCTAAAAACCTAACATAGCCCCTTGGCACGGAGCGCCTCCATGAGGCGTGCCTGGAACATTGCGCCGTCCGCCGACGACGGACGGTACCCCTGGGGCAGATCACCGCCCAGGCCGAGGCGCCCCATCTGATCGAGGTACCACTTGCCCTTCACGCCGTCGCTGAAAGTAACGTCGCCCGAAGCCATAGTGCCGGGAATCATCAAAGCGTCAACCGTTACTGCGACATTGGCCACGCCTTTTTCCAGATCCTCCGGATTTTCCGGATTCTCCGGATTCTCCGGATTTTCCGGATATTCCGGATTCTCCGGACTTTCCGGATCTTCCGGTTTCTCCGGACTTTCCGGATCTTCCGGCTGCGGCAGATCGGCCACCAACATGCGCAGGTCGAAATACGTGAGATGCACGCCAAACTCTGCTACAAGGCGTTTCTGGATTTCATCCAGCGATGCACCGCCTGCGAACCAGGCGGCAACTGACTTCAACTGTTCTTCTGTAAGTTTCATCGGTAAATCCAACAGAAAATGCTGTTAATCAAGTTGACGGTAGAATAGAACGCGCATCTTGTGCGGATGACGCTTCACGTCATTTTCAGTAAAACCGCTGCTTTCAGACTCCCACACGTCACTGCCCGACGGTGCCCCGGGATCGCGCCATACGAGCGCCACGGCACGGCCGCCCTGCTGGGCCGGCGTGCCCTCGCCCGCTCCGCCGAGTGCCGTGGCCTCCGCGCGCACGAAGATGAGGAAAAGCTGCTGCTTGTTCGCGAAGCAATCGCGCCAGTAACTGTGGAGGAACATGCGGTCAACATCGCATACGTAGGAATTGGCCCTGGGGTTTTTATTGTCTGGCTGCTGCCGCCCGCGGAAATAGTAGAGCGGATCTGCATATTCATCCGCGTGAACCGCCCGACTCACATCAAGCTCAATGACAGGGCGATTACTTCCTGTCACAACGCTGTTGAGAGCTCCGTACCCATTCTCTTTTGTGTACATGTCCTTGTAATTCGAAACGCCTCCTCCGCCCTGCAGATAGTCGTTCAGTTCTTCGTAGACATCCTTAACCGTTGTACCCTCCTTAAGGCGGCCAGCCCAGTCCAACGCATCGAACAGGTCCTCCCATACTTTCTGAATCATGTATGACTGATTTTTGCCACTGGGATTGCTTGTGAACTTTATCATGCGCGACAGATCGTCAAAACGGTGCATCATGTATTCGGCAATGGTATCGGCATGATACTGAGTGTTGGCATCGAACGTATCTGAGATCTTCAACTTTTCCTTCTTGTCCTTGCCCTGTACCGCACCCGTATTGTTAGTGCCAGTCACCCAGTAGTTGAGCGGCGTTTGCGCAACTGCCGCAAGCATCACTTCGCGCTCCTGGGTGAATGGGTTAACGTAGAACCCCTGGGGAGCATTGACTAGTCCGCGACGATACAAATTCGCCCCGAACTCGAAGGCGTTCGGATTCGTGCGGTAGGTCTGATAGGATCTCCAAGCCGCGCGCGCGCACGGCATCGTCTTTAATTCATCATAATTATCACCCTTAACCATGCGCAAATCGCCGTTGTACGCAGTATGCAGTGCAAACCCAGATTCCGTTGTGTTATCTATCTCAGAGACATGCGGCAGAAAAGCCAGTTCACCGATGGACTGGAGATAACCGTTGTTCGAGACGAACAGGAACGGGTCGCGCGCGCGGTCACCACGCGGATTGTCAGTGATGACACCAAACTCATTTTTTACCAGCGTATCAAGGATACCGCCGTCTTTGAAAACGGCTTCATACCACTTTCTGACCGTTGGACTATCATCTTCCGAGAACCACCAATTCTCTGGAGCCCAATTGTAACGCGGGTCAACGGCGTAGCATGACTTGTACAGCCACTCGTTATCTACAGGCGGGGTCGAAGCACTAGCGTCAGTATACTTTAATATCATCTTGCTGGGGAAGTGCAGAATTGGCAGATTGTCATCGTTGTCGTTACCAAGAACCTCAGATACCGCAGGAGGTGCGTCTTCGTTGGAAATACCGTTCAAGGCATCGTCTTGATATGTTGCCGGCACCATGTCCACAGTCTTGCCTTCGCCGTCCTTCACGCGCGTCCACGTTAGGAGATAGGGGCGGATATTATGGAGAGCGCAGAGTGTATTGAAGTCCGCCTCTTCCATCAGTTCTGTATTAATATCCACAACAGCCCCTTTCTGGTCGAACGGTTTCAGGACGATCTGGTAACGATATGTAGGCGGTTGCGAGCTGTCTTTCGTACCACCGGATCCATCAGGCACTTGCTTGGTGATTTTGACCTTTTGCAGAATCGTCGCCTCCTGCGGCTCCGGCGTTCCAAGCAGATGCATTTTTTCGTCGCCGTCCACCATGTCACGCACGCTCTGCACGTCCTCCGTCACGTCTGCTTTCACTTCGAGAGAGCCAAACAAGTTGAGAAGCAGGCAGGATTGTTCGCTGTCGGACGGCAACATAAACTGCTTGTCGTCGTTCGCCTTCCATTCAGACTCGTCCTTGGGGCGGAAATTATCCGTAAACTCCTTGGAAATGCGCAATTTGTTAATCAACGGAGTATCCGGTTTGGGTTCCTTTCCTTCGTCCACGAACACAAGACGCATGACTGTCTCCACCGTAAATTTCCGCGAATCATCCCCGCTCCCGCCCTTGAACGGAAATATCAGCCCGGAGGAAAGCCGCGGAGGCGTCACCTTGATCTTGACATCGTAGTACTCCCGTTTTTCATTGTCGGCTGTTTCCGTCTTGCTCGGGTTGGTGTCTGAAGTAAACTCCACCTTCAGGCCATTGTTAGGGCCAAGCGTCGTGATCATGGGCACGCGCTCCACGCACGGCATGGCGAGCGAAAGGGGCACGTTGTCAACGTCGAGGTAGTCAGACAGCATCATGGGATCCAATCTGCTGAAGACATACCCTTCGCGGTACATCTTCACCCAAAACTGGTTGTCGACTTTCATCTTCCTCTCAACGTCTTTCAAGGAAGCCCTCTCGGTGTTGTCAAACGGCTGATGCAGCGCAATGTCGTACACCCTCAGGCCTTTCTCGCTGTCGCTCGCGGGGAACCAGGTGTCCGTTATGAAAGGCTGTCGCCTCGCCCCCTTGGCATACATAGTCTCCCCGTTGCCATTGTAAAAATTTCCACTTTTGTTATTTCCGCTGACAAGATAGTAAAACGGCGACCACAGCATCCCAAATCTCTCACGCCCCAAAACGAGATTGTAGTCCATCAACGAAACAAGCGGAGCCGATTTCCATCCTGGCAGACTTTTGTGGATACGCTCTTCGAACGAGTCCAAACCAGTCGGCTCCGATGAAAAATTCGATTCGCCGGAGCGCAAAAGATAGGCAAGCGAAAACCGCGATGCCGGTGGGGCCTCTCCAGATTTCAGGGCGCGCGAGGCGGATGCCGACGTGCGGGGCGCGGCGACCGCGATCTTGTTGATGTCGAGCATGTCGGAGACGTTCACCGCGCAGAAGGCGTAGCGTCCTGCGTCGAAGTTGAAATAGTCCCACTTGGCCGCCCACGAAGAGCGGGCGAGCAGGCGAACGTCATTTACGATGGACGGAGGCAGGTAACCGAGGGCCTCGAGGTTCAGCACGGAAACGGTCTTCGAGCTAGGCGCGTAGCGGGAATCCGGATTGTTGGCCGATGTTTTCCCCTCCTGGTCCGGCGGCATGAACACGCGCGACTCCCACCAGTCGTAGGCGCAGCCGTTCTGGTCGCGGTATACGGTGTTCTGGGCGTTAGTGTTCCAGACGCCCGGGTAGGCGTGCGAGCGGATAGCGTCGTCCACGCGGCTCATCGCCTGCGCAAGCGCAGCCTTCACGAGGTAGCGATTCATGACCGTTCGGCGGAGGGCACTTGAAGGCAGGCGCTCGGTGCGCATCCAGATGGCGAACGCAACGGCGCTCACCACCATGAACGAGAGGAAACCGAGGACGATCAGGAGGGCGCTGCCCTTTTGGGAATGTCTGTTCATCAATTCACCTCGCTCGCTGGAATGCGGTTGATGTTCGGGAGCATGAAAGCTGAATCAGACACATTTCCCGCTTGGTCGTCTTGATCCACGTCCGATGACATGATCCGGAACCGGTATGGATTTCCCCATGGATCGCGAATTTTTCCGCCGCGTACGGCGCCGTTGAACAACACGGGCACGTTGCCCTCCCGGCCGTTCGGCATGGCCTCCTTTCCAAGGACGAACGACAGGTCGCTCTCCCCTGCCTCCTTCCATCCCTGTCCCGTGGCCTTGCTCTCCAACGGAGACGCCTCGCCGGGGTTGGCGAAGTTCTCGTATGCCAGAATGGCGTTGGTCAGTTCCTGTGCCTCGGAAATTGCCTGCTGTATCTTGGCTCGGCGGCGGGCGCCGGATACGGATGACGTGACAGCCCCCATCAGGAGTAGGAGCATCGCGATTACAGTGATCAGCTCGACAAGAGTGAAGCCGCGTTTTCTCTTCGTATTTTCCATCGACGCCTCCTCTAGTCCATGTCCGGCCAAGTGCTGATGTCGTCGCCGGAGTTCTCCGCGCCGTCCGGTCCGTAGGACCACACGCCTACTACGAAGGTCTTCGCCTTGCCCGAGATGCTTATGTCCCCCGGCGAAAAATCGACCCATAGCTTGTCTTTTCCATACACCCACGGTCCCGGGCCTGAGCTGAAGGTCGGCATTGGCAGCGACGCCCCTTCAACGGGGTTCTTCTCAACGGCCCGTTCGCGGAGTTTCCCTTTCGAGTCCCAGGGGCTCACCAGATAACCCCATGTACTTCTGCTGTCCACTTCAACGCCAGGAAGGGCGTTGTCCGCCACCAGACCTGCCGAGGCCATCTTATTACGCACGTCGTCCATCTCCGCCACGCCGGCCTTGCCCGTACTCCATGCAATGGAGGAAGAGTTGAACACCATCGTAAGGATCGTGATGAGCATGCCCATCAGCATGGATGCCACCAGCACCTCCAAAAGGGTGAAACCCGATTCTGAAATTCGCCGTGTAGTCATTTCGTGCTCCCTTAATCGCCATAATCGCCCTGGAAGTGGACTTCCGTGTAGTAGATCGGCGCGGCCATGAGTGCGCCCGGGCGGCGCGACATGCGAAAGCTGATCGAGACGCGCGAGTAGTCGTTCATCGCCTCGCACCTCCTGTTCTGCCCGCTGGTCGCGACGATGCGCTTGCCCCACTGTGCCACGATTCCGTATGCGTATTTGCTGTCCGGCTCCCATGAGGGTTTCGTCGTTGCGCCCTCCACGGCGTCAACAAGCTTGCCAAAAACCGACTTCGCGTGGTCATTCACGCTGCCCCGTCTCCTAACCTGGTAAGAATTCCCCCCTTTTTTTTCAAAATAGGAAAACCAACCGGCACCGGCACCGCCTTTATTGGACTCGTCAACGGCCGCGTCAATGCATTTCCTCCACGACTCCCACTTGATGTTGCGCGAGGAGAGCGCCGCCGTGAGCTGTCCAAGCACCTCGTTCGCGGTAATGGCTGCGTGTACGTCGTCGCGCGACTGCTGGCTTTCGCGGAAACCGAGCGGGTAGAGCGATACCATGGCGAGCACGCCAACTGCCATGATGAAGACGGCGAGATTGACCTCCATCAGCGTGAAGGCCGCGCGCGCCCTGCGAAAATGTCCGATGATTCTTCTCATTGCGTCGCCTCGATGTTACTTGTCGTCCAACATGCTCCCCGTGACCTTACCGACGGGATCCACACGGAATTTCCCGTTTTTGGCGGGACGTACCCCTGAAATTGAAACAGAAACGCCTCCGGCTGCCGAAGCTCCGGATGGTTCGAAGTGTACCTCGGCATCGGATGCGTCTTTGTATCCTTCCCCATTCGGCGTCGAGCTGCCGAAGATGTAGCCCCTTGGCAAGTCTATGCGGGCGATTTCGACGCCGTAGGCGTCTCCTACGCTCCACTCCTGCTTCCCGCCTTCCATCATAAAGCCCCAGACCTTGTCATTATCCTCATGTCCGTGTTTATTGCACCACTCTTTAAACGTCGCGCCCGCCTGGATCATGAAGTCGTCGCTCAGTTCATACGACGATACGTACGGCCTCACCAGAGTGCTGCAGCCGTTGAGGCCGCCCCCGCCGCCGCTCTTCATCTGAAATATCCGCATATTCGGTGCCGATGCCGAACCAGATTGGGGATAAGACTGGTTCCAGTCGGCGAATTCGTCTATCAGCAGTTTGTTCATGACGGGAAGCGTAATGCGCCCCGCCTGCTTGATGGCGATCGCCGTACCCTGAAAGAGCGGGGGCGTATCGGGATCGTTGTCGTCGAACAGCCTCTGGTTGAAGAACATCACCTTCGTAGGCACACGGTCCATCTGGCACGTCTGCTGGGCGACGCGCAGGATGGACACCGTAGTCTGGATCGTGCCGCGGTCGGCCATACCGCGGGTTGCTGCGCTGTATCCGGCCACGGAAATCGTGGCCAGCACCGCCATGAGGCCAATGACGACCAGCAGCTCCACGAGCGTGAACGCTGCGCGGCGTCCCTGTTGCGTGTGCGTCAATATCATTACTGGACTCCAGATTGCGTTGTCATTGCGTTACTGTTACCGAGTCGGCTTCGGTGTTATAGACGATCTTGTAGCGGCGTGCCTTTCCGTTCCCGCCTTGGTACACAAGGGTCATCTCGCTTGTGGACATGCGCTTCGCGTATGGGCCGTTCTTCTGCGCGGCAGCGCGGAATTCCACGCCGCTCGACTTGCCGTCAGTACCGGATTTTCCCATAATCAGCAAACCGACAGGGTCCATCACGCGGTTTTTCACGTTTTTGCCCACGGAAACCTTGAGCAGTTCCTGCACGACACTGTCGTATTCCGCAGTGTTAAGGGTGATGACGGTACCGCGGGACTGCGGCGGATCCTTGGCCAGGTCCTCCAGATCCCCGGGCCACCTGTCCTTCAGCTGCCGGTATGCGGCAATGCCGTTCTGAATGGTCTGCTTCATCGCCTGCGTACGCCGGTCGCGTGCCTGGCGGATGGACGCGAACACCGCCGTGGTAATGATGCCAAGGAGGGTCGCCATGATTGCGACCACCATCAGCAGCTCTATGATTGTAAATCCCTTTCTCTTCATCGTTCCTCCTGCCCGCGCTGCCAGCTGTAAACATTGTCAGCGTTCGTGATGGTGCGCCCGTTGGCGGGTGCATTCTTCGCGGCGACGGAGCTGCAGTCGCCAAGGCCGCCGTCCTCCCCGGCGCACCAGGCAATGGCCTTAGCGCGTATCTTTTTCACCGGTGCGCCCTCGTCGCTCGTGACGAACCCGTCGTCGTCCTCATCCACGGCAAAGTAGATCAGGTGGTCCTGGACAGTGCCGCCGGACGGCACCGGGCGCGTTAGGAGCGAGGCCCCGCTGGATGAGGTGTCGCGCTTGAGCACCGCCTGCGCCCACGGGTCCGCGATTCCGCACCGATCCACGCCGCGCAGGACGCCGCCCTTGATGTCAACGCCGAGGAGGCCGTATTTGGAGAACAACTTCGCGACGTTCGCGTCCATCAGGCGGAATCCCTGTTCTCCCTTGGCCGATCTGAACAGGGTGGGCGGCCAGCCCTCAGCCTTTTGGTAAAGCATCTCAAGCGCATCCTTGGCGTTCGCCACGGCCTCCACCGCCTTCGCCTTGCGTGCCGACCTCACCGCGTAGCGGTAGCCGCCGAACAGCGCGGCGGCGAGAATGCCGATGATGCCGATGACGACCAGCATCTCGATAAGCGTAAAGCCTGATTGTCTCTTTTTCATGTTCAGATTTCCTTCCTTACTTGTCGCCAACCTTGATATCGTCGGCGATCCAGCTGTTGATTGTCTTCTCCTTGCCCGACACCTTTTCCATCCACGGCGGGTAAGTGCGTTTGTTCGGACCTGACGACCAGAGCTGATAGCTCTGGTAGGGCGGCGGCGAGTAGTAGTAGAACTCCTCGCCCCATCCGTCGGCAACCGTTTTCTTCATCTGGGCGTAGATGGGCTCGCCGCCGGCGGTGCCCGGACCGATGATGCACCACTTAGAGGCCCCCTGGTTGTATTCGTGGGGGTCATGCGTATCCACGCCGAAGAACGTCGTGTGGCTGGCGACAGGGGTGGTGATCACTATGCCCGCAAAGTTTGGCATCCATCGGGCACAGACGGCCTGCGACGGCAGGTTCTCGAGCATTACCCTGTATCTTGGGTCGGAAACGGAGCTTGTTTCGCTCTGCGTGCTTTTCACCCCAAGTTCTCCCCGCAACTCACCCCAGTCGTTCTTGCGCTCCCCGTTCATGAGAATCGGGAGACGGTTGTTCGACTCCCACGGGCCATCTGGATGGTCTGTGTAGATGTTATCCTCCCCGTCAAGCATGAACTGGTAGCGGGGAAGCAGGAAAGACATGAGCCCGAACATGAACACCTGGTTTTCGGACCAGTTCGGGGAGTCCTTATTTGTGAACGGGCCGTAGTGGTCGATGGCTTTGTATACTTTCGGGAGATGCAACACCTGGCACAACGTCTGTATGGTGATGTCCTCTGCCCCGCCCGGACGGTAGGGGCAGATGGCGGCGACCGGCTGTGCGCGGCAGGCCGCCTCGATCTGGTTCTTGTTGAGCGATTCGTTGCGATGCTCGGGCGAATACTGGATTCCGTACCCCATCGATTCGTGGGAGTCCACTTGCGTGTAGATGTCGCGGCTACGCCCCTGGAGCGGCACTGGCGGATAGCTTCCGAACGCCGCGTAGTAGCCGCCCAGCGCATTGGAGAGCTTCTGCAGGCGCGAGATCGTTTCCGCGCGCGCCCAGGAATCGCTGCCCGAACCCGCCAGGCGGAACACGAGCCCCATGAGCGTGACGATCACCACCGTCACGATCAGGAGCTCGATCAGCGTGAAACCACTCTTCTTCATGCGCACCTCTTTTAGCCGGCGGCGGACACTGTGGAGATGATCTTGATCATCGGGAGGAACATGGCGATGACGATCGTGCCCACGACCACCGCGAGGAAGATGATCAGCGCCGGTTCGATCGCCGACGTGAGGCCAGCAACCGCGTTGTCCACCTCGTCGTCGTACGTGTTCGCGATGCGCGTGAGCATGTCCGGCAACGCACCCGTCTCCTCGCCCACCTGCACCATCGAGACGACCATCGGCGGGAACACGCCGGACGACGCGAGCGGGTCCGTCATCGATTCACCCTCCTTCACCGCGTCATGCACGGTCTGCACCGCACGGCGCACCACACGGTTCGCAGTGGTATCGCGCACGATCACGAGCGCCTGAAGGATGGGCACGCCGGACGAAAGCAGCGTGCCGAGCGTACGGGAGAACTGTCCGATCGCCGTGCGGCTAACGAGCGAGCCTATGACCGGCAGCTTGAGCCTGATCTTGTCGAACACATACGCGCCCTTCTCCGTCTTCGCTATCAGCTTCTTGGCAACCACCAGGGCCACGACCCCCGCGCCCACCATGAGGCCGTTGTTCTCCACGAAGTCGGCGAGGCCCATGACGAACTGCGTGATGGGCGGCAGCTCCGCGCCGCCGAGGAGGTCGTCGAACACCTGCTTGAACTTCGGGATCACCGTGAGGAGCAGGAACGCCGTGATGCCGATGGCGGCCGTGAGAACCACCGCCGGGTAGATCATGGCGCCCTTCACCTTGTTCTTGATCTTCTGGGCCTTCTCGGCGAACTCCGCCAGACGGTTCAGCACCACTTCCAACACACCGCCCGCCTCGCCGGCCTTCACCATGTTGATGTAGAGGTTGTCGAAGATCTTCGGGTAGGCCGTGAGCGACTCCGAGAACGTGGCGCCGCCGGCGATACCCTCCGAGATGCCGTCGAGGCAGTCCTTCATCGCAGGGGCCATCTTCTGCTTCTTCATCACCTCGATGCAGCGCATGAGCGGCAGGCCCGCGTTCACCAGCGTGGCGAGCTGGCGGGTGAAGGTAGTGAGGTCCTTCGGCTTCACGCGGCCGCGCATGAACGCCGGCAGCTTGATCTCCATCTGCCCGAAGCCTTTCTTCTTCCCGGAGGCCGCAGGGGCCTTCGCGGGCTTCTTCGCGGACTTCGCAGGCGCCGGCGCACTGCCGCCCTTCACCTCGCCCAGTGCGGTGGGCATCAAGTTCTGCGCGCGGATGGCCGCGATCGCGCCTGCGCGGTCGCCCGCCTCAATCGTTCCGCGCTGCTCCTGGCCCGCGCTGTTTTTTGCGATAAACTGGAATGTCGCCATTATGGATGCCTCGGTTGGTTTCTAGGACGGTTCATATTATACCCCAGCGCTCACCCGCGCGCAAGGGGAAAAAGGAGAAGGAAATTCTGGACACCTACGCCACGTCAGCGAGCAGCTCGCGGAGTTTCATCTTCGCGCGGTGTACGCGGACCTTCACGAGGTTCTCGGTCGCGCCCGTGATACGGGCGATCTCGCGCACGGATAGCTCGGATATCTGGAACAGCGAGAAGGCCTCGCGCACGAGCGGAGGCAGCTGCGCGAGCGCGTCGTTCAGGCGGCGGCGGAGGTAGGCGGCGTCGGTGGCGCCCGTGTCGGACGGCATCACGGCGCCGGCGTCCTCGTCCGTGATCTCCTCCTGCAGCGTCTCGCGCGACTGCCGGCGGAGACGGTCGGCCCGCAGGTGGCGGGCGATCGTGTAGACGTAGCCGCTCACCTGGGCGGGGTCGTCCGTGAGCTCGTCGCGCTTCTTCCAGAGGCGGAGGAACGTCTCCTGCACGATGTCGCAGGCCGCGTGGTAGTCCGTCCCCACGCCCACGAGGTAGCTCGTCAGCTTCGGTGCGATTGCGTTGTAGTGCTCTTCGATGGTCATGGCCTTCTCCCTAGCGCGCCACAAACGGGAAGTTGATGAAGATGTCGTTGGTGAACAACAGCAGCTCGCCGCCCATCCAGTGGGCCGCCAGCATGATGGTCAGCGAGATCGCGATGAGCTTCACGGCGAAGCCGAGCGTCTGCTCCTGTATCTGCGTCAGCGCCTGGAGCAGCGACACGAGGAGGCCGATCACCGTAGCCACGACGATCGGGATCATCGAGAGCTTCAGGACGAGGATCAGCGTCGTCTGCGCGTAGTCTAGGAGCTGGGCTTCGTACATGGCGGCGGACTCCTTAGTGGACGTATGACTGGACCAGTCCCTGTACGAGGCGCGCCCATCCGTTTACCATGACGAACAGCAGCAGCTTGAACGGCAGCGAGATCGTGACCGGCGACACCATCATCATGCCCATGGCGAGCAGGATGTTGGAAACGATGATGTCGATCGCGATGAACGGAAGGTACACGAGGAAGCCGATCTGGAACGCGCGCGTCAGCTCCGACACGCAGAAGCTCGGCACAAGGATGAAGAAACTATGCTCGTCCACCTTCGCCGGCACCTTCACCGTGTTGCCGGACTCGTCCACCTCCTCCTTCGCCCAAAGCCTCTCTGCCGTGCGCACGAAGAACGCTCGGTGCTGGTCGGCCGTGTTCTTCGACAGGAACTCGCGGAACGGCTCGGCGGCTTGCGACGCCAGGTCCGTCCTGTAGATGACCTCCGGCTTGTTGTTCCTCAGACCCTCCTGAAGTATGTCCCAGCTCTTCGACGCGATCGGCGACATCACGTAGAACGTGAGGATCAGCGCGAGGGCGTTGATGACCATGTTCGGCGGAATGGACTGCACGCCCAGCGCGTTGCGGATGAGCGACATCACGACCACGATCTTAAGGTAGCATGTCGACACCATCGCCACGAACGGCAGGAGCGACATCCCCACGAAGAGGACTATCAGCGCGAACGGGTCTGTGTTCAGCATATCGCCTCCACTGCAAAGGCGGGCTGTTCGCCCAGTTTCGAGAGTCGCCCGGAGGCAATGCGGCGCTCGCCCTGCATGAGAACGAGATCGTCCGTGCCAACCGGCGCACAGCGGAGGTCATCCTGCAGCGCCGTTGCAAAAGGCACGTTCGCCAGTTCTGCGGCCACGATCCGCAGACGTTCTGGCGGCAACGTACCGGGACGGCACACGCGCCCCGGCTTCTCTTCCGACATCTCCGGCAGAAGCAGGTAGTCTCCCGGCGCGAGGCCGGCGAGCTCGTCGACGGAAAGGTCGAACACCGCGTACGCCACCTCCATCGGAACCGTGACATCGGCAATCGAAGGATGCTCGGGATTAAGGTGCCGCAGGTCGCCCAGCTCGCGGACCAGCGCATCGGTGAGCGTGAGGGTGAAGGCGGGGGAGGATGCGGACGAGTCGTCCGCCTCCCCGACCTGAAATGTGCGCGCTCCATCGACGGGGGCTTCGGCGAGACCCTGCACGGAAAGTTCCCTGCGCAAGGCGTTTTCAAGCATCTGGAAAAGCGGCCCTGCCTCCTTCTCGACTACGGCGAGCATGATCGGCGACGGCACCTCGGCGCGCGAAGGAAAAAGCTCCGACAGCTCGGGGAAGGCTTCGGACGGCACGAGCCCCAGCACGCAGTCCTCATTTCCAAGACGCACCGAGAGGTTGATCGTCTCGGAAGTCTCCACCGCGTCCGCACGCAACGCCGCTGGGGCTTCGTTCCACGTCACCGGAACACTCCAGGCCGGATGCGAAAGGATGTCCGCAGGCGTCAACGCCTTGAATTCATCCAATTGTTGAAGTAGTTCAATCGGTTTCACATTCATCACCCTTTCAACTTGTCGTCGCGCTTCACATTGACCGAAACGCTGAAACCGTGTACGCGCTCGGACAAGTAGGCCACGAGCTGCGGCGTACATTTCTCAAGCAGCGCCGCCACTTCCGCCGTCGCGGGCGTGAACTGGATGCTCATCTTTCCCGCCTCGGTGGTGGATATGCGGATGACCGTGCCTTCCAACACGTCGGAACGCAGTTGCACCTCAATCTCGCTCGCACCGCGCAACACCTCCGGTGACACCGTGATCGTGTCCGCCACGGCGGCCGCAGCATCGACAAGTACCTGTGCTGGAGTGAAAACCCTCTTCTCGATGGCCACGCCATCGACGCCGCCCTGCGACGGCTGGATTAAAACATTCCTAAAGTCAATAACCTGCGGTTCGGCATCATCTGAAGAAGTGGCTTCGCTCCGCACCACGACATCATCCGCTACACGAACGCCATTATCCTTCGGCAACTTTCGCGCATCACCCTCCAGTGGGATAGTCGAGCTTGCCACGACCTGCTGTACGGTCGTGCTTGCCGCAACCTGCTGTACGGTCGTGCTTGCCGCGACCGCCACAGCAACCTCAACCACCACAGGCGTCACAACCTTCTCGACTACCACCGGCTTCTCCACCACGCCCTCTAGCGGGAGGGTCGTGCTTGCCGCGACCGCAACAGGCTTCTCTGCAACGCCCTCCAACGGAATGGTCGTGCTTGCCGCGACCGCCACAGGTTTCTCTGCAACACCCTCCAGCGGAATGGTCGTGCTTGCCGCGACCGCAACAGGCTTCTCTGCAACACCCTCCAGCGGAATGGTCGTGCTTGCCGCGACCGCAACAGGCTTCTCTGCAACGCCCTCCAGCGGAATGGTCGTGCTTGCCGCGACCGCAACAGGCACCTCAACCACCACAGGCCTCTCGACCTTTTCGACCACCACCGGCCTCTCCGCAACGCCCTCCAGCGGAATGGTCGCGCTTGCCGCAGTCGTCTCGGTTGTCCTGGTTGTCTCGGTTGTCCTGGTTGTCTCGGTTGTCCTGGTTGTCTCGGCCTTCGCAGCCATCTCGCCCACCAAGTGCGGAACTGCTGAAGCCACATAATCAGGAGCCTTGGCACCGGAATTTCCGAGATTTCCGACCTCGGCATTCGGCACTACTTGCTCTTCATCGGTAGCCACCGTAGGCAACTCAGCCACCGCAGGCGTCACAACCCGCTCGACCGCCACAGGTGCCTCAGCCACCACAGGCGTCACAACCCTCTCGACCGCCACAGGCACCTCAGCCACCACAGGCGTCACAACCCGCTCGACCCGCTCGACCGCCACAGGCACCTCAGCCACCACGGGCGTCACAACCCGCTCGACCCGCTCAACCGCCACAGGTGCCTCAGCCACAACAGGCGTTACAACCCTCTCGACCGCCACAGGCACCTCAGCTACCGCAGACGTCACAACCCGCTCGACCGCCACAGGTGCCTCAGCCACCACAGGCGTCACAACCCGCTCGACCGACACAGGTGCCTCAGCCACAACAGGCGTCACAACCCGCTCGACCACCACAGGTGCCTCAGCCACCGCAGGCGTCACAACCCGCTCGACCGCTACCGGTGCCTTAGCCACCACGGGCGTCACAACCCGCTCGCCCCTCTCAACCGCCACCGGTGCCTCAGCCACCACGGGCGTCACAACCCCCTCGACCACCACAGGTGCCTCTGCCACCACAGGCCTCTCGACCTTCTCGGCCAC
>CACZAK010000066.1 GCA_902779075.1 uncultured bacterium | reverse complement strand
GGGAAGCGCCGCGACCGCGCTGCCGAGAACGCCGACGGCAAGCGCACCAGCCATGCCGCCGTTCTGCATCCCGACTTCTATGGCGACTGTACGCGCTTCGCCTGCGGCAACAATCGCAGTTGCCATGACCGCCGCCGCAAAGGTTCTTCCGCACAAGATCCTCACTTTTCGCCTTTCATAACTCTCTGCGAAATGCCCATGAACCGCGCAATTTCGTTTTCGATGCAGTTTAGAAGCCGCTTGCGAACGGGGTAATTACTGCGCCAGATGGCATGTCCGCCTAAGTTTGACTCGTCCTTCGCGGAATATTGGAAGAATGCGATGTTGTCTTTTCCAATGTCTCTGCAGGCTTTGCAGAAGTTGGCGGCACTCTCAATGGGGACGACAGTATCTTCCTTCGCGTGGGTAAGGAGGATGCGCGGGCCGTTTTTGCGAACAAACTTCATAATGCTCATAGAGTCAAAGTCGGATGCTTTCGGTTCACTACCACCAAAGAGCCGCACATATCGATTCGGATTCGCTTTGGCATCTGGGATTGGATCTGCAATCCCAGAGACAGAGATTATACCGGCAACCTGCTCCGCCCCGAGGTTCATCCCAGTCCAAAGCGCGAGGTGTCCGCCAGCCGACACACCAATAATCCAGATACGGCTCGGCTTGAGCCCCTGCGCGGCAAATCCGCCGCGTAGGATGAAGTCTGCCGCCTTCAGGCAGTCGGTGCCACACGCAGGCCAGGGGTTCTCCTTGCTGGCAAGGCGATAGTCAATCGAATAGACTGCGCAGCCCATCTCGACAAGGAACGCAGAAACTCCAGCCGCATCCTTTCGCGACATCGCGCTCCAGCCGCCGCCGTGGATGTTGAGGACAAAAGGCGTTTCGGGCGTCACCTTCGCGGGAAGGAAAAGATCGCCCGTCTGCTGCGGATCGGAGCCATACGGAACCTCAAGGACAGACAAGGCATCAACAAGCTTCACGCACCGACGGTCGGCGACCACAAGCGGATAGTCGACGAGGGGCAGCCCAGCGAAAGTGACGATGCCGTTTTCCTCGATTTTAGAAGAGACCTCGTACACGCCGCCGCGCAGCATATCGACGAGAACCGGATTTTTCGGCGCGAGCCTCGCCGGAACCGTCAATTTCGCATCGCACCGCGCAGCATAGCATGCGCCTGTATAGCTCAGGGAGAAGTCGAACGCCGTGTAGTAGAGGAAGAACGGCGAACCGTCCGCGCTGCGGAACGCCGCAGACACCGTGGGCGCACCGCCGTCGGACGATGGCGAGACGGACGTCTCCACGGAGGCTTCGTACTTGGCCGTTGCGAGAAGCGCGTTGTAATTCCCAAATGCGTGGTATGACATCTTCGGCTTGTACGTCCAGCCATTCAGGATGCCATGCTCGGCAGGATGCTTCTTCGTTATGTTGGACATCGAATAGTGACGCGAAATGTCCGCCATCTGGTAGAAGGAACTGCGGGCAATTCCGGCGCGGCGATCTGTCACGTAGCGGCGGAGCATCCACTTCGCCTGGTTCGCCTGACTCTGCCAGCCCTCCTTGCAAACGCCTCTTGGATACAGCCAGTGGCTTTCTGGGAACCAGCTCGGAAAGCCCGACTCGCCCTGCCATATCTCGACATGGCTTCCACCTTTTGAATCTATAAACTTGCGCATGTCGCGCAAGACGGCAACATAGTCGTCGGTTGATTCCGTCGCAACCTTCTGCTTGTGCCTAAGTCGTTCAGGAACGCATCCGTATGCATGTCCGCTCCAGAAATCAATCGCCTTTGCGCCTCCAAGCTCGAAGAACCTCCGTTCCCAATCGTTCAGGGCAGGCGACGATGTTGTTCCGCCGATCTTCGCGTCGGGAATCTCCTCGCGGATCACGCCACCCGTCAGCTTGACGAGTTCAAGATACTCTGCCGCGTTCGGCGTCGTCGGCTGCCAGAACTCCCGTATGTTTGGCTCGTTCCATATCTCCCAATGCGTGACCTTGTTTTTGTAGCGCTTCGCGAGTTCGCGCACGTAGGCGCACCACGCATCGCAGCACTCGGCCCCATAATGCGTCGGCACACATCCCACCGCCGCGCCTGTGTAGCAGTTCGTCATGTAAAGCGTGTTTCCGAATGTGACGCTGAACCACGGCTTGATTCCGCGCCGCGACAGGTTGTCAACCACGCCGTCGAGAACGGAGAAGTCGTAGACGCCCTTCTCCTTTTCGCACCGGCTCCACATCGTCTGAACACGCGCCCACTTGACGCCAGCCGCCGCCAGCGCATCGTAGCAACGGTCAGGCTCGAACAAGCCTCGGTCAAGGCCCTCGAAGCCGATGGAAGCGTTGGACAATTCGGGAAGGTCTGCGGACTTCGGCACGGCGAGAGTGCCAATCCTTTTCAATCCCGCAATCGGCGCGTCAAACACCTTCGCCGCCGACATGCCGCAGTCTGGAATTGTTGGATCGTAGCCGGACGCCGGAATCGGCGCCCCAAACCACTGTTCGACAGTCGCCGCGACAACCGCGCATGTCGTTGCGGCAATCGCCGCGAACATGCTTGCCACGCTTTTCTTCATTTCGATTTCCCTTTCGCATTGACGCTAACCGGCTGATCCCAAGACTTTGGCTCCAGGCCGCCGCAGCGGACATTTTCCTTGCATATGTCCGTCGCGTTCTCAACTCGCTCGAACGCCTTACGGAAAGAACCAAGCCACACATTTTCCAACTCGACGTTGCGGACAGGCGCGGCGGCGTCGCCCCTAATGTCGATTGCGTAGTCCGCGCAATTCGCCTTGACGTTTCGGATATGAAGCCCGTCTATCTCCGTCCGGCGCAACTCGTAGTCTGGGAACTTCGCCCATTGATAGAGGACGTCGGTCTCGACTCTGCATAGCGCACCCCGTATATTATCGCATTCTACGTCACCGAAATTGATGTTCTTCACAAAGCCGCCCCTGCGTCTGTTCGTCTTGACATAGAAGAGATTGTATGCAGAACCTATCTTGCAATGGTGCATCCAGACGTTGCAAATGCCGCCCGAAAGCTCCGAGCCAATGCCGAGCAGGCTGTGGGCAAACGCAAAGTCGCAGTTGCGGACTACGATATTTTCCGTCGGACGGTTCAGCCGCCAAGCATCCCGGTTGCGTCCCGCCTTGAGGACGATTCCGTCGTCACCTTGGTCAAAGCGACAGTTTTCGACAAGGACATTCCGAGACATCTCGATGTCTATTCCATCGTTGTTGAAGCCACGAGCGCGGGAATCTACGCCGCGCACGACAACATCCTCCGAGAGAAAAAGGTGTATCGTCCAGAACGGACAGTCCCTTATCCGTACATCTTCGACACGGACACCCTTGCATCGGTTGAACTGGACAAGCTGTGGGCGCATCACGGCGGGATGGGCTTTCGTCATGTCGCGCTTTTCAACCGGATAGTCCTCGCTGCCCCATTTGTACAGAATCGCGCGCGCGGCCTGTATGTCGTAGCGCGGATCCTTCTCCGGCGAAGTCCACGTCTGTCGCTCGCGCTCCATTTGCGCCGCCCAACGGTCCATCTTCGGCGCAAGCGTTCCTTTGCCGGTAATCGCAACATTCGTGCAACAGTAGGCATAGACGAGCGGAGAGTAGTTCAAGCACTCCAGTCCCTCCCAACTGGACGGAACCGCAGGAAGGTATTTTGCTGGGTTGTCCGTGAACACAAGCATCGCGCCATCCTCAAGATGGAGCTCGACGTTGCTCCTGAGGTGCAGGGGACCGTCTATGAAATGCTCACCCGCCGGTACCACGACACGCCCGCCGCCCCGCTCCGCCGCTTCGTCAATCTCGCGCTGGATCGAGCACACGGAAACCATGCCGGAAAGCCTGAATACAATTGCATGCTCCGCAGGGGCCTCGCCCTGGCGGAAAGCGGGCATCTCAATTTCAACGTCTCGCCCCTTCTGTGTCCACTTGATCTTGCAGCCGCCGCCAAGAAGCGATACCGATTTTACGAAACCGCAATCAGGCACGACAGCCTTTTCTGACGAGCCGAAGACGATTGCGTAGAGGTCTTCGCCCTTCTTCGTAAAATAGACACGGTTCTTCTTCATGTCCTTTGGGCGCTTTCCCCACGCAGTCGTTCCGTAGATTGCCTCGCCGTTCACGGAAAGCCACTTGCCGATCGCAAGCAGCCGCTCTTCCATGATGACGGGGATAAGTCCGTCCGAAGTCGGTCCGATGTTGAGAAGCAGGTTTCCGCCACGCGAGACCTTGTCGCAAAGTGTCTCAATACAGGCCTCGTTCGATAGGTATTGCGCGGTTGTCTCAAACTTGTTGTACCCGAACGAAAGCCCAATCCCCCTGCACTCCTCCCACGGATGCTGCGCCGAATCCTGCGATTCTTTTGTAAGATCCTCGTATTCCGTCGTATAGTGGTCGCCGCACTTGCCGCGAAACCCCTTTCCCCAGCGGTCGTTTACGACAACTGTATCCTTGACAGGCGACTCGTTGTAGAGCCAGGCGAGGAATTCGGGGCCGCGCCAGACTTGCCACGGATAGTCCCATTCGCCATCCGTCCAGACGATCTCGGGATTGTACCGCACGACCAGGTCCTTCAACTGCGGGATGTTGACGCGATCCACAAACTTGCGGATGTCGTCCTTGTTGTAGAGCGGATGTCGCCATTCGAGTAGCGAGTAGTAGAATCCCATGTGAAGCCCCGCCGCGCGCACGGCCTCAGTCAAGTCGCCGCAGAGGTCGCGCTTCGGGCCCATGCACCCTGCGTTGTAGTAGGGAGACTGCGCCGATGGCCAAAGCGCAAAACCCTCGTGGTGCTTTGAGGTGAGGACTACATACTTCGCACCGGAACGCTTGAACAGTTCAGCCCATGCAGCGGGGTCGAAGTTCTCCGCAGTGAACTCCGCCGCGAAGTCGATGTAGGACTTGTTGGGGTAATGCTTCGCATGGAAGGTGGGAATTGCAGGGTATTTCTCCTGGTGCTGCGGGTTGCCGTAATGCTCGGCGTAGCACCCATAGACGCTGTTCTTGTCGTAGGGTGCAAACGCCGGGACGGAATAGGTCCCCCAATGCACGAATATCCCGAACTTCGCGTTCTTCCACCATTCTGGGCAAGGGCGCGTGTTAAGCGACTCCCAGTTCGCCTCGTATGTCTTGGCAGACGCGCCAAACGCCACCGCAACAGAGACAAGGGCAAGGACACGCCCGATAAGATTTGCAATCATTTCATTTTCCCGATTCACGATGGGCACCTGACCGCTATACGGTGGGAGCCACTTGTTTAATTCCCGATGGGCGCGAGCGGCCCTTCTCGCAGTATCTTGAAGAGCGGAAGCGTCTTGCTTTCGTATTGGAAGAGCGTGAAGCCGCCGAAGCCCTCCTCGCGCACCGCTTCGATCTGCTCCGCAAGGCGCTGCTCCTCCCGTCCGTCAACAGGCCAGAGGCTTATGCAGAGACCGGGATAGAACTTTGTCTTTCCCTGATAACCCCTTTGCATGCGCAACATGCCGCGAAGCATGGCCGTGGAACCTGTGTAGTCCATCGGGCAGACGAAATCAAGAAGTCCTTCGCGACACCAGCCCATCCAGTCCTGGGCGCGACCACGGTAGTCATCATTCGGAGTGTTGAAGATGGCGGCGGATATCTCTATGTCAGAACGCTTGGCACGAGCACGCTCCACCACAGCTCTAACAACGGCGGAGATATTGTCAGCCCTGAACTTAGCCCATGTCGCCGCCAGCTCTGGGTCGTTCTGAACAATCTTCGCCCAGTCATCAGGAAGCTGGCGGCCAACGACCTGCCCGAAGCGTTCCCTGCATCCGTCGCAGAAACAAGTGTCGTGACTGGAATAACGGATCGTGTCAAAGTGTATGCCGTCAACTCCCTTCCCGACGAGCTCCATCATAGCGGCAATCTCTCGCTCACGATTACGTGGATTCGATGGGCAGAGCCAGTCACGCTCGACACCACCCCTGATATTGCGCTGGAGAAGCCCTTCTGACTCCAACCGGTCAACGGCCTCCTTTGTCGTCCACCTGACACGCCAGCATAGTCGCCACACGTGGAGCTTCAGTCCGTATTTGCGACATGCCTCTTTGCATGGTTCCAGCATGTCGCCGTATTTGGCGACTGACAGCGCCGGCTCCATTACCGCGCTTTCGTAGGCGGCATTGGCGCCACAGCACAAGTTCACGATGATGTCCGTGAATCCGCAGTCGCGAAGTTCCTTTGCTCCCTTGTCCCAGTCGCCATTGAACGGTCCATATTCTGTATGACACCAAGCGAAACGCCGTTCGCCTGCCTTGCCGGGCATTGACAGAAGTCGTTCATGCGCCTTGACCCTACGAGTGGCGACCACCTCAGGGGAGTCTTCTTCTGCATGACTGCTATAGCGTATATCGCGCAGTCTGATTATGGACTTGCTTGTACCGGCGCGGGACAATGAAAAGCGAATCCTGTCAACTTTATCCCATCCTGCGGCAACGCCCTCGGATGAAGTTGTTTTTCTCCCTACGCGAATGCGACGATGCTCCCACTCGCCACACTTCTCCGGACTGAAATATGTGATATACCATCCAGCCCCACTGCCGAAATAGACCATGAACTTCGAGAATTGTCCAATATCTTCGCAGAACATGTCGAAGGACACCTCCCCTCCTTTGGACATGTCGCAGGGCGTTAGGAAATCCCTCAATACACGCGTCGGCGGGTTCGTTCCGGTAAAGTCCGCCACGATTTCGACTGTGCCAGGAACCAAAACTTTCTCGGCGTCCTCAATCGGATGCGATTCGGCAAATAGCAATGCTGGAACTAATGTGGCAATAGAACAA
This sequence comes from uncultured bacterium, assembly GCA_902779075.1. The sequence goes on along the minus strand of CACZAK010000066.1, from coordinate 21,714 downwards.
AACATCTTACCTCGGTTTTTCATCTTGCAGGACTCCTCACGAGCATATAGCTGACAAAGACAACATTGAAACATTTTATTCCGGACGGAACTGCGAATCCCTCGATAGGGGTTCGATGCCATAGCCGTCCTTTGTAATCCCGAAATCGACGACCTCGGTGTTGAAATCGAGATATCCAAGAATCCCCTCGATCATTGCAAGCGCACTGCCGTATGCGTCGCGCTGCACCGACCTGCCGTAGTCTGTCAAAATCCGGCTTGACACCGAAGGCGCGGCGTCGGCGGCAAACATGCCGACAGAGGCAAGCGTTGCCGAAGCCGCAAGTTTTACGAACTTCGTCATCAGCTTTGACTTTCCTTGGCCGTTCATTCTTGCCTACTTGACATTGATTTTTCCGACCGCATACCGCCGCGTCGCGCCTATCTGCCCTTCGAGCGGCAACGCGATTTCAGGCGTACCCTGCCACGATCCGACGGACACGGCGAGGGCATAGACTCCCGGCTTCAGCGGCGCGAAAGTGTCAGGGAAAGTCCGCTTGGCATCACGCGCCCACACGACGCAATTGTCCGGCTCCGGAATGCGCTTCAAATACCCGAAGCGGCAGGGCGTCGCAACATTGCGCGGCTTCTCCACGCCCTTCAGCTTCGGTTCGAGAGACTTGAAGTCAAACGAGTTGTCCGTCACGCACCAGGCGACGGAGCCATCAGGATTGAGGAGCGACCACGCGAGTGCCGCGCTCTTCGTCTTGGGCGCAACGCCCGCATTCACCCAGATTGATTTGATTTCGACCTTCTCGCCAATCTTCACCTCCTCCGGATAAGACACCTCACGAAGCTCAAAGCGGTATCCAATGATTCTGTTGATGCGGTCGATTGCGTCGCGGCAGAGCTTCAGGTGAACGTCTGGGAAGTCATGGATCGACATGTACGACGCCTGATACGCCTCCACGCAGCGCACATATTCCTCGTCGTCCCATTTCGGCGTGCCGCACACGCTTGTGTAATGGCCTGTCTCTACGACTACGGGGAGCGTCGGCGCGAACTTCCGCGCCCAGCCGTCGTGCGCCCAGTAGGCGAACGGGCAGCTCTTGTTCGTCCCAGGAATGGGAAAGCAAAAGATGGAATCGTCGCGGAATCCGATGCCGTTTTCGCGGCAGTAGCGCATCAGGTCTGGGTCCTCCTCGCGGCTCCATCCACCCTCGATGTCGTCGGAAACCACAAGGTAGGTATTGGGCATAAGCCGTTTCCACAGGTCGAGATGCAGCTTTGCGAGACGCATGAATTCGGCGCGGTGTTCAGGGTCGCCCAGATACTGCTGCGTGGTTCCATATAAATTCCCCTCGCCGTATATTCCGAAACTGCCGACATCGACAAACGCGACGCTTGGGTCGCCGTCATATCTTCTGGCGAACGCCTTGACGAAGCTCTCCAGCTTCGCGAGGAACACGGGATCGTCATACACTGGCTCCCAACGTGGAGGGAATCTTGCACCTTTCGCGGCATGGGTCTTGTATTCAAACCAGAACCCTTTCGCGCCGGCATCCCTCACGAACTGCGGCGTGGCGTTTTCCGTCTGGTTACAGCAGATGATGCGGATCGCGATTTTCTTGCCCTTGGCAATCCAGTTCTGCGCGACAGAATCGAAGAGATCCCAACGGTACTCGCCTTCCTCCGGTTCGATGTCGTTCCAGAGAACGCGCAGATAGACCGTCGAGCAACCGGGGAACCAGTCGAGCGTGTCGTTTTCCGGCGTGTTGATGCCGTAGGCCCAGAGCCTGTTGGAATACTTGTAATAGACAAACCCCATGTCAGGGTTTATCAGCGCCTCGTCCGTCGCCACAGGCCGAACGGTTGTCATAGTTTGAGGGCAAGACATCGTGGAGCCTGCCGTCAGTTGCTGCTCGGCAAAAAGCAAAGCCGGAATTAGTGCAACAACGGTCCAGACCATCCTGTTACAGTTTCTCATTCTTAAAAACTCCTTATCTGACGAATAGCACAAGACCATTCCCGACGACATTGAGCCAGCCATCTTCAAGTTGCACCTTAACAGGCTTCCCATTGCAAACAAAGTGAGCCAGTTCCTCTGCGGACAGTGACGCCGTCGTTCCAATGCGCACCCCATGACCAGCCGCGCTTCCCGAAAGGACGAGATTGACAATGGCACCGTCCGCGAACGAGACTGAATCGAAGGAAATAGTCGCGCCTTTCGCAACGGCAATCGTTGTTGTTCCGGAGAAGGTAGCAACACCGACGGTGCAGGCCGCGACCGTACCGACCGAGAGCGTCGCGCCGTCCTCCATCGCGAGCGGCATGCCGCTGGCAAAGGGGGCTGCGTCGGAGACCGTAACGGTTGTGGCTCCGGAGAGGATCATGCCGCCGTCGCAACCGCAGCTGCCGCCGAAGGCCACATTCTGCGAGCCGCTCGCCGGGGCGAATTTCAAGGTACCAGTTCCTGAAACATCCTGCGCAAACGCCAGCGATGGGGCACCAAACGAAAGCGTATTGCCATTGACCACCAAATCCCTCTCGCTTGTGAATGCGCCGTTGAGGTTCAGATCTTCGCGGAATGCAAGTTTGATGTTGCGGACGCCATAGGTGTCCGTATTGTGGTCGTCATCCAGAATGTTCTTTGCCGATGTCCCAGTCGCGGAGTCAAAATTGAGTGGATCCTGCGGCTTTGCAATGTCTTTCCTTTTGGCATAGACCGCCCTGGCGTAGATGTCGCTTCCTACTTGCGTCAACTCAACCTTGACCGCCATGCCATATGGGGTGGATGTGTAATACTGCACTTGGAATGACGCCGTCGTGAAGTCGTTCGCGAAGAATTCGATGCTCGGACTGCTGGCCGATGCTCCACCATATTTGAACCCGCACGACACCACGGAGACAAGGTCTCGAAGCGACCTTCCTGGCCAACAGAGGACAGCCGCGCCTGTCTTGGAGTTTGTTTCACTGCGCGGCAAAAAAGAGCCGTTGCGGCAGTCAAGGACGTTGGTAACCGCCGGAATGTCAAACCGCATTGCCGAATCTGCATCGTTCGCGTCGGTTATCGTGGACGAGATCGTGGTCGATGACGCGATGTCAAAATACGCGGGGTCCCCAATTGCGAGCGCCCCGCCCGAAATCGAACAGGCCCCTGCCGACCCGACCTTGATGCCGCTCACATTCTGTGTGCCGCTCACGGCAACATCGTTCCCGCCACCGAACACCGCCATCGCCGAGGGCTGCCAGGCCAGGCTCTCAGCGCCGTTCGACCAGTTGGCATCAGACCCGCTCCACGTATTGTTCGCGTCTCCAGTCCATGAAAGCGTCATTGCGCCTTCAAGGACGAGTTCGTGGTAGGAGTAGTAGTCGTCGTTGCCTTGGGTGTTTGCCACATAATACTCGTTTGTCGCGTTTGTGAGATCGAGTGCGAAACGATACTGGGCGTATGGTCTCCGGTTCGCCTCCGCAATCTCGAACCGGTTTGAGGCGATGTCCTTCCCCCAGACGGCATCCTCCGCCGTCTCATAGAGCGTCGTCCAAGCGTCGCTGTCGCCGTTCCTCGCCAGAAGCTTGAAACGCTTGGGTGTTCGCGCAAGGTCGGCCTTGTCCCCGACATCGCTATATGTCGCTCGTCTGTATCGATACACCGTGAACGCCGTCAATATCGCAGTGCGTCCGTCAAGAAATTTGTAATTCAGTTCAGCGGGGTTGATTTTGTAGCCCCCGCTTCCATTGCTCGTCAATCTTGGGAAGCGGACCGCTCCACCGTCAATTCTTTCGAATCCCACACCGTCAACCGCGTTGGCGGCAGGGGTCGCGCTGAGCAAGGCTCCGCCCGAAACGGAATACCCGCTCCCAAGCGAGCGCATGTAGGCGGTGATGTCCGTCGCGCCGAGGGCGGAAATGGAAACGATAGCAAAAGTCAGAAGCGTGATTTCCTTGCAAAGCATCCTGACGGAATTAGATTTCGTTGCTTTCATTTTCATTGGCTTCCTTATATTTGCGCCCCTCAGGGCTTTCTGACGCACATTATATGCGACCCGCCGTGAAAACGCAACCAAAACCGCCTATCTTTTACGGCAAGACTTTCTCACATATCCAATAACAGCCGATTTTTCTCGCATCATCTCTCGAGTAGTGCCGCAGCGTCAATTCCCGGTAGACAGACTTTCACACTGCAAAATTACGCAAACAGCGCATCGAGCGTGACTTCGCAGTTAATCTCGTTGCGATACATCCCCGGCTCCGTGCCGCTCGCGGACACGAGAAGCGTATGAATCGACTTGCGCGTGTTCGTGACAGTGCGATAGACTTCGCATTTCCGCTTCATCTCCGCAATGTCTGATTCCGAAACACGATATGGCGAATCGGTGCATTTCATTTCGCAAAGGTCAACCACGTTGTCGGCACGGTCGATCACAAGGTCGATTTGCGCTCCCTGCGGACAGCGCTCGTTCGCAACATGCCGCCAGCATCCAACTTCCGCGTCGACGCCTCCGATGCCGATGGCGTCCTTTATCTTGCCGACGTGCTGAAGGCACAGCCGCTCGAAGGAGAGGCCTCGCCATGCGTGGTACATCGGAGAGCCGAGCGAAGACGACCAGAACCGTTCGTTGCGCCTTTGGTTGTTCTTGATGAAGTTGAAGTGAAAGAGCGTGAAACTGTCCATGAGCTGATAGACGATTGCGCTGGCGCATGCGCCAACGACATGGTAGCTCCTGATGAATCCACACTGTTCAAGTTCCGCAAGGCGTTCCGTCAAGCGGCCATTGTTCGCCATCCCAGTATGTGCAATAAGTTCCTCGCGCGTCAAGCCCCCCTTTTTCGCGGCAAGAGCAGTGACGATGGCTTCGTATGGCGCCTTGCGCTTGAAAAGCGAAGCGTACAACTCGTGGAACTCGTCCTTCAGTTCCCCGTCCTCGGAGAAGAACATCCTGTCGATGTTCTGGGCCAGGCTGGCGTCTCTCTTCAGAAAAGACCAATAGTGCGGGACTCCGCCCAGAACCATGTACGCTTCGGCAATCTGGCTCCGCGACATCCCCAGATGCCGCGCCTCCGCATACTCTTCGCACTCCTTCAGCGAAAACTGCCGAAGATGGATTTTCCCCGTTACGCGGTTATGAAGCCCGCCCTTGTTCCTTATGACCTTGTTGATAATCCAGCTTGTGGCAGAACCACAGACAATCAACACAACATCGCTACGAGCCGAGGCCCATCCGTTCCAGAAGTGCTCCAGTGCCGCCGTGAAGTTTGAACGAGGCGTATCCATCCATGGCATTTCATCTATGAACACGATCTTGCGGATGTCCTTCGACTCTGAGATGACCTTTCTCAAACGGCGAAACGCCTCAAGCCATGTCTGCGGAGCAGGAATGTCTTCATAGCCATATTCGACAAGTGAATCCTGAAAATTTGCCAATTGCTCCGCCATTGATCCTTTTGCAATGCCTGTATGCGCGAATGTAAAATGATTTGAAAATGCCTGCCTTATCAGGAAGGTCTTACCAACACGCCGCCGCCCATATACGGCAAGAAATTCGGATTGGTCGGACTCCTCGGCCTCCCTGAACCTCATCAACTCTTTTTTGCGTCCAATCATATCATTGCCTCCGTCTTAAAACGGCGCAATTATAGCAAATATATAGTATTCAAGTCAAATAAGCACACGACAAATGTTTAAAAAATCAACAATATTCATATATTTGCCAACTTAAAATTATAATCGGCTTATTTCAACTATTTAATCGAATCCAAGCCGATTACCACTTATGTAGTTTTTACTACTTTCACCTTTCAAGTTGTCGCAATGCGACCTGGACGGCGCAAGGCTCTTCTTTTCCTGTCCAGTCCTGCGACTGTACCCACTCGTCGGCGGCGAAAAGTCTCTCCGCCGCCTCGTCGTAGGGAATCGCGCCAAGTTCGGATATAAGCCGTATGCCCCGGTCAATAAGCTTCTTGTTGGAAATCGACACCCAGCTCATCCAGTTGCCAGCGACGCGCCCCATTGCCGTCATCGTGCCCGTCGAAAGGCAGTTGAACGCAAGCTTTACGGCAAGGTGCTTCCAGATTTCAAGCGGCGAGTCCGCTATCGGGAAGTCGAAGCGGAACTCCGTCTTTTCAGGCCACGCCGCCGCGAGGCGATCAGCCGCCGCTACGAAATCAGGCGTCTCGCCGGGAACGCGCAGCACGACCGCCGCCGCGCGTTCGTAACCATCTATTCTCTCCGGCGCGGATTCGTTGCCAATCATGTAGGTTATGAGGTCTGAATACTTGATTGCCGGAGGGTTGTCGATAAAGCAGTGCGGCATCCCGAGTGCGCGGGCATCGTCAGCCGTGAACTCAAGACAGCGCGGGCGACGGCGCATCATTTCGCTCCAACACTCTTCGGTCGGGTGGAGCGGGTTCTTCACAAAAGCCCACGATTGCGCGAGATGCCTTTCGCAGCTGGAACGCAGTTGCGGCAGCATGAACGTAGGACTGCGCTCCGTGTTGTCCGTGAAGAGGTCGAGCATGCACTTGTCGGCAAGGTACGTTATGCGTCCGTGCTTGTCGTAAACGCCTTTCTCGAACTCTATTGCCTTCACAATCTCGGCGCGGCCTTCGGGAGATTCCAGCCCCGCAAGAAGGTTCTCGAACGCCAGCGTGTAGTCGTCAGCCGTCTCCTTGGCAAAACGCGGCAGGACACGGCAGAGCGCGGCTTCAAGGGCGCACGAACACAAGAGCTGTTCGGAACTTGTCGCCTGCATCCTCGTGGAACCGGCAAGCGACATTGAACCGCAATAGAGGTCTATCACCGTCACCTTCGGATTGTCTATTGCCTCGCGGCAGCGGTCAAGATGCTTGCGCAAAAGATCTGCGGGGTTGTTGAACACGAGAAAGCACCTCGCGCCGTGTTCGGCAGCATATTTCAGCGTTCCAAGCACAGACGACGTTTCGCCGCCCTCCGTTATGGCGACAAAGGTATCGCCCTCGCCAACATTGAGCGCGGCGGCCTGGCGGCGGCCACCTTCCGCAAAGTCCTCGAAGAACTCAACGCTCTTGATGAGCGCAAAGTCGCCGCCTGTCATTATCGAGGCAGAGCGGTCGGCGAGGGCGCGTTCCTCGTCCGTCAGCTCCGCCGCGCGGCGGTGGAAGAAGTCGCGCCACATTGATTCAAGAAGAATGGAAAGCCGCCCTGTCGCGCCACAACCTGAGAAGATTATTCGTGGAGTGGGGGAGTGTGGGAGTGGAGGAGTTGTGAGGGTTTCGACCATCGAATCGACGAGCGCGGCGAAGCGATGTCCGGCAAAGACATGTCGCATCGTGATTGGAATCTGCCTGTCGCCGCGCTGTAGGCACTGCACACCCGCTAAAGTTGAACGCTTGAAGTCGTGCTCGAGTGTCGCAGTTATGGGGTTCGACTGTTCCGTTGGCAGAAAACCTAGATGGAACTGCTTTTCGTTTTCGATAAAGTCACGGGCTTTCGCCCGCGCGGTGTTGGAGATATTAATATTCATCTGAAATTGAATCTACTCCGTTATTCTGTCTTTGTTGAAAGTGAAAAAGAACGCGGAAGCCATGGCGAGTGCGCCGACGACATACGCGCCGCCCATGAGGGCGAAGCCGCGCTCGAATCCCGCGAGCCCCATGCGGTCTGACATTGCGCCGATGAGGAGCGGCGACAGCGAGCCGATAAGCATCGCCAGAAGGTCTGCAAGGGCGACAACAGTGGAACGATGCTCCGGTCTTACCGCATCGAACGCCGAAGCCTGCGTGTTCGCCTCGTACATTCCACGGAACACGCCGTATAGCGTCGTAGCGGCGAAGCACGAGGCAACGGTCGGAGCAAATCCGAACCATACGAGCATCGGCGCACCGAGAAGCATCGCAACCGACTGCAAAGCAAGGCGGAAGCGCGGATGCCCCCGCAGGATCACAGCGTCCGTAACATAGCCTGCGACAAGAATCGCGATGAATGCCGCGAGATGGTGGTAGAGCATTGTGCCGTTGCCCGCCGCCCCGACTGTAAGGCCAAACTTCTGCGCGGCGAACTTCGGCGCCCAGCTGATGTATGCGTTGTTCGCAAAGCAGATCGCTATGAACCCGATTGCGTTCAAGACCACGGTGGGGCAACAGAAGAACGCGCGGCATCCGGCGCGGAAAGTTCCGCCTACCCGTTCCTCGCCGCCTGATGAAGTCCGTTCTCCGTCCTTCAATAGCCATATAAACGAAACTCCAAGCAGAAAGCCAGAGCCGCCAAACACCCAAAAGACTACACGCCAGCCGCCAACCGCCTTTAGCACCCACGCGACGAGTGCGCCGGAAAACATCAGTCCGAGATAGAGCGCGGCCTGGTGCACGGCCAGCGCGAACGAGCGCGTCTCCTTGTGGTGTGCGGCAAGAAGAGCGTACGCGCTAGGCCCGTAGAATGCCTCGCCTCCGCCGGTCAGGATCGAGCGGAAGAACACAAGAGCGCACATCCCTCCGACAAGGCCAGTCACCGCTGTCATCAGCGACCAGAACATGAGCGCGACAGTAATCACCCACTTGCGGTTGAACCTGTCACCGAGGATTCCGGCAATCGGGACGGTAAAGGCGAGCGTCATGAAAAGCGCAGTATTGACGAACCCTATCTGCAGGTCGGTGAGGTGCAACTCTTCCTGAATCGGAATCGTGAGAAGTCCGAACAATACGCGGTCTGCCTGGCTGAAGAAATACGCCAGCGACAGAAGCGCAAGCAAAAGCCACTTGTATCCGCCTTTCACGCTACAGGTCTCCTATGACGATTCTCGGATCTTCCGTGACGAGCGCGGAGCCGATTTCCCAGAACTGGCGGCAGTCTATAAGTTTCAACTCGCCGACACCAAGCCTCTCGTGGCGTATCTCAAGACCTCGCGCAACAGCCTCGCGGAAGAACCGCGCGTTCTCGTCCTTGGAGTAGAACTCGCGCGGACCCGGCAGACCCTTCGGCACGAACTTCCATGTAATCGTGCCGTCCGCAAGCCGCACGTCGTAATACGACGGGCCAAGACCCGGCAGGTTGAAGTGCGTCTCGAAGCAGTGCACGAACGACGTATGCCCCACGGGGCTTCCGAAGTGTAGAATCTTGCCTCCCATATCCTTGACGGACATCGGACATGAATTGTCAGAAAACGGTGGCTCGTCCTCCGTTTGACGCGACAACACCTCTGCCGCAGAAGGCCCCCATCCCGCCCACGAATGCGAAATGTGGACGCCCCTCGGTGCGTCGGGGAAAAGTCGCATAAATTCCAGCGGCAGCGTCCCGACCCAGCGCACGGCCTCGCTTGACCTGTCGCGGAAGTCGCTCGGACGATGGTCCCACCGCTTGTTTATTCCATTAAGGTAGCACTCCGAACGCTGGAACGTCGGCACAAAGAAGTTGCCGTCAGGCCCAATCGTCTCAATAATCGCATCGATGATCGTCTTCGCGCCGCCGTCAATCTTTCCACACGCCGACAGCGACGAATGAACAAGCAAAGTATCGCCCTTCTTTACGCCAACTGCCGAAAGCGCGGCAAGAATATCGGTCTTGCCGATTACAGGGTCGTTGCGCCTGTCTCGTTTTTGCGGCGGCATTGGCGTAATCGCGACAAGCGTCTCTTCAACCCCGATTTTCAATGCGCCAGTGCCGGCGAGAGTTCGCAGCCTTACGCCTGAACGCGGCGAAACGAAGATCGCCGCAAGACCCTTTAAGTCGCCAACTGCAACAATCGGTATCTCGTCTGGTTTCTCAAAGCGATTTTCAGAGAAGTCGCTCACGAAACCTAATGCGTCACGCGCCACAAGTGCATCTATCTGCACCTTGCCTATCTGAGTTTCCGGCTCCAGTACAACGATTGCGCCCCTCGCATCCTCCCCAGCGAGAAACTGCGCTTCCGACAATGCCCTGATTTCGTGCCCGACCTTCGGAGCAACGCCGCGAAACTCAAAGTTTTCCTTATTAAAACATGCTTTCATGACTCTGTCCCGTCCTTTGACGTAAATTATATGCGAACTCCCAGAGAATCGCAATCGAAACCGCCTATCTTTCACAATAAGATTTTCTCACATATCGGATAACGAATTTGATATACTGTGCTGCGTGAAAAGAAAGTCCATAAGCCGTCGCATCCCACGCGTCATCGCCGTAGTCTCGATGGAGAGCAATTTCGGGCCTTCGGTGCTTCGCGGCGTATTTGCACACATCGCAGAGAGAGGCGAATGGAGCCTCTCAATCGTCCGCTCGAACAGAGAATTCACAGGCGAGTATGTTAGACAGGCCATCGCGCACAAGGCATCAGGTTTCATCGTCGCCATGAACGACGATGCGCCGGAGGCGTTCAAGGTGCTTGCCGAGTCCGCCGTGCCTTTTGCAACGGTCGAAACTTTTTCAAGCGTCTTGGGATCTCGGAAGACAGGCGCGATCCATGTCCGCATCGACAATAGCGCCATCGGGCGCGACGCCGCAAAGAATTTTGCCGCGCAGGGACGGTATGCGTCGTTTGGATTCATTCCGGCGGAGGGACAGCGCGAATGGTCGCGGCTTCGTGGCGAGGGCTTTGAGGCGGAACTGACGCGCAGAGACCGGCCAACAGTCACATTCATGTCCAGTCCAGCCGGCGACACGCTGACACGGCGAGGGAAACTGGCAAAATGGCTGCGCCGAATGGAGAAGCCTGCCGCCATCCTTGCCGCCGACGATGCAGTGGCGCAAGAGGCACTGCTGGCGTGCAAAAGCGCAGGGCTTTCAGTGCCTGGCGATGTCGCGGTGCTGGGCGTCGATGACGAGGAACTGATTTGCGAAAACGCGACGCCACGCCTGTCGAGCATTCGTCCGGACTTCGTGCTGGCAGGAAAGGAAGCTGCCGCCTCGCTGGAACGAATGATGGGTGGCAGCAAAGCGGCGAGTCGCCCCTCGCATACGGTCATTGTTCGCGGTGAAAACGAGATTGTCCGCCGCGCCACGACTGTAGCCGAATCGTCGGCAGGCCCGCTCGTCCAAAAGGCACTGGCTTTCATCGCCAGGAACGCGAAACGAGGTATTGGCGTCAAGGACGTACAGGCGCACCTCAAAGTTTCGCGGGCACTGATGGATCTCAGATTCAGGGAAGTACGCGGCGAATCCGTACTCTCCTGCATCACAGCCGTGCGCCTGAAGGAACTCAAACGCCTACTCCGCGAGACAGATGACCCAATCGAATCGATCACACGCCGTCTTGGATGGACAAGCCCCAACTACCCGAAGAACCTCTTCAGGCGCCACTTCGGCATATCCATGCGCGACTACCGCGCCCAGAACTTGCGACGATAACTCACGCCCTAATCCAAATTGGTTTTCGGTTCTCCAGCAATATCGCGGCAAGTCTGCCGCGCAAAATGAACTCTGCGGCTTTCAAGCAGTCGTCGCCACACGATGGCCAAGGGTTCTCCTTGCTAGCAAGGCGATAGTCAATCGAATAGACCGCGCAGCCCATCTCGACAAGAAACGCAGAAACTCCAGCTGCGTCCTTTCGAGACATCGCGCTCCAGCCGCCGCCGTGGATGTTGAGGACGAAAGGCGTTTCGGACGTCACCTTTGCAGGAAGGAAAAGATCGCCGGTCTGCTGCGGATCGGTGCCATACGGGACCTCTAATCCCGACCCCGGAATCGGCGCCCCGAACCACGGTTCGTCCGACGCCTGCACGGCCAGCGCGAACAGCGCGAATGCCGCGCCGGCAAGCAAGAAGACAACCTTGCTTTGCCACTTTTCTTTGCAAATATGTTGCATAATTACCTCCCGGAAGCCGGGGCGACACCATGCCACCTCGAGTTTTTACGAGCATTATACCAAAACTTATGCCGCCGCCACTTTATTTTGCGAAAATTTCTGTTGCGCTATTGCGCAATGGGCGAGCGGGGGCAAGGGGAGTCCCGGACAAATTTTATTGACGTCAGATGAGGGGCATAGTAGTCAAGTGGCCAGTAGGGGCTATTCCGAGAACAAGTCGTCCAGCGTCACTTCGGACTGGACGTCATTTGCGTATGAATTGCGCTTAAGGCCCTCTGTCGTAACATAAGTGACGTATACGGCCTTTCGAGTCGCAGTCTCGTCCTTCAGCACAATCTTCTTCCTCCGAACATCATCCGCCTCCTGTCGTGAGATTGAATGCATGCCCTCGGCAAACTTCATTTCGCAGAGATTGATGATTCCGTCGTCTCTGTCAATCAGCAAGTCGATCTGCGCGGCAGGAGAATACCATGCATGTTCGCTCGTCAATACACCACCGATCTGCAACGACCGCTTTATCTCGCGTACATGCTGCAGACAGAGGCGCTCAAATGCAAGCCCAGCCCAAGTCGAATGGGTTCTTGTCGCCTGCAGCTTCGACCAGTACTGGCGATCCACGCCCTTTCCCGTAGCCATGAAAGAGAAATAGAAGAGAGTGAAGTTGTCCATCAGCTGGTAAACCGAACCACGGTTCGCCTTCCCGAGCGGCGTATACTTCCGAATGAAGCCGCACCTGTCGAGGTCGTCAAGGCATTGCGTCATCTTGCCGCTCTCGGCAACCCCTGACGCCGAGGAAAGACGTTCCCGCGTCATGCCGACTTTCTTTGTCGCAAGCGCCGTAATCAGCCGAATGTAGGGCTCCGGGCTCTGGAAAAGCGATGCATACAGCTCGTCGAATTCGTTTTCCAGCTTGTCGCTCTTCGCAAAGAACATCTCGTCTATGTTCTGTGCAACGCTCTTGCCGCGTTTAAGAAAATGCCAGTAGTATGGAACACCTCCAAGAATCATATAGAGCTCCGCCAGCTGGCGGCGCGTAAATTCGAGTCCGCGATCCCTTGCATACGCTTCGCATTCCGCGAGCGAAAACGGACATAGCGGGATCCTGTATGTCACGCGGTTGTGAAGACCCTCCTTGTTGTAGACGATCTTGCGCAATATCCACGAACTCGCGGACCCGCAGACAATCAGAAGAACATCCTTGCGCGCAGAAGCCCAGCCGTTCCAGAAATTCTCAAGCGCAGAGACGAAATTTGCATTCGGACGATCCATCCACTGCAACTCATCAAGGAATACAACTTTCTTGGGAAGGTCACTCGACGCAATGACCTTCTTCAGCGCGTCAAACGCCTTGTACCAGTTCTTTAGAACTCCGCACTCCCTGAATCCGCATTCCACAAGCGACTGTCTAAAGCGATCAAGTTGAATGATCGTCGGTTTGTCCTTCAATCCTGCATGCTGAAAGGCCAATCGACCGGAAAACGTCTCGCGGACAAGGTAGGTCTTGCCGACGCGACGCCTTCCGTAAACGGCAACGAACTCCGATTCACGCTCGGCGTATGCATTTTCAAGTTCTTGGATTTCTTTCTTTCTGCCAATCACAGCCTACCCTCCTTGTTCAACTTGTTACTATATCATAGCATTATTTTACGATATAGTCAACCGTGTTGAAACTCTTTACTATAAGTGGCAAAATCGCCAAGATAAAGAAAGGTGTCTCCACAGACAGTTATCGTCTGCGAAAATTTATGTTGCGCTATTGCGCAACGGGCGATCAGAAGACGGGGTGTTCGCAGTCGAGGCCGTCGAAGAAGTAGAACGTGTCGCCCTTTGGACGGATGTCGGTGAGCGTCCCGGTGTAGTGTTCACGTCGATGCCGAGGCCGGGCTTGTCGCTGATGACGAGGTAGCCATCCTCGAACTTGACACTTTCGTTCGTGACGAGCTTGCGGAAGCTTCCGTCCGTAAGCATCATCTCGTGTATGAGGAAGTTCGGCGTCGTCGCCGCGAGCTGGAGAATAGCCGCGTTGGAAATTGGGCCCGACGGATTGTGAAAGCTCACAGGCACATGGTTGGCCTCGCACATCGCCGCCACCTTCTTCGAGGTGAGAAGCCCCATGTTGTGGAAAATGTCCGGCTGCGCGATGTCCACGCAGTTCCGGCGGAGAACGTCGTTCCATGCATACATTCCGTAGAACCTCTCGCCCGCCGCGATCGGCACCGCGCTATGGGGCTCTTCCATGAGCATCGGCTTAAAAGGCGCAAGTTCCTTCGACGCGGCGACGGCGGTGTAGTGGTTGAACCTGCCGTGGCACTCGATCAATATCTCCATCTCGGGTCCGACCGCCTCGCGCACCGCGCCGACAACAGCAACGGCATGACCCATCTCCTCCCGCGTCAAGGTCATGTGCGCCTTGCCGAACGGATCCCACTTAAGCGCCTTGATCCCGAGCGCCTTCACCTTCTTCGCGGCGACGGCGAAATCCTCCGGCTCGCGCGCGCCGACAAACCATGCGTTTGCATACATCTTCACTTTGTCGCGCATCTTGCCGCCGAGGAGCGCATGCGTCGGGACGTTGTAGTACTTTCCGGCAATGTCCCAGCAGGCGATTTCGATGCCGGCGAGCGCACTCATCATCACGGGGCCGCCCTTCCAGTAGCTGTCGCGATAGACCTCGAAGAGCATTTTCTCGACTTCGAGGGGATTGCGTCCGACGATGAGCCGCTTGTAGTCGGCTACGCATCCTTCAAGCGCCATCTCCTGTGTTCCGAGTGTCGCCTCGCCCCAGCCGTAGAGTCCTTCGTCAGTCTCGACCTTGATGAACGCCCAGTTGGTGCGGAATGCGTCGAGAGTGTAGATTTTGATGTCAGTGATTTTCATGAGAATAGTCGTTAGTGGTTAGTCACATTATTGATCGCCGCGATATGCGCGGCGGCGAGCGCCTTGATGCCCTCGTAGTCCTCGGCGGCGACGAGATCGGGACGGAAGATCGTGATGCCAGTGCCGACAGCGACCATACCGCGCGAAAGGAATTCAGGAATCGTCTCCGGATTGACGCCGCCCGTCGCCATCATCGGGATGTGCGGCAAGGGGCCCTTCAGGTTCTGGATGTAGTGGTAGCCGAGATCGTCCGCCGGAAAGAGCTTCACGATGTCCGCGCCAAGCGCATACGCGCGCTTGATTTCGCTCGGGGTCATCGCGCCTGGGATGGACGCCATGCCAAGCCGCTTCGTCTCGGCGATTACGTCAGGGTCTGTGTCGGGGCTTACGATAAATGACGCACCGGCCTCGTGCGCGGCGCGGACTTCATCGATGGTGAGAACCGTTCCCGCGCCAATCGACATGCGCTCGCCGTAGGCCGCGACGAGCGCGGCGATCTTCTCGGCGTTTTCGGCGATGCAGTTCTCGTGCCGGTGGTCGAAGGTCGACTCAAACACCGTGACGCCCGCATCGGCAATCGCGCCGACGGCCTTCACGAGAACATCCTTTTCGATGCCTCTCGCCAAAACCATCAGCTTGGTTTCCTTTAGTCTCTCAATCGCTGTCATTTCGCTTCCCAATATTTCTTGTTGTATTCGTCATTCTTCATCCACTCCTTGTTGTACTGGAGAAGGCAGATGCCAATTCCGCTGTCGACGGGAATCTCCGTTCCGGTAATCGTCCCCGCGCCTTCGGAGCAGAGGAACGCGACCGCCGCGGCAATGTCGTCCGGCGTCGACTCCTTCCCGACTGGCCAGCGCGCGCGTCGGGCGGCAACTTCTTCGTCCGTGAGATTGTCCCAGCGGTCGGTGCGTATCGCTCCTGCGAGAATGGCATTCGCGCGGATTCCGAGCGGACCTAATTCCACCGCCAGCGAGCGCACAATGCCGCCGAGCGCGGCCTTTGAAGCCGTATAGAGCGCACGCCCAGGAACCGACTTCTTCGCATGGCAACTTGAAATGAATACGATCGAACCGCCATCCTTCATCAGCTTCGCGGACTCCTGTGCGCCGAAGAACGCAGCGCGGGCGTTCGCGTTCATCACGGCGTCCCAGTCCGCCTCGGTCGAGTTGAGGACGGAAAGCCCAACGCCGAGATGCGCGGCGTTGTTTACAAATGCGTCGAGGCGTCCGAAGCGCTCCTTGACGGCGGCAAATGCGCCGCGGATGTCCGCGACATTCGCGGGATCCATGCCAAGGCCAAGAACCTCACCTTCTATCCCCTTCGCTGCCGCTTCCGCCGCTGCCGCGTCGCGGCTCGTTATGGCGACGTTCCATCCGTCGGCGGCGAAGCGCCGCGCTATGGCCAGCCCGGTGTTCTTCGTCGCCCCTGTTATCAGAATTGTCTTTTTCATTTCTCCACTCGATACTCCTTGAAAAGCCTGAAATACGAAAACGCCATCATCGCTGCGGCTACGACAAGAAGCGCACCGAGAGAGGCGAAACCCACCTCGAAGCCGCGAACGCCCCATCGGTGCGATATAAAGCCGAAGAGAACCGGCGCGAAGGAGCCGATCACATAGGCGAAGACATTGACGAAACCGACTGCCGAGGCGCGGCTCTCGGCAGGGACGACATCAAATATCGAAGTGAACGTGTTGGACTGGAAGAGCCCGCGCACAATCCCCCATCCGACAAGCACCGCGAAGCACATGCCCGCAGAATGCGCAAAGCCGAACACGGCAAAAAGCGGCACACCGCAGAGAAGCGCGGCGATCTGGATGCCGAGGCGGAAACGCGGGAAGCGGCGAACGAAGAAGTCCGTGACGAAACCCGCCGTAAGGACGGTAATCATCGCTGCGAGGTTGGGCCCGAACATTACGCCCTTCCCGACAGTTCCGACGTCCAGTGAAAACTTCTCGGCGATGAAAGTCGGCGCCCAGCTCATACAGGCGTTCGCAGCGAAGATAAGCGCGACGTAACCCGAGCCGGCGCATAGCGCGGCAGGGTTGCCGAAAAACGCCTTCATCCCGGCGGCTATGCTTTTCTTCTGCGACGCGGCGGCCATGCGTCCGTCTCGCCAGAAGACCGCGGCAAATGCGATGCCGACAAGAATCGTCGCGCCGCCAAATAGGAAATATACCCACCGCCATGAGCCGAAGTGCACGAGGATCACGGCGACGAGAGCTCCCGAAGTGAGCATTCCGGTGTACATAGCGCCTTGATGCAGCGACAACGCCGTCGTGCGCGTAGTCTTGTGTTCGTCCGCCATAAGCGCGTATGCGGAAGGACCATAGAACGTCTGGACACCTGTACAGGCAATTGACCTTAGAAGCACGAAACCGACGAGTCCACCCATAAAGCCAGTCGCAAGCGTAAGCGCACCCCAGCCAAGAATCGCGGCAGATATGACGCGCGTTCTCGGCCATCTGTCACCCGCGAAGCCAGAGAACGGCATCATCAGCGCAACAACCCAATAGAGGACAGTGTCAATGAAGCCGATCTGCACCTTGCTCATTCCTGTCTCTTCCTGGATGAGCGGCACGAGCAGTCCGAACAGCTGCCTGTCGGACATGTAGAAGAAGAACGCAAGGCACAGAAACGCCAAAGTGATCCACTTCTTCACGGTGTCACCTCCTTCTGCGGCAGAACTGCAAGCGGGCGGTAGAACCCTCCAAGAGTGACAAGCGGCGCGAACATGCCGGACTCGGAATCGTAGCGGAGTGTCTGCACCTCGCCGGAACGCTCGAAGGCGACGAGCACGATGTCATCGCCGACGAACGCGAAATCGCGCGGCCAGTCGCCACTCAGCAGAGTCCGCGCCTTGAAAGTCAGTTTACCGGTCGCTTCGTCAAAGTCAAATACGACAAGCGAATTCTCGCCGCGATTTGAGACGACTATGCACTTTCCATCCGGCGTGAACCTGATTGCCGCAGCCAGATTGTTCTTGGACTCAAAGGACACAGAGTCCCCAAACAGGGTCGGCTGAGTGTCCATAAGCGTGAAGCCCGCTTCTGGACTCCAAGACAGCGACGAGACAAGGTTGCCCATCTCGTAAACAAGGAACGCGAGACGTCCATTGGGGTGAAAAAGGAGGTGGCGCGGCCCTGCACCGGCTGGGGAAGTGTGGAATGTCCTGCCCGACGGATATTCCACAATCTGGTCAAGCCCGAGATCCACAACACAATAGCCTTTCCCGTCCGGCGTCAGGACCGCCTGGTGGCAGTGGGGTCCCGCCTGGCGCGGCAGGTTCGGTCCGCTCCCCGAATGGCGATGGACGACGACCTTGGCAAAGCGACCATCCGCAACCTCGACAGACCCGCACGTTCCGCCCATGTACTCAGCCCATGCAAGGCGACGTCCATCCGGCATCGCCGAAATGTGGCAAGGGCCGTCCGGCAGGGGAACCTCGTCCACCATGGAAAGCGAAGAGCCTTCAACTGCAAAAGACGCAAGCCCTGTGTCGGAGCATGAGTAGACGTACCTTCCATCTGGAGCGTATGCCAGGTAGACTGCGTGGTTAAGTCTCCTGGAGCCGATCTTTTCGACAACGCCGGACTGCAGGTTCACGGAAAGGACATGGACTCCCACAGGATGCCCTGAATCTGCATTGCACCCCACACATACTGCGATTGCCTTTGTCTCTGCACTCGTCACATGCAGTATTATACCAAACCAAAGACCACCACTACTTTATTTTACGAAAATTTTTGTTGCATCATTGCGCAACAGCGAAAAAATATGATAGACTATCCGGCATGGAAACGGTCATATACGTCAACGGACTTGGAAGGCACCCAGACAGCCGCATGCTGGCCGGAGTGAGGTATTTTGCAGACGAAGAGAAGTGGAACCTTGTCACCGTTCCTGCGCTGCAGACCCCTGCGCACTTGGCCAGACTCAGAAAGATGTGGAGCCCTTCCGGATTCATCGTGAACTGCGGCTCCGGCTCGAACCAGATTCCCCTTTCAAAGTTCGCGGACACGCCTGTGGTCTTCCTCGGGCGCAACGGCAAGGTTCGCGACGGCGACAGATACTGTATCGTGAACGACGCAAGCGCGACGGCAGAGCTTGCGGCTCGGGAACTCATTGCGCTTCACCTCGCCTCATACGCGTATGTGACCTGGACCAACTCAATGTACTGGAGCGACCTGAGGCTTTCGTCCTTCAAGGCCGTGCTTGAACTGCACGGAGCGAGTCCCAGCGTATTCGACGCAACGCACTTCACCGAGGGAGAGGGCGACCTTGTATATGCGCTTGCCGAATGGCTGAAGCGGCTTGAGCTTCCGGCGGGCGTTTTTGCCGCCAACGACCGGATGTCCGTCGCCGTGGTTCATGCCTGCACACTGGCGAAGCTGACTATTCCAGACGACATCTCCATCGTGGGTGTAGACAACGACGAGGAACTGTGCGAGGGGTCGAAACCGTCACTATCAAGCGTTTCGCTGGACTACTTCACGGCTGGACGGACAGCGGCGGCGAAGCTGAAAGGCCTTATGGTCGGAGACATGGAAACACAGTATAGCTCCTATCCTCCGCGCTGTGTCGTCCGACGGGAGTCCACGCGAAGGTTCAAGAGGTCGGACAAAACGGTTTCCGAGGCACTGGAGCGCATCCGTCGCGAGGCATGCGCAGGGCTTGCCGCGAAAGACGTGGTCAAGATGTTCGCCTGCTCACGTCGCTCTGCGGAAATGCGCTTCCTTGCGGCAACTGGGCATTCCATCATGCGGGAGATACTCGACGCAAGGCTGGATGCCGCCAAAACGCTCCTGGCGAGCAGAGATCTAAGCGTCGAAGACACCGCCAACAAGTGCGGCTACAAGACAAGCGCGGCGTTCTGCAACTTCTTCCGAGTCGAGACAGGACTCACTCCTTCCGCATGGCGCGATTCAAGCGGCAAGTGAAACAAGATGACGTTTTTCGTGTCATTGGCTTGTGGTTGAGTAACGGTTGTTGCCTAAGTTGGAGAATCACGGATGGAGGACGGTTGTGCCGGAATCGTTCTTGGATTCGACACGAAGGATGGTTGAGTTGAGGAATGGTTGAAGAAGCGAAAATATTGGCACGGCAATAGAAGCGCGGACGAGGCATCAGCTCTTCGCGAACTCGGTTCGCAAAAAGCTAAACGTCGCGCCCTTCCCCATTGCGGCGAGAGGCGAGAAGCCATAGAATAAACGGCCCGCCGAATATGGCGCAAATCACGCCTACGCCGACATCGGGGAGAAACTTTGCAGCGACAATCTGGGCGGCGGCGAGGAACGCGCCTCCAAAGAGCGCAGAAAGCGGGAGAAGGCGCTGCATACGCGGCCCGAATACGCGCCTGACGAAATGCGGAACGACAAGCCCGACAAAACCTATCGCGCCAGCGAGCGACACCGACACAGCCGTGGCAAGCGAGACCGCGCCAATTACGGCGATCATCGTCGTGCGCGTATCTATGCCGAGACATTCGGCCTCGTCGTGGCCAAGCTCCATTACGTTTAGCTCTCGGCGGAAGAAAACAAGAACGGCCATTACTATCGCAAGCACGAGCGCTCCAGAGACAAGCGCGGCGAACCCGACTTCGGAAAGCGAGCCGTACAGCCACTTGTTGAGACGCGTGAAGTCCTCGGGCGAGCAGTAGGAAAGAACAAGCCAGTCGAGCGAACCGGTAAAGCCGCCTACAACGAAACCGGCAATCACGACCGTCGAAAAGTTAGACCTAAGCTGCGCGTCCGATCCGTTGACGGCGCGTGCCCTAGAGGCAAACCACGCGACGAGAAGAAGAAGCGAAAGCGAGAAGCATGCGCCAAGAAAGCTCGACGCCGGAAGAACCCACACCGCAATAGCGACAAGACCGAGTTTCGTCGCGAGCGCCGAGAAAAGCGCACTTCCGCCGACTATGCCGAGGATATAGGGTTCCGCGAGGGGATTCCTGAGGACGCTCTGCAGGACTGCGCCCGACACGGCAAGCGCCGCACCAACGACGATCGCAGCCGCTATGGAAAGCATCATTTGTCCTTGATGGTGCCCTTCAGCACCGCGATGAAAGCGGACTGCGGAACGTTGACGTGGCCGAACTCCTTCATCCTCGCCTTGCCGCGTTTCTGTTTCTCCAAGACCTTCATCTTGCGCGTGACGTCACCGCCGTAAAGCTTTGCGAGGACGTCCTTGCGGAAAGGCCTGATGTCTTCGCGAGCAATGATCTCCTTGCCAATCGCGGCCTGCACCGGAATCTTGAACTGGTGCGGCGGGATCGTGTCGGCAAGCGCCTTGCACATCTGAAGCCCCCTCGCGCGCGCCTTGGCGCGGTGTACCATCGTCGCGAACGCATCGACAGTCTCGCCGTTGAGGAGAATGTCCATCTTAACGATGTCGGAGACCTGGTAGCCCGCGGGCTCATAGTCCATCGAGGCATAGCCGTGGCTCACCGACTTAAGCGTGTCGTGGAAGTCGATGAGGATCTCGTTGAGAGGAAGCATGCAGTGGAGCATCACGCGCTTCGCGTCAATCGTCTCTGTTCCCTCGACCTGCCCGCGACGGTCCATCACGATGCGCATCACGTCGCCTATTGACTCAGACGGCGTGATGATACGCGACTTTAGGATCGGCTCGGATATTGTCTCGAGTGCAGAAGGATCGGGCATCTGAAGCGGATTGTCGAGATCCTTCTCCTCTCCGTTCTTTAGTTTCAGCTTGTAGACTACGCCGGGAGAAGTCGAAATTATGTCGAGACCAAACTCGCGCCGCAAACGCTCCTGGACGATCTCCATATGGAGAAGCCCGAGAAAGCCACAGCGAAAACCAAAGCCGAGGGCGAGCGAGCTTTCGTGGTGGAACGTGAACGCCGAATCGTTGAGGTGAAGCTTTTCAAGCCCCGCCGAGACCTTCGGGAACTCGTCAGTCGACATCGGGTAGATACCGCAGAACACAGTCGGATGGATGTCCTGGAAACCGGGAAGCGGTTCCGTCGCGCCAAGCTTCGCCGTTGTCACCGTGTCGCCGATCTTGATCTCGCTCGGGTCCTTCACCGTGCCGACGATGTAGCCGACCTGCCCTGCCTCGAGATGGTCGACGGGCTTCTTCGTC
>CACZAK010000065.1 GCA_902779075.1 uncultured bacterium | reverse complement strand
CACATGCTGGGATTGTGGTTGTAGCACTCCACCAACCCAGCCGTGCTGCCATAAACAGCCGACTTAAGTGGTTCATGGAGAATATCGAAGAGCCATTGGCCAACCGTGTTTTCATCCTTCGGGATTTCTCCTATCGCACACGTTAAGCCGATGTGCAAGCCCCTTTTCTGTGCTGCCGAAGCCCTAACGCAATTTGCCGAACCGACATCGGCAAGCGAAAGGAGTAGATGAAGGTTGAAGAAGCGAAGATTGAGAATCCTTAAGTTTGCGGCGATGGCAGCGGCGTTGCTGCTGCTCGCATGGGGCGCTTCGGCGATTGCCGTCTATGCCGTGTCGTCGGGGCGCGTGTTCGACAGCGCGAGCATCGACGCCGTGCCGCGTCAGCGCGCGGCGGTCGTGATGGGGTGCGTGAGGACGCTTCCGAACGGGCTCGACAACCTCTACTTCTCGCGGCGGATCGACGCGGCGGCGGAGCTTTACAAGGCCGGCAAGGTGGATTGCCTCATCGTGAGCGGAGACAACCATGTGAAGGGCTACGACGAGCCGTCCGACATGAAGGAGTCGCTCGTGAAGGCCGGAGTGCCCGCCGACCGCATCGTCTGCGACTACGCTGGATTCCGCACGCTCGACACGGTCGTGCGGGCGAAGAAGGTGTTCGGGCTTGACTCGTTCATCATCGTCTCGCAGCCCGACCACGTCCGCCGCGCGGTCTTCACGGCGCGCGGGTTCGGATGCGACGCCTACGGCTACGCGGCGGAGGACGTGAACGGGCGCTATTCGATCAAGACGACCATACGCGAACAGCTCGCGAAGATCGCCGCAGTCGCCGACGTCGTCCTTCGCCGCAGCCCCAAGTTCCTCGGCCCGCGCGAGCCACTCCCGCCGCCGGCCAGTGCGAATCCTGTCAAAGAAACGCAAACCGAAAGGAACGCCCCATGAAACCCTTTGCACGAATGATTCTCGTCTCATCCCTCACGCTCGGGACGGCGGATAGGCGAATAGCGCACGTTCATTTTATCCAACGCCGGTACGTCGAATTGTGATATAATGTACGGCGTTGTTCACAAAGTGAAAGGAAGAGTTTCCAATGGGTGAATTGTACAGAATCGGCGCATTGGTGATAAGCATGCGCTATCGTGATAACGAGCGGCATCACAAACCGCACGTTCATGCCTAATATGAGGGGTTTGAGGCATCCGTCGGCGTGGATGGAGAACTGCTCATAGGTTCGCTCCCCCAGAAGCAAATGAAGATTCTCGTTGGGTGGCTTGCCTTCCATGAGGAAGAAGTGTATGCGGCGTGGGAGCTCGCCGTGCAGGGCAAGCACTTTGAAAAGATCGTGGCCAAAATCTGACAGGAGGTTCATCATGATTGTCCGAGAAGGAGTATGCTATCCAGATGTACCTGCGCGGCATGTGAAGATCGTTGCGGCGGAGAATGTGGGCGACCACCTACTGCATGTCCGCTTTGACGACGGGGAGACGCGGCTCTTTGACGGTCATGACCTTGTCGGCGATGTGTTCGCTCCTTTGTCCGATCCAAGTGCGTTCGCCGATTGGAAACTTGACTACGAGACCTTGACTTGGAACGATGGAGACATCGACATATCTCCCGAGTACGTTCTTAATCACAGCAAGATTGTCTGATGTGCCTTGCCGTGAGTGTATCTTACATTGTACTTCCAGGTCTAAGACGTGGATTTGTGGTGTAATGTTCGCCATGAGGATTGTAGTCAATAACGTTGAAGCGCGGATGGCGCGTGTTTGCGCGTGTGAGGAACGCGCCCTGCGGCGGCAAGAGAAAGGAGTAAATGAACCATGCAGAAACTGACAAAGGCAATCCTAGTCTCATCTCTCACGCTCGTGATGACGCTCACAGGTTGCAAGACCGGCATGTTTGCGCCACGTACCGGACAGTTGTTCCAGACGACGCGGATGTGTCCAGGCCCCGGTTCGTTCGTCTATACAGCGCCTCTTATGGTGGGAGTTTGGGGCGTGCAGAAGAGTGGCGGCGAATGGACGATCCCCATCGGGATCGTGGGTCTTCCCATTGCGGCGGCGGGTTTTGTGGTTGACGAGTGCGTCGTCTCACCGCTGGTGGATCTGGTCTGCCTGCCATACGACCTCTGCCAGCCGAAGCGCAGCTTCTACATTCGTGTTGTCGATGAATTCGGTAAGCCTATTTCTGGGGTGAAGGTTTGGGGACGGCTCGAGAAAGCCGATTACTACTGGATGGGCGAAGAAAAGTTCAAGGAAACAACGGATGCGGCAGGCGAGATCTCATTGGATGGAACGTTCCCTATGGAAGGCCATTGCTGGGTATCTTGTCCGGACTACGCAAGTTGGTGGAACCACAAGAAGTTCAAGACAGCGGAGGTAAAACCGTGTTCTGATGGACGAATCGTGATTCAGTTTGTGTTGCCCAAGGCGAATCCAGGCGGATGGAAAGCCAGGAAAGACATTGCGCGAGAGGAGGTGCTGAAACTACTCCCTGGCAAATGGGCGGCGGATCATGAGTCGCGTGTATGGCTTCAGCACGGGTTTAACTGCCGGTATGCGAATGATCTTGACAGGCACTGCTTCACGCTTGAAGCATCCGGCAAGGTTGACTCTCATGTTCCACACGAATATGTGTTTTACTTTGGAGCTCGTCATGATGATTGGGATCACGGGATCTATTCCGTGTGGACGCTTGAAGGCAAGGACGATGTAGACGAGGCCAAAGCGCGAAGGAATCACGAGCGTCTTCCATCAGGATGGCTTTGGCGTGTCCATCTTTCAGACGGCCCCAAGAATACGATTTGTTCCGATAGTTATTATCTTGGTGAGGATGAAAAGGGGCCGTACCTTTCGCCGGGGCCATTTTCCGAGTGGGATAACTTAAGCGAGAAGTTGTCGTTGAAGTACCGCAAGGTGAAGCAGTAATTTAAGGAGAAACAGAGCCCATGAAACACTTTGCACGAATGATCCTCGTCTCATCCCTCGCGCTTGCAGCGGGAGGATGTTTCACCATTGAGCGAACCGGCGAATATTATGTAGCGACGAAGACATTTGTAGGCAAGACGAGATATAATCGTGACGTATATCCTTCCTTTGGAATATATTTCGCGATGGCTGGCATTGAGTGTCCATTTCCGCTTCTACCGCTTGTCCCAGTGGGCTTTGTCGTGTTTGGCGCAGAAGCATTCGTCTTTGCGCCGGTATGGGACACGCTTTGTCTGCCATGCGACTACTTCTGCTATCGTGAGGAGTATGTGAGAAAGGAGCAGAGGCGTCAGGAATTTCATGAGGCGGAGGAACTTTTGAACGAGAAGCTAGATGTTGCGCTCTCTGACGAGCGGTTCTTCACTATGGATACTCCACAGAGTGAAGCATTAAAGTTTTGGTTGTGGTACAATGCGAAGGACAAATTGAACGCGGAACAGGCGGCTTGCATTGTCGCAAACATGCGAAAGACCCCGTCGCTCTGCAAGCGGCTGTATGGTGTAGTTGACGCAAGTACTCTTTCAGACGCAGATTTTGAATGGCTTTATGTTCAGGCGATTGACTTGATGAGGTGCGAAGGAGAACTAGCGTCGCGTGATATTGGGGCGCGTATCGCCAAGAGCGGACGCGCTACTGACGAACAACTTGCCGAGTTCAAGCGACTTGGCATAGCCTCGCTCTATGTTGAAGACGAAATCAAGCGCCGCGCAAAGAAAAAGTCCGAAAAGGATTATTAGTGACTTCCTTTGCTTGGTTTGTAGCCCTTGGCGTGTTAGGTGCGAACCGCTAACTTAAAGAAAGGAAAACGGCGATGAGGAAATTGATGATGGCACTTGGGTGCGCGGCGATGGTCGCGCTTTTTGTCGGTGGGTGCATATTGATTCCGTGCGGCTATGAGTGTGAAAGTGAAAGGATCGTGGCGAAACGGGAAGGCGAATCCGGGCAGACGCAAGAGATCGTGCACAAGAAGATGCATTTGAATCTGTTTGTGCTGGGTCTGAATCCAGAAGGTGGATTGTTTGGCACGACATATTTCCTTTATTCCAGATTCGACTATAGGGCGAATGGCAATTCAAGCGAAATATGGGCGTTCGGACACTTCCCACTGCTGAATTACGACCAATGGCCGGCTGTATATGACTTGCCTGGCACAGATCGCTGGGCATACATTACGAGCAAGATCTTGTCGGCCGATGACATGGAAATGCGCCTGCGAATCTGGTCGGATCAGGATGGGCTCATCTATGACGAAAGTTTTGATAGGGTCGATAGGAATGTTCTGTGGGAGAAGACTGACAATCCACACATAATACAGGTCAACGACCGATCCGGCAAAGTGTACATCAATGTCATTACGGGCGAAGAAAGCGATACCGCTGAAAGGAGCAACCCATGAAATCCTTTGCAAGAATCACTCTCGTCTCATCACTCGCGCTGGCAACAATGTGCTCCGGTTGCAAGACCGGGATGTTTGCGCCGCGAACCGGCGAACTGTTTCAGACGACGCGGATGTGCCCAGGCCCCGGTTTGTACATCTACACAGCACCTCTGATGGTGTGGGTTTGGGGTGTGCAGAAGCGCGGCGGAGAATGGACGATACCCATCGGCATTGTGGGGATTCCCATTGCAGCGGTGGGTTTTGTGGTTGACGAGTGCGTCGTCTCGCCGCTGGTGGATCTGGTCTGTCTGCCTTACGATCTGTGTCAGCCGTATCATGGCTGCTACCTTCGGATTGTCGATGAGGACGGACGACCTGTGCAGGGAGCCAAGATACATGGTCACTTTGATCTGGTCGGGAAGGCTTTCTCTGGGACGACAGACGCCGTCGGCGAGTTCAAGATCAACCGTTTGCACGATGTGAAGGGCCATTTCCGGGCTTCCTGTGACAATCATGCGTCATGGTATCAAAGCAGAGGTTTCGATGTGGCCAATGCGAAAGCCGAGTCTGACGGGAAGATCGTGTTTCAGTATACGCTTTCGAAGATGAATCCCGGAGGATGGAAAGCAAAGAAAGACATTTCGCGCGAGGAGTTGCAGAAACTGATTCCCGGTAAGTGGTCAGCGGACAAGGAGTCCCGCAGATGGCTCATGGATGGTTTCAATTGCTCATTCGCCAATGACCCCGGGCGGTATTGCTTGACTCTTGATGAGTCAGGTTCTGCTGTAGCATACGTCCCATTCGGGTATAGGTTCGGCAAAGACAAGAGCAAGCTTGGCCCTAGGTATTCTTCTTGGAGCATACAGCGAAATGGAAATGTTACTGGCGGTAAGGACGATTCTTACCGTAACGAGCCGCCTGCGGAGTGGGTCTGGCGTATTCGTTTGGCAGAGAATTCTGATGAGAAAACGTTCCCAGGCTGGTCAGGCGATTATTATCTCGGAGAGGATGAAAAGGGAATCTACCTTTCGCCAGGGCCATTCTCGTCCGCTGAGAGACTAAGCGAAAAATTGTCGATAAAGTATCGCAAGGTAGGCGAATGAATATTTTACGAGGCATGATGGAATTAGATGGATTCAAGTGCCGGATGTGCGGGGCATGTTGCCGCATCAAGGACGGAATCGTGCGCGTCTCGGACGCGAAGATTGCCGCAGTCGCCGACGTTGTCTTTCGCCGTAGCCCCAAGTTTCTCGGCCCGCGCGAAGCACTGCCAGACGTTCTCAAGGAGGAAAAGTAAGATCAGCATTCCCGTTGATTTGAGAGGTAAATGGCTATGACAGAAATCATCCAAAACCAGACGAAAGGGGTAAGCCATGAACCCCTTTGCACGGATCGCCGTAAAATGTTGCCAATGAGGTTTAGCCGCAAAGAACGCAAAGAAAGGAAAACGAAGATGAATAGAATGATGACAGTGGGCGCCATTGTCGCCGTCATGACATCGGCGCTTGCAGGCATTGCGCCAAAGGAGATGGAGATGCGCGTTCCGAGAGGTTGCTATCTCTCAGCCGCTGTGGATGTCGACGCCATTCGTGCCGAGACTCCAACTCTGATTGGGTTTGTTAGGAAAGCCATTGCGAATGGCGGAACGAACGGCATGATTCACGCGGAAAAAACGAATACGGCATTGAAACCCATTGACAGGGCTGCGGCATGGCTTGCCGAAATAAAGAGGGAATGCGGGGTGGAGCCCGAGGATTTCCACTGGGCAATGTTCGCGGCGCGCAACCATCATTTCTGGATGCAGCGCGACAATTTACAGACGCAGTTCGTGTGGGGAGCGGTGATTGCGGCGGAAAGGCTGGACTGGAAGAGAATCGAGCAGTATTCTTCGGCGAAGGGCCTTAGGTGGCTGAGTGAGCCGTTGTTTGGCGGTGTTTCCCATCGTGTGAGTTGGTTCGGTGACAGCGGATACCTTGCTGGTATGCTTTCATTTTCAGTTGCTGATGATGGCATGGTGTGTCTGGGAACAGGTGTAAACATGGGCTGGGTATATGCAAACGAGGGGAAGTGGAAAGCTATGCTTGACGAGCGTCCGTCGCGCTGTGGCAAGCTTGAGAAGGGCGAAGTTGTCCGAGTCGTGGTGACAGACCTCAAGGCAATTCCGTTACTTTGCCGTGGTGCCATGGACGTTCGACCTTATGGTCCGGCTTTGGCTGGGATAGACGAATGCCGAATTTCGTTATTCCTTTTAAATGGCAAAATCGGGGCGCGGCTTCAAGTGGATTTCTTCGACGAGGCGAAGGCGAACGCGGCAAAGGCGCTGTACGAGGCCGAAAAGCCTTTGGCGTCCACTCGCTCCGTGATGGAAGAAAACCTTGCGCGGGCAAAAGCGCAAGGCAATCAGGGTGACATAGCGCGCACGGAGATGGCGCTTGGGTGGATGGACGGACTTAAAGTTGATTTCAAGGGCAAGACCCTCCTGGTCGATACCGGGCTCATCGACGCGCGACAGTTCTTCACCGTCATGGCAGAGCCGTTAGCAGGTACGCTTGAAATGTTTTAGTGTACATGATGACTACGATCTGCATGTAGGCAGTGAAAATATGTGCAGATTCTTTTGTCTTAGGTTATTGCTTTTGAAGCGGTCTAATGCTAAAATATAAGATATTAAATCAAGGACGGAGTAGGATATTGTGAAACAGAAAAGGACATTGCTGATGCCTAAAGCCCAAAAATCTCTTGCGATTTTGGGCCAGAACCTGAAGCTCGCTCGCATACGCCGGCGGATATCCGCTGCCATGATGTGTGAACGGGCCTGTGTAAGCCATGCAACGTTGACAGCCATTGAGCAGGGCAAGCCATCGGTTTCAATGGCCGGGTATATGTCCGTTCTCTTCTGCCTCAACATGCACACCGACATTGAAAAGGTCGCGGCGGACGATGTCCTTGGACGTGAACTGCAGGACTTGCAGCTTCCAAAGAGGGTTCATGCATGAAGCGCTCAACAAAATGCAACATACGCCAAGATGAAATTGGATGATTTCAAGTGCCGGATGTGCGGGGCGTGCTGCCGCATCAAGGACGGGATCGTGCGCGTCTCGGACGCGGAGATCGCGCGCATCGCGGCGTTTCTTGGAATGGATGAGCCCGAGTTCATCGAGCGTGAGACTGAAGTCGCACCAGACCGCAAGAGCCTGATTCTCAAGAGCCGTCCGGACGGCTCGTGCGTCTATCTGACGGAGAACAACCTCTGCCGCATCAATCCCGTGAAGCCCGAGAAGTGCCGAACGTTCCCCTTTGAATGGACCAATCCAGACTCCGCCGAAGTCTGCCCGGAACTGGCACGATAAGAAAAGATGTTTTCGATGTGTGCATTGACTTCCGTTTCCGAAACGTGGTATAATATCCGCGTTTCGGAAATAAAATGAACTACATAACGTTCAGAGAGCGATTTCATGACTTTGCCTGCTTCTCCAACGAGCAGGTAGTGGCGGCGTTTCCTCGTTTCGACAGAGGAAATTATTCAACCTGGCTGGAAAAGGGGCACATCAAGCGGCTTAGACGTTCGTGGTACGCCTTTGCGGATGTCGCAGGTACGCCAGGAATAGGAGACTACTTTGCGGGAAGGATGTATTCGCCAAGCTATCTTTCGTGTGAGTATGTTATGGCAAGGGCTGGGTTGATTCCAGAATCTGTCGTGCAGTTCACGTCCGTCACCTCGCTCAAGACGACTTCGTTCAAGAACGACTTCGGGGAGTTTTCGTACCGCAGCGTCAAACCGCAGCTGATGTTCGGCTATGACGTGGAGTCCGTGGGCGGCGGACTGCCGGTCTATGTCGCGACGCCGTCGAAGGCGCTTTGCGACTTCCTGTATCTCAATTCGCAGTACGACACGCCGGAGGAGATTGAGGCGCTGCGCCTTGATACCGACGTGTTGGAGGAGATTTCGCGCGACAGCGCGCTTGACGGCGTTGTGGCTCGCTTCGGTTCACAGGCACTTGCGCGAAGGATCAGGCTTGTCAAGGAGGTGTATGTGGTATGATTTCGCTTGAGTCGATAAGAGGCTTCTTCCCCGAAGAACTTCGCGCTGGACAGTTCGCAAAGCACATCTTGAAGGAGTACATCGAGTGCCTTGCACTTGAATGGATTGCCAGGAGCCCGTGGGCTGCAAAGTTGACGTTCATCGGCGGCACGAACCTGCGTTTGACGAAGGATATCGACAGATTCTCGGAAGATCTTGATTTCGACTGCAAGGGACTTGCCCTTGATGATTTCATTCGTTTTACCGACGCGCTCATTGCTTATCTTGTGCGTAACGGACTGAACGTCGTGGCGAAGGAGAAGGAGTCCTCACGCCTGACGGCGATGCGGAGGAGCATAATGTTTCCGGGCTTGCTGCATGATTTAGGCCTTTCCGCTTTCAAAGAAGAACGGTTTATGATGAAAATTGAGGTACAGGACCAAGGGAGGGAATACGAGAGGGTCTTCGCTGACGTTCGGCGTTGCGGGTTCTTCTTCCCGGTGTGCGTGCCGAACGAGGCGACGCTCTGCGCAATGAAGCTGTCGGCGCTCTTGACACGCGGCAAGGGACGGGATTTCTACGATGCCATCTTTCTGTTGCAGCGAACGGAACCGGATTATCCGTTCCTGTCCACAGTGCATCCGGAAGTCACCGACCTCAAGTCGCTCAAGGCGGCGCTGACGGCAAAGGCTCGATCCGTAGACCTAGAACTCAAGCGGCGCGACGTGGAGCACATGCTCTTTCATCATGAACGCGCGGAGCTCGTGACGCGCTTCCCTGCGTTTATCGAGACGCTTTAACGCAAAGAGCAGAAAAAACAGAGGCGGATGAATGGTCATGAAAATCAGAAACATTGCAGTCGGAATTGTTGTTGTCGGCGTCATCTTCGCCGGTGGCGTGGCGGCGGTGGCGTGGCAGAAGGTCTGGTCTATCCGCGAAACAGTGGAGCTTGGCGCCGGCGTGATTGCGTCGAAGACGTCGCGGCACACGATCGCGGACAGGACGGCTGCGATTCTCGCGAAGAAGCCGCAGTTGAAAGGCGTGGCGAAAAACGCGGGCGGAAAGCTGCGGATACTCGTCTTCAAGAACGAACGATCCGTCGAAGTCCACGCACCTGGCTGGAAAGCTCCGCGCATCTATCCGATGACGGCCTTCAGCGGGACGCTCGGTCCGAAGCTACGCGAGGGCGACGGGCAAATACCGGAGGGCATCTACGGGATTGGATACCTAAACCCGAATTCGAGCTACTATCTTTCGCTCAAGGTGACATATCCGAACGCATCGGACAGGGCGCGCGCGAAAGCGGACGGGCGCACGAATCTCGGCGGAGACATCATGATCCACGGCAAGGCGGTTACAATCGGGTGCGTGCCCGTCGGCGATGACGCGATTGAAGACATCTTCTATCTCGCGTCGGCGGTGGGGATAAAGAACGTCTCGGTCGTCATCGCGCCATACGACATGCGCAAAGGCCGCAAACCGGAACTGGAACGCTCGTCGCTCAAGTGGTATCCGAATCTCTGTAATGAAATCCATACTGCGCTGAATGGAAAGTTTTAGAAATATTCTAAGGAAAAAGTGGCGATGAAAGAGAACAAGACAACAGCTAAACAGCGGTTATACGGCATCGCTCGGTATCTCTGTGCTGGGCTTTTTATAAACGTTGCCTGCCTCTGTTTCCAGGTGTCCTTTTATTTCCTCTCGGTACCTGTTATCGTTGTGTTTGTGGCTATCGTCCTTGGACTAATGTCCCCACGGCGACCTGCGGGAAGATTTCAAGCGCTCGTCTGCTTCTTTGCGTTAGTTCACCTTGCGATTGTTGGTCTTTGGCTTCATTTCATACTTGGTTACTTCGGCATCATGATGAACGCGCGTTTCGCAGCGATGGTCAAGGACGCCGACCGGATTGTGATTCGTGATGGCGGTGGGCTTTGCCATTCCAAACTTGACATGGAACCATCGCTCTATGTGATTACCAACAAGACGGAGATAGCCGAATTCAACTCGATGTTTCAGTTTTCGGGGACAAGTCTGCCGTGCAAGTGCTGTGGATATCCAGGAGTTGACTGGTGGCGAGACGGGAAGCGGATAGTAGTGTCGGCACTTCATCATGGAAGAGCTCTCCGTGTCGAGGGGAAAGGTTACAATTGGCGCTTGGCGACAAGCTCGAGACAGCACATTGACAAGTGGTTGAAGGAACATTGCGGCGTTAGTTGCAGTAATGGCGGATTCCCGATGTATAGACAGTGTGCGTGTGAGCGATATGAGCT
The DNA here is from genome assembly GCA_902779075.1 of uncultured bacterium. The sequence continues at coordinate 16,605 of CACZAK010000065.1, read as the reverse complement.
GCAGGCCGAGGCGCAAAATTTTATGCAGACTCACGACGGGAGACGTCCTACAATGGGGGATGTTTGCATGGAGATTAGAAATGCCGGCAAGAGTGTCCCGTCGTGTCCTGTGGGCGGCAAGTATTCGCTCACTTTCACAGAAGACGGTACGGCACACGTTTCCTGTAGCATTCCCTTTCATGAGTGAGGGGACAGCGAAAGGTTTAATGACAGGTATGGATTACATCTGGAAATACGAAACGCCAGAGGGATTTGACGATCTCGTGATGTGCGGGGATGACGAAGCGTTGACTGGGCTTTGGTTTGAGGGCTCGCGCGATGATTGGCGCGATACGCGCGGGTGCGAAAGGCGCGAGACGCCGGTGTTCCGAAATACGCGTCGTTGGCTTGACGAGTATTTCGCGGGACATGATCCCGGCTTTACGCCAAACTACCGCATTGATGGATTGACGCCGTTTCGTCGGGCGGTCATCGACGAGATGCTGCGAATCCCGTACGGTGCCACAGTCTCATACGGCGATATCGCGAAGGCGATTGAGAAAAAGCGCGGGGGCAGGGTTTCGGCACAGGCCGTCGGCGGTGCGGTCGGGTGGAATCCGATCTGCATCATCATTCCGTGCCACCGCGTCATCGGCGCGGACGGCAGCCTCACCGGCTACGGCGGTGGACTGGAAAATAAAGTATCGCTCCTTGCGCATGAGGGGATATGGCTGAGGTGAAACGGCTTTTTGAAAAAGTGCTTGCTGATAGGCGTGCAGACGAGGCGCGCGAGGCGGGAATCTATCCGTATTTCCATCGCCTCGAGTCGCGCCAGGACGCTGTTGTCGTCATGGAAAGCAAGCGCCGCATCATGCTCGGCTCCAACAACTACCTCGGGTTGACGTCGTGCCCAGAGGTCATGGAGGCGGCTATCAAGGCGATTGAGAAGTACGGAACGGGTTGCTCCGGCTCGCGCTTCCTCAACGGCAACCTCGATCTGCATCTTGAACTCGAGCGAGAACTTGCCGGCTTCATAGGCAAGGAAGCCGCCATCACGTTCGGAACCGGTTTCCAGACGAACCTCGGCGTGATCAGCGTGCTCGTGGGACGCGGCGATTACGTCGTCTGCGATACGGAAGACCATGCGAGCATCTATTGTGCCGCGCAGATGAGCTTCGGCAAGATGCTGCGCTATCGCCACAATGACATGGAATCCCTTGAGCGGCGTCTCGCCTCCGTACCGGACGGCGCAGGGTGCCTTGTCGTCGTCGATGGCGTGTTCTCGGTCGGAGGCGACCTCGCCGATTTGCCGTCGATCTGTCGGCTCGCGAAAAAATACGGCGCGGCCGTGATGGTCGATGATGCGCACGGACTCGGCGTCATCGGGAAGGGTGGACGCGGCACGGCCTCGCATTTCGGCCTCGACTCGGATGTGGATCTTGTCATGGGCACGTTCTCGAAATCGCTTGCCTCACTCGGCGGTTTTGTGGCGGGTCGCCGCGAAGTCATCGACTATCTGCGCCATTCCTCGTTCCCGTTCGTGTTCTCCGCCGCCGTCACGCCGGCAAGCGCGGCGACGGCGCTCGCGGCGCTACGTCATCTCAAGGCACATCCAGAACTGCCGGAGCGGTTGCGCGGCGTTGCCGATTTCGCACGAAAGGCGTTTGCGGAGCGCAGAATCCCGCTGGTCGATTCTGCCAAGGACGGCATCACGCCGATTCTGCCGATTCCGACAGGCGGGACGATGGAGACATGCATCGCCGCGAAGAAGATGTTCGACGGCGGCGTGTTCGTCAATCCGTTCGTTCCGCCAGGCGTGCCGGAGGGACATTCGCTCATCCGCACGAGTTTTATGGCGACTCACACGAATGCGCTTGTCGAAGAAGCTGCCGACGTAATAGCAGAGGCGCTCAAATGCTGAAGTTTCTCTACTACTACCTCCGCTCAATGCGGCTCTACTACGGCTTCGTCACCGCGACAACCGTGCTGGCGGGTCTCTATTACTGGCATTGGTTCGGATTTCGCGCGGATTCGGCATGGCGGCCCGTAGGGTGGACGCTACGCGCTACGGCGCTGATTGCGATGGGATTCTTCGCCTGGGGCTTCAACCAGATATTCAGCGACTGGTGTGACAGGAACGAGGACGCGATCAACGCACCGCACCGCCCGATGGTGACAGGCGAACTGAAGCCGCTTCCGGCGTTTGCGGTTTCTGTAGCAGGGCTCGCCGCCATTGCGGTTGTTGGGTATTTGATGTCGCCTTGGACGCTTGCATTCCTCGCGCTTGGCGGGGCGCTGAATATCGCATACTCGCTCCTGAAACGTGTGCCAGTATTGAATTGCCTTGTTTACGCCTGCGCCATTTCGTGCTGTGCGCTGTTCGCGATCGCCGGCATGGCGAAACGCTGCCCGACGCTGGACGAGTTCGGATTTGTCGCGGCTTGGATCATGCCCGTCCATTTTCTCATGTGCCACAACAGTTATTACAAGGATGTGAAAGGTGACCGCGCGGCGGGTGTGCGGACGCTCCAGACGCTCTGTCCGTCAGTGGCGTTGGTGCTTTCTGATTCCATGGTTTTTCTAGCTGTTGTACTGTCGGGGTTTACTGCCATTCTGAACGTGCGTTTTCTTGTGTTTGCCGTGCTTGTTGCCGTGTTGGCGGTAGCATTCCATCTTGCCGTTTCGCGTTCACGCTTTCATCGCGCGACGTGTTTGAACTGCCAGCTCTGCGTTCTCTTGCTACATTTCCATTTCTTCAAAGCGTCATGGCCGTATGCCATCGTCTCGCTTATTGCCATCCAGCTTCTCTTCCTCTGGTACAACGATGAAAAGGAATGAGAACATAACGGGCTTTCGGAAGTTTCTCTTCTATGTGCTCATGTCGCTTGCGTGCGCGTGGCGGTACTGGCGTCACCCCGCCGCGCTCATGAAGGCGTCGCAGCTGACGCGCATCTTCTTCAAGCACAAGCTGAAGAGACTCGCAAGTGGCGAATACAAGCTCGACTTCTATCTGCCGCGTTATCCGTCGCAGGCGTTCTTCACTGCGCTTGATGATAAAGTTCTCTGCCGTCCGCCGCGTCCCGTCAGCGTCGTTCTCTCGATTGCAAAGGCATGTGCGTATAAGTGCCCGCATTGTTATCAGCGCAAGGACGATCCACACGAACTGCCACTTCCCGTGCTCATTGAGAACGTCCGCAAGATGCGCGACTTCGGCATCGTCGCGTGGGCTGTCGAAGGCGGCGAGCCGCTTCTCCGCTTTGAGCGTCTGGAGGCGGTTCTCGCGGAAATCGCGGGGCTGGAGGTGTGGGTAAACTCGACGGGATACGGCGCGACGCCGGAGAAGATCCACCGCCTCGCGGAATTGAAGGTGACGGGCGTGATGTCGTCCATTCATTCCGTTGACGAGAAAGCGCACGATGCATTCACGGGCGTTGTGGGATCGTGGCGCCGCGCGCTCGATTTCCTGCACGACTGCCGAGAGGCGGGAATGCTCGTCGGATTCAATACTGTGCTTTCCGACCGCGAAGTTGTTGACGGCGGAATCGACCGCATTATGTCGCTCGCCGCCGAAAACAACTGCTATTACATTCAACTTATCCACCCGAAGGCGTGCGGCGCGTGGATGGGCAAGGCGTTCGACAAGTCGCTGCATGCGGAAGCCGTCCGCGTCGCGTGCGAGGCGCAGCGGCATTACAATTCCGCCAAGTCGCACATTCCAACGATTCTCACGGCGCAGGTCTACGAGGAGTCTGCGGAGATGCTCGGTTGCTGCTGCGGCGGAATCGACCGCTTCTACGTGGGCGCGAACGGAGACGTCCAGCCCTGCGAGTTCGTCAACATCTCGTTCGGGAATCTCGCCGAAGTGCCGTTCGAAACGGCGTATGCGCGTATGCGCAAGGCGTTTGCTGTGCCGTGCGAGGAGTGGACGTGCGAACGACGCGCCGCTGAAATCGCGGCGAATGCCGGCGATGAACTTCCTCTTCCTTGGACAGAGACGGAGAAACTCGTTTCCGGATGGAAGGGCGGCACGCCGACGAAGGTTTACGACAAAATGGGAATCTACAGATGAAGCGATTCCTCGTTTTGGTCAATCCGCTTTCGCACGGTGGACGCTCCGGCCGCATTTTGCCGCGCCTTCGCACGCTTCTGCCCGAAGGCGATTTTGTTGTGTTGGAGAATATCGACGAGGCGTCGCGTCTTGCGCGCGAGGCGTCGGGATATGAAGCGGTGGTCGCATGCGGCGGCGACGGGACGGTCAACGCCGTCGCGCGAGGCGTGTTGGCGAATAGCGATGCATCTCTCAAGTGCGGCGTTCTCTACACGGGGACGAGTCCAGATTTCTGCCGCGCGCATGGCATCCCGACGGATGCGGAACAGGCAATCGCCGTCTTGCGCGGTGGTGTGGTCCGAGAGATTCCCGTACTCACCGCGAACGGCGAACCGTTCTTCTGCTCAATGAACTTAGGAATGGGCGCGGCTGTTGCCGCTTCTGCCAACAGGCTGCGCCCGAGGCTCGGTGATTTCCTTGGAACGCTTTGGTCAGTTCTGCGGGAAGTAATGCGCGGACGCAGATACGACATCAAGGTCAATGAAGATGAAATCCGCGGTGTCGCCCATGCGCTCATCACGCGGATGCCGCGGATCGCCGGTGGGCTCAAGGTGGCACTTCCTCCGCTTGCAGAAGACGAGTATGCGCTTTGGTTCGTCAAAGATATTTCGCGTTTCAGGTGTCTGCGGATTGTCTGGAATCTGTATCGCGGCAAGCCCTGCGGAGAAATCCGCGTCCTTCGCGGTAAGACGATCATTTCGTCCGCCTCTCCGCTTGCAGTCGAGTACGACGGCGACCCTCACGGGACGCTGCCGGTGTCGGTCGATTTGTTCCCAACCCGTCTGCGCCTTGTGGTGCCCCAGAATGAAGGAGAATGCAGATGCAAGAACAGAAGCTGATAGAAATCTTTTCCCGCGTTCACGGTACGCGGCCTTTCGGGGCGGACGCGGAGGTTGTGCCTTTTGATGGCACGAATCTGCTCGTCACGACGGATTCCTTTTCCGAGCGCGAGGATTTCCTTTCAGGTCTTGAGCCGGAAGCCATGGGAAGGGTGATGGCGTATGGCGCAATTGCGGATATTCTCGCCTGCGGGGCGGAACCGGATTTCCTCATTCAGGCGTGGAACATAGACGACTCGCACGACGAAAGGTTTTATGAGCGCGTTGCGCAGGGCGTCCAGCAGGTTGTGTCGCACTACGGCGCAAAGGTCATTGGCGGCGACATCGGCACGGCGAAGGAATGGTGCTGGACGGCCACCGTGTTTGCGTCCAGTAAAACGCCCATTCGCCGCGTTGCGTCGCAGCGCGTAGATTTCGATTTGTATGCGACAGGGCCGCTCGGTGCGGCAAATGTCGCGGCGTTTCTTGGGCGTCCAGTTCCAGAACCTGCGCTTCGCGACCCCGTTTCTGGAAATGCGCTTTTCGCTACCGATACGAGCGGCGGCCTTTTCGATGCGCTGGAGAACTTCCGCCGCGTCAATCCCGGCGTATGGCTTGAACTGGATGCGGAGCACGCCGTTTCGCCGGAAGTCGTGCGGAGTCTCCCGCCCGGCGTGGAGAAGGGCTGGGCGCTCGTCGGCGGCGTCGGCGAATACGAGCTTCTATTCGCCGTTCCCACTGGGATGACTGTCGCCGATGCCGTCAAAATCGGACGTGGCGGATTCGCCGCGCAGGGCGCATGCGATTTCCGCATCATGTACGGCGGAAAGATTGGCCGCATGTACACGCCGCCGCCGGAATATCGCTCAATCCCGCGCGAGAACTGGTTGGCAGAAACGGCATCATACTGGACTTCGCTTTGGCGATAGATTATGGAAACGATTCTTGTTACAGGTGCCGGCGGCTATATCGGCTCGAACGCGGCGGAATACTTCGTGAATGCGGGGTGCCGCGTCATAGGCACGGTGCGCAACCGTATCGCGGAGCGCTTGACGCGACTTGGGATCAAGACGATAAAGATCGATCTCGCGGACGCGGCGGATTTATCGCGGTTGTTCGAGGAAAAGATCGACTACGTCGTCCATATCGCGGCACGGGCGAGCGACGTTGGCCGCGATGAATGGTTTCGTGCGGCCAACTACGAGGCCGTGAAGAGTCTCGCGTCCGTTGCGATGGAACATGGCGTGAAGCGGTTTGTTTATCTTTCCACTGCGGATGTTTACGGGCTTCACGATTTCAACGGTGAGAGCGAGGAAGAGCTTGCCTTCGACGAAACCGTGAAGAATCCTTATCCAAAGTACAAGATTCTTTCCGAGAAGTGGCTCGCGGCAAATCTGCCGCGCGAGCGCTTTAGCTGCGTGAGGCCGTGCGTCGTCTACGGACGCGGCGATACGTCCATCACGCCGCGAACGGTTGCGTACCTGAAGAACTCGCCGCTCGTATTCCATTTTGGAAAGTGGCGCGGACGGAACCGCTGGCCGCTCGCACATGTGGAGAACGTCTGCCGCACTCTTCACGCCGCGATGATCCTGCCGGAGGCGGGTGGGGAGGGCGTGACCGTGCTGGATTCGCGACGCGTCACCGTGAGCGAATACTATCACGAACTCGCGGCGGAGTTCCTGCCGGGGAAACGCCTGCGCGAGATGACGCTGCCGATGGCGCTGATACGTCCAATCGCCGCGCTTTCGACGGCACTCTCCAGAAGCAAGCCGTTGTTCGATCCGACGCTGTACGCACTCGATACGATTTCGCACAACCTCGATTTTAGCAACCGGCGCATGCTCGCATGGCTTGCGAAAGCGGGACTGGAGGAGTTTCACCATGATACATATCGATAAATCCAAATGTACGGCCTGTGGTGCCTGCGTGCGAGACTGCGTCGTCCACGTGCTGACGAAGGGTGAGGACGGATTCCCCGTGTTCCGCAAGGAGAACGAGCCATTCTGTCTGAATTGCCAGCATTGCCTCGCGGTGTGCGCGCGGGGCGCCGTCACGTGCAACGACGTCGGTTTCGCCGACACACTGGACGTCGAGCCGCTTCCAGACGGACGTGCCGAGGCGGCGCTTGTCCGTCAGCGTCGGAGCATTCGCCACTGGCGGGATGCGCCGATTCCGGATGACGTCTGGACGCGGCTGATCGATGCCCTTGCCTGGATGCCGACAGGATGCAATGACCATCGGCTCCATTTCACGCTCGTACGCGACCGAGAGAAGATGGATTGGTACCGTCGAGAGGTGCTGAAGACATTGCAGGCGATCATCCGCACGCGCCTGCCGAAGTTTTTCTTCCCGAAAATCCGCCGTTACATGGACGAGGTCATGCGGGGCGACGACGTCGTGTTTCGCAACGCGCCGTGCATGGTCGTGGCATCGACGCCCAAAAGCGCGCCGTGCCGTGAGGCGGATCCATGGATCGCCCTCAGCTACTTCGACCTATTGGCACAGGCGAACGGTCTCGGCACGTGCTGGAGCGGCTTCGCCGTTCGTGCCTTCAAGTGGATGCGCAAGATCCGTCGTGCGCTCAACCTGCCGCGCGGATACGAAGTCGGAGCGGTTCTCCTTTTCGGCATTCCCGACGTCGCCTACGCGCGCGTTCCGCATCCGCGTCCCATGTCGGTGGACGTTCAATAATAGGTAGTGGGCTTTTTCCACGCTCGATACGCCGCTTCACGTCGCCCGACAATTGTGCTGATTTTTCCATTCCGGTCCGTCGGAGTTTTGATATACTATCTGCGCTTCTCCGAAGTGGAGGCGGCCTAAGAAGCCGTGCAGGAGAGCCATCGGAAATGATGCTGATTTTACACGCGGGCAATTTGCGCTGGAGCTCCGGTGATGAAGGCGTGAATCCGCGATGGCCGTAGGGCAGCCGAGGCAGGGGCAATTCAACCAGCGGAGAGGATCCGCGAGGGGTTACTGCTGATCGTAACAGGATCATACCTGGAGGTTGCACCATGCAAAAAATGAACCTCACCGATGAACAGCAGAAAGTGGTGGCGATTTCCGCCGGGCGGCACCTCGTGCTGGCACCGCCCGGATCTGGAAAAACCGAGATGCTCTCGCAGCGCATCGTGCGCGCGGTTGAATCCGGCATCGACCCCGCGCGCATGCTCTGCGCGACGTTCACCAACCGCGCCGCATTTGAAATGCGCGCGCGCGTGGAGGCGCACTGCCAAGAAGCGGCAATGCCGGAAGTGGGAAACCTCCATCATTTCTGCTTCCGTTTCCTTTGCTCGGTGAAACGCCTTTCGCCAACGCGGCACATACTGGATGAATGCGAACAGCTTTCATTCGTGAAAGAGGTCGTCGATGTGCTGCGGGCAGAATTGAAGGCGGGCGCGCCGGCAGGCAAGGGCGTGCATGGCGTCACCGTCTTGCGTTCAATCAGGGGCGTCGTGACGGATGCGGCAGGGGAAATCCACGCGATGCGCGTTGATCACTTGCACGAGCTGGTAGAGGAATATTTTGCAACATACGCGGAGAAGGATCGGTCGCCGTATGCCGCCCTCCTTACCGCCGTGCAGATTGCGCATCAGCGGCGGATCGGCATCCCCCGGCATTACCTTCGGGCGATGCCGCCCGAACTGTTTGAGCTTGATCGAAATGGCGTGGTTCGTGCGTTGTCCGGTGCCTACGTCAGCCTCAAGCGCAAGTTTTACAGCGTGGATTTCGACGACCTCATCAACGAAGCCTACCTCTACCTGGAACAGTCGCCGCTCGCAGACGAGCGGCGCTACAGCTGGGTGCTGATCGACGAGGTGCAGGATCTGAATCCTCTACAGTGGCAGATCGTGCAGGGGCTGACGGCGTCACAGGCGGTGAGCGTGTATTTCGGCGATGCCGAGCAGGCGATCTTCTCCTTTCTTGGCGCCTCGGAGGAAAACTTCGCCGATAACGTGCGCACGTGCGAACGCCATTTCTTCAAGACGAATTTCCGCGCGACGCCTCTGCTGCTGGAAATCCTGATGCGCTATTCCCTTGACGCCTTGCGATCCGAATGGGCGTTTCTTCCGCAGCCGTCCGATGCTCGCCGCGCGAACGGCGAGGTGTTCGCCACGGGGGCGACAACCGAGGAGGGGGTGTTGCAATGCGTACGGAGGCTGTTGGATTCGGGAACGGCGTCGAACGTGGCGATTCTCGTCCGCCGCAATCTTGATGCCGATCTGCTCGAGATGCGCGTGCGTGAACTGGGCTATCGCTATACGAAGGTTTCTGGTGTCGATCTCTTTGCGTTCGCGGCGATGCGCGATTTTATCGCGTATGTTTCCGTGTTGGTGGGGAAGGCGTCGCGCACGGACTGGGCTCGGTTGATGCATCGATTTGCGTCTGGCGTCTTTTCCGCCAAGGCGGCGCGATATCTGGTGCGCGAGATGTTTGCAGCCGGGTTTGATCCGATGGGGTTGTGGGAGAAAGGAAATCGCATCCCCTCATTCCCCTACCCGGGGAACCGTCGGCGGATGTGGGTATGGCGCCACCGCAAGACATTGCAATCCCTTCGTGAAACATTGCGGGATGCGGTGCAGGACGGGACGGCGACTCTCGCGCACGCGGAATCAATTCGCGCTCTCTTCAAGTTGTTTTCCGATGTGGCATTTGGAAAGCCCAGACGATACTCCCTGCGTGAATTGTGGCCGGAGTTGGGTGGCGTACGCGACGATGCGGATACAGAGTCGTTTGAGGAGGCGGAAGGGCATTCGCGGGAACGGATCGAAAAGTTTCTGCGATATGTGGATTCCGTCTGCCAAGGCGGGAAAAAGGTATTGGGAGATTTCCTTTCTGCAGAATGGGATCGGCTGAGGAGGTTGAAAGAGGCCGAGTTGCTTATCGGCGACGAGAAAATTGTGCTCTCGACAATTCACAAGGCGAAGGTCGGCTGCTGTACGTGGCCATGAGCCGTGCGAAACGGCACTTGATGCTGTTTGGGTGCCCCGATACGCCCGTCTTCCGCCGTCTGAAGCCTTGCTTCGCACCAGAATACGCCGACTACTATCTGCAAAAGGCCGACGGGAAGGATTTATCTGGGGATTGGCTCTACGCATGGGAACAACTGGCCTTTCTCAACTTGGAGGCGAAGTATCAAGAGGAGTTGGTGACGGCAGCACTTGGCTCGGCAAATGGCCCGCTTGTGCGAATGACCTTGAAGGTGATGCGGTATCATCCGGATCGGGAGGCGTTGCGGCAACGTTACCTGGAATTGGCACAGGGACCGTCCATCCCATGCGACTGCCTTGAAACACTTGTGAATTGTCTTTCCGCATGCTTTGGATGCGACCGGGAGGTCATGCAGGCGGTTCGGGCGTTGGCAAGACGCGTGATGCGGAACGAGGTGTGGGGCGCAGCTTTGCGCTATTGCCAGTCAGCGGCGAAGGAATCGTCTCTCAAGGCCGAGGCGATGGCGTGTCTCGCCGATGGGCTCTATTGCCGCTCGCCCGAGTTGCGAATCAGGACGGCTCAGGCGCTCTTTGATTTTGGGGATGTCCGGTGGGTTGATGCCGTCAAGGGAACAGCAGCCGATTTTGAGCGTCTGGGAAAGATTGATGCACCAACCCATGAGGAAACGATACGCGCCCTGATTGCCGCTACGGATTCATGCGGGGCGAGTAACTATGCCAAGAAGTTGCGCAACGTGATCTTTTTGCGTGCTCAGAGAATGAGTGCTTGAAGAAAGTTGGCTCTAAATAGTGTCTGTCCATAAAATCTAAAATGATGAAATTCACAACTTCATCGGGATGGCGGCCTACCAGACGAAGTGCCCGTTCAAGCACGGGGTCCAGTCCGAGCTGCGCAAGCGCTTCGGGATGGGCTTCCTCTTCGCCGTCAACGAGACGCTGTTGAAGAACGCGAAGCCCACGCCTGAGCATGCAAGCAATAAGGAGGAGAAGCCGTCTCCGAACGGCAACCTCGGCACGATGATCCTCGACGCATCGTGCTCGCCCTCGAACATACGTTAACCGCAGGACTTCTCGTTGCTGAACGAGGCGCACGAGAAACTCGACGCGATGGTCGACAAGCTCCACGTGATGGTCGAGGAGTCCCGCAGGCCGCGCACGTACCGCAGGGTGCTGCGGAAGAAGTGCCTCGCCATGGCGAAGGCGAAGAAGTGCCCCGCAAAGAAGATGCGCTCGCTCGTCCGCGTCCTGCTGTGCGCGGTGAAGCGCAACATGGTTTTCGTGGACGCCTATCTCGCCAAAGTGCTGATCCTCGTGGAGAAGAGGGACAGGTGGAGCCGGGAGAGGACGGGGCACTATCCGAAGCGCGTACTCGTCGATCAGGTCTACAGGACGAAGGAGAACTGCAAATACTACGAGCGGCGCGGCGTGAAGATGTCAGGGTGCAAGCCCGGCAGACTACCGGCGGACAAGAAGGAGCGGCGCAGGGCCGAACGAGCCGAGCGGAAGGACGAAATCGACCGCATAGAGGTCGAGCGCTTCTTCAGCCGCGACAAGCGCTGCTTCGGCGCGGGGCTGGTCATGGACAAGTTCTCCAAGACCACGCTCGTGAGCATCGCGCTTTCGGTGCTTGTGGCCAACCTGTTCGACGCAGGTCTTTCTGTTTTGGTCTTCTATTTCGCGGAGGCAGCGGACGGCGTTCCGGCCGTCCATCTCATGGAGGTGCTGGACGATGCCGCATAAGCCGCCAGCCCCGCACTTTCAGACCTCCGCGAGGCGGCGGGCGCGTTGCGAAAGTCCGCGCCCGTGCCCAAAACAAGCCTTTGATGGGCAGACACTATCTATACAAATTCGGATGTTGCCCAATGGTAGGACACCGCACCGTTAATGAGGCCGTTGCTGGTTCGAGTCCAGCCATCCGAGCCATTTCGTTGTTCCTGCGGCTGAGCATACACGTACTTGTCCCCTGACTTGCGGTGATCGTAACACCTTTGATGTGTGAGGCGGTTGCAAAACCCTTCTACACGAGGGGCATCCATGCGCTGCGGCACATAATATGCACCGACCATGGTAGGGACGGTGTTCCATCGCCGTCCGCGGCTCGCGCTAGAACACCAGCCCAGAATGTTGGTTTTTACAACTTCCTCGCGTGTACATTTGAAACATCTGGTCAACATGTCATGCCCTTGCGTGTACTTTAGACGTTTTATAAAAAGTCTAAAACACGTAGGCCGGAGATGTCCGCAAAAGGGCGTGCGTCAGGTAATCCAAGAAATCCGATATGTATATTCTGGTATAAAGCCTATAAAATCGGATATGCTGTTGTAGGACGGCGTAAATATGGTTGGGTGCGAGATTAAGGTGGAATGGCAGGATTGTCCGTTTTTTTGACGGCATTGTCCCTTTGGGGCCGGATTGGCATGGTTGTTGCTAATTTGATGTCACTGATGCTTGCTCGTGGAAGCAGCTGTTGAAGCGAACTCAAAGGAGAAACAGAAATGGCAGGAAGAAATATACTGATGCGCTTTCGCGGAAGGTGCTGGTGGGAAAGGGAATCCGACAAGTGTTTTAAGAAGATCTGGCATGGGAAGGTCCGCGCTAGATCGACCGCGCTCTGCAACCGGGCCCGGTTGCAGGATGACATTACGGCCATAGATTTTCCGACGAGTAACGAAGTATGTGAAATCTGGAACTACTCGAAGTATGGCGACTAGTTGACACATCGGATATCAGAAAACATGAGGAGAGTTAGAATGTCAAAGACTATCCATGGAACGAAGGCATGTTTAACCCTGCGCCTGAGCGCATGGTGGTTCAAGCACAAATGGCACAAGCGGTATCGTGTGAAAGCAAGGGTTTGGGCGCGACAAGCGTAACTTGGCGGCGATGTCGTGGCCAACGATTTCCCGCGTATGCGCGAAGTCAGCAAAATCACCGACTCAAAAGGTGATTTCAGGCGAGTAGCTTGGACTTTTGATACTGAACGCATCTCATAAATGTGGTATACAGTCACAGAGCGAGTCGCGCCGGTTCGCTAACGCTCCCACGTACAAAAGATGGTTGAGCATGAACATTCGTTGCGCTGCCAAGATGGCGGCTTTCCCAGTTAGCGGCGCGCGCGGGGCGCGCGCCCTACCGGATCCGTCAGAATTCCTGAAGACGGTAGAGGGGGCGAACAGCCACAAAGCCACGGCAACGGCGGGATGTCCATTTTCAACGTCGGACATCCCGGACGCGCTTTTCGATGTGCTGCCAGAAGCGTTCGGCAATCAGCTCCATGCCGAGGTCGCCGGGATGGTTGAAGCGGCCGTGCGCGTCCTTGCGCGCACGTATATCCTCCATGTTCACGAACACGTCGCCGTGCTTCTTCGCTACGGCCTTTTTCTCTGCGTCAAGTTTCGGACGGATGTAGAAGCCATGTGAAATGAGGACGAGCGCCCGCCCCTCGGGGTCGAGGTAGGTGCGGAACGCGTCGAGCGCCTCGCCGAACGTGCGCGCGGGGGCGGGCGACATCGTGCCAGCGTCGTAGGTCTTCGGTACGTTTGCGCCGAAGAAGAACACGATCACGTCGGGCTTGAACTCGCGTGCCCACTTGAAGTTGCGCTCGCACGACCAGTCCTTCTTGAAGAAAGCCCGCTCGAAGGTGTTGGCCACCTGGAGGAGACAGCACTGCGCGTCTGGGCGCACGGCGGCGATCTTCTTCTGCAGAAGGTGGACGTAGTCCTTGTCGCGCGCACTCGCGGCCATGCCCCAGTTGTTCGTCCAGCCGATCTGCGGGCGCGGACCGTGCAGCGTGATCGAGTTGCCCACGAAGAGGACGCGCGGTCCTTTCTTCGCCGGGTCGAAAGCCTTCTGGTCCTTCGCGTTCTGTCCGATGGCGGGCACGGGGTTGGCCTGGAGATCATCGGATTGTGCATTTGCGGCCGGGACCGCGTATGCGCAGAAAGCAGCGGCCGCGCCCAGGGCGAGCATGAAGCGGCGCAGTGAGATAAGAGGGGTGTTTTTCATGGCAGCAAGTATATCACATTTTCGCCGTACCATCAATTCCCGAAAGGAGTAACCATTCGCATCTTGCGTGGGCGGAAACTGAGATTACGATGTAAGCATGGTGAAAAAGTGATATTTCTGGCGGAAAACATGGCCAACTGCGCGCATTCCCAAGTTTGCCACTTCGTTTTTGGAGAATGTCCATCTGGCCCAATAGTCATGCGGCTTTTTTCATCCTTGCCGTATAATTTAGGTTACACCAGTCAGAAGACCGATATCGACGACTTCAGCCCGGTCAGTTCTCCTTTCGTATATGCCTGGGGCGTGACGTTCACGCCGAACGCTTTGAGGATCGCCCCGACATCCTCGCCGTCGGCGTCCAGCATCTGGTAGTATTGCCCTTCGGGAAGCTCGCAGGTCTTCCATTCCCTGAGCGCCCTGGCTATTCGGGCGCCGGGTATGCCGTAGCTCCACCTCACGTCTTTTCCCGCGCATTCCGGGAGCGCGGCCTTGGTCTTGCGCTGGATGAGCCGCATCATCGTGAGCGCTATGAAGCAGACGAGCAGGTGCGCCTTGATGTGTTCGCGCGTGCTGACGTAGACGGGTCTGGTCCGGAGCGTGCCCTTCATCTCGCGGAACTGGTCCTCGATCTGCGTGAGCCCGTGGTATTTCTCGATTATTTCGGACGACGGCATCCCCGTCTCGGACGAGACGATCTGGTAGTAGCCCATGAGGTCCCTGAATGCGTCCAGCTTCTCGTCGTCTATCATCGCCCGCAGCTTCGCCCCGTCCAGCTCCTCGCCGGTCTCGGTGTTGACGACCTTCTTCTTCAGGAACTTCCGGAGACTCCTGTAGCTGGCCTTCGTCACCCGGAACCCGTTGGGATTCTTCCTGAGCTCCTCCACGAACTCCAGGAACGACCTGTTCTCGTGGCGCTGCCGCTCGTAGAAGGCCCGGCTCCAGTACACGACCACCTTCTCCGTGTATTCCCGCTGCTTTCCGTCCTCGCCGAGAACGGGGTCCCCGTTGCCGTCGACCGCCTTGCGCGTGACGGTCCGGGACTTGTACTTCAGGTCCTTGCCGGCGCTCTCCCAGTCCTTCGGCCCCGTCGCCCACTTCCGGTCCGTCGCCGTGCTCTTGAGCAGGCTCTTGGCGACGATGTAGCCGTTTCCGCCGTCGATCACCTTCAGCATGTTGGTTCCGCTGTACATCCCGCGGTCCGCGACCAGGATGAAGCGCCCCATGTCGAAGTTGTCGACGGTCCTGTGCATTGCGTCCTTCAGCGTCTGCGCGTCCAGCGTGTTGCCCGGGAACTCCTCGATGGACAGGGGGATGCCCTGGTCGTCGAGGAAGAGTCCCGTCTGGACGATGGGCTGGGGCCTGTTCTCCTTGCTGACGCCCCGCTGCCGCAGCCCCTTGACCGCCTCGACCTTCTTCGTCCCGTCGTCCGCCACGCTCTCCACCTCCTCGTCGGGGTCGGCGTCCTCGACCTCGAAGAAGAAATTTGTCACGTCGTAGAACACAGTGCCGGCCTTGCGCCCCGTCCCGCGCGTGATGCACGTGTTCATGCGCCGCAGGATCTGGCGACGGTTCCTCTCGATGACCGTCAGCGCGTCGTAGACGTTGTCGCCGTTGCTGCTGGACACGACGGGGGCGAGCCACTTCTCGTTCCGGGCCATGGTCGCGCACTTCGACGCGGGATCGAGGATCCTGCCGTACACGAGCAGCCGCACGATGCCCGCCAGGTCGTAGCGCAACTTCGACGCATGCTTGACGCTCGCGAGGAGGGCTCCCAGCCCGAGCGCGTTGAACACCGGATCGAGGATCGTCGCCGCCATGAGCTTCGGCTTGCCAAGGCACTTCGGATCCCCGGCCTCGAACGTGACGGTGACCGTCCTCGGCCGCGGCTCGCCCGCGAACCGCTGGAGCGAGGGTATCAGCGGCTTCCCGTCCCGGAACGACTGCCTGAGCCGTCCGAGGTAGTCCGGCCTGCCATCGTCGAACTTGGCCAGCGCGCCGATGCACAGCCGCACCTTCTTGCCCACGCGGCTCCTGCCGTTGGGCGCAACCATGCGCTTGCCCTCGACCAACCTCAGGTAGTCGATTCCGTTGTTGTTGTACCTCTCAATGTGCATCGCCGCTCCTTTAGGCAATTAGGTGACATGACGATAATTATAACATAGATGTCCGAGAGATAACCATTCGCATCTTGCGTGGGCGGAAACTGAGATTACGATGTAAGCATGGTGAAAAAGTGATATTTCTGGCGGAAAACATGGCCAACTGCGCGCATTCGCAAATTTGTAATTTTCCCCCTTGTGGTAACGCGTCATTTTTGATATACTTATCCGCTGTTCGACCATAAAAAGAAGAGTTAAACAATGAAAGTACGTAGTTCCGTTCGCCGCATCTGCGAGAACTGTCGCATCATTCGTCGCAAAGGCGTGGTGCGTGTGATCTGCACAAACCCGCGCCATAAGCAGCGTCAGGGCTAATAAAAAGAGGAAAAAACAACCATGCCAAGACTGATGGGTGTGGATATTCCGGGCAAGAAGCATGTTCGCTATGCTCTCCGGTACATCCACGGAATCGGGCCGAAGCGCGCAGATGACGTGCTTACGGCGTGCAATGTCGAGCCGATGAAGAAGGCCGACGATCTGAGCCAGGACGAGATTCACGCGATCGTGACTTTCATTCAGGACCATTACCGCGTGGAGGGCGACCTCCGCCGCGAGGTGTCGCAGAACATCCGCCGCCTCATTTCGAT
>CACZAK010000064.1 GCA_902779075.1 uncultured bacterium | reverse complement strand
ACTGCTGTTCGGCGTGGCGAACGACGGTTCGCTTGTTGGCCTTGCCGATGCGCAGGACGATTCCGAGTTCATAAGCGAAACCATCAAGATGCAGATGGATCCCGTGCCGGAGATCGACCTCTCGTTGCATGAAGAGGACGGCAGGCAGTTTGTTGTCGTTGAGATAAA
This sequence comes from uncultured bacterium, assembly GCA_902779075.1. The sequence continues at coordinate 32,769 of CACZAK010000064.1, read as the reverse complement.
GTCCGGCTCCGAAACGCCGTACTACATGTTCGTCAAGGGCCACCGCGACGCATATATTCGCATCGGCAACGAGAGTGTGAGGGCGGATGCCATTCAGTTGAAGCGTTTGGTGCTGAAGGGGTCTGGAAGGTCTTGGGACAGTCTTGCAACCAGTTATTCCCGGACACATTATTCGTTTGAGGTGCTTCGAGCTTCTTATTTTGCGAAGACGAAGAAAACTTTTGCCGAGAGCGACTTCGAGTCTTTTGGATTGGCCGATGGCATCGGGAATCTGACAAATGCTGGGGCTCTTTTGGCCGATGGTTCCCCTGTGCGCCATTCTCGTGTGTTTTGTACTCGGTGGAGAGGGCTTACGAAGGCCAATGGCGTGATGGAGGCAGTCGATGATCATGAATATTCCGGTGGCCTAATTTCGCTTCTGAACGCAGCGAAGTCGTTTGTTGTTGCAAATTCAAAGATCATGTGGCGTAAGCAACCTGGCGGACGCATTGAATACCCTGAATATCCTGAACGCGCGTACGAAGAAGGAATTGTAAACGGGCTGATACATCGCGATTATTTGGAGGTTGGCAGCGAGGTTCATATCGACATATTTGACGATTGGATGGAGATATTCTCGCCTGGGGCGATGCCAAGTGGTGACATGGCTGAAAATGCTGGATTGCGCCGAATCGCTTCTTTGAGACGCAATCCTGTTATTGCCGATCTTTTCCAGCGTCTTGATTTCATGGAACGTCGGGGCAGCGGATTCGGCAAGATACTTGACGCATACGAGTTTGAATCGGAGAAACGCAACCATGAGTTCAAACCTCTTTTCAGTTCATCCCGCATGGGCTTTACCTTGACATTGCCGAATTTGAACTATGGAGTTTCCATAAATGGATTGCGGCTGATTGACAATGGCAATCTGTTGGATACCGTGCCGGGTGAGAGTACACTGAAAAGTACACTGAAAAGTACACTGAAGAAAACAGATCGCACATTAATCAAGATCATAACGCAAATGCCGTCTACTACAATAGCTGAGATGCAAGATCAACTTGGCATTACGCGAGATGGAGTGAACAAGGCAGTTAAACGGCTCAAGGCAGCTGGTGTTATCCGCCGCGCTGGCCCCGACAATGGCGGCCATTGGGAGGTCGTGAAGTGAGGCGGAAAACGGTGGGGCGAGGCGTCCCGCCGAGCCGCAAACAAAAAGAAACAACTTGAAAGGAAAAACGAAATGAAAACGAAACTGATGATGATGGCTACGGCGGCGACCGTGGCGTTTGGCGCGTGGGCCGATACCGAAACGGTCGGCGACTATACGTGGACATATCGCATCAGCGGCGACACGGCGGAGATTTATGGAATAGGCTATACACCATGTATTTCGCCATCGCCAACTGGAGCCGTGACCATCCCCGATACGCTCGGCGGCAAGCCCGTGACGAGCATAGGGTATTCTGCGTTCCGTGGCTGCAGCGGCCTCACGAGCGTGACGATCCCTGACAGCGTTACGAGCATCGGGGATATTGCGTTTAAGTATTGCAGCGGCTTGACGGGCATAACGATACCCGACAGCGTGACGAGCATCGGCTCGGAAGCGTTTTACGACTGCAGCAGCCTAAAGGAAGTCCATATAACGGATCTTGCGAAATGGTGTAGCATTGTATTCAACGACACCCCTCTTTACTATGCCCACAATCTTTATCTTAACGGTTCGCAGGTCTTGGACTTGACGATACCTGACACTGTGACGAGCATTGGGAAGCGGGCATTTTCTGGCTGCAGTGGCCTCACTAACGTGACGATACATGGCACAGTGACGAGTATTGGGAATTGGGCATTTTCTGGCTGCAGCGGCCTCACTAGCGTGACGATATCGGACAGCGTAACGAGCATCGGGGAAGGTGCATTCAATGACTGTAACGGCCTAAAGGGAGTCCACATAACGAATCTCGCGAAATGGTGCGGAATTTCGTTTTACAGTTACAAAGCAAATCCGCTCTTATACGCCCACAAGCTTTATCTTAATGGATCATTGATTACGGACTTGACTATACCAGATGGCACAACGAACATCGGGAATTATACGTTCTGTGGCTGCAACGGCCTTACGAGCGTGACGATGCCGAACAGCGTGACGAACATCGGGAGCGGTGCGTTTTCTGGCTGCAGTGGACTTACGAGCGTGACAATACCCAACAGCGTGACGAGCATAGGGAATTATGCGTTTGAATATTGCAGCGGCCTTACGAGCGTGGCGATTGGCAACGGCGTGATGAGCATCGGGGAATATGCGTTCTCAGATTGCAGCGGGCTTACGAGCGTGACAATACCCAACAGCGTGACGAGCATTGGGTATCGTGCATTCTTTCGTTGCAATGGTACGCTTTATGACACGAAAGCAATACCTGGTGTCAAACTTATTGATGGTTGGGTGGTAGGGCATACTGATTTACTGCTTCCAGACTTGTGCTTGACTGGTATCCGTGGTATTGGTGGCGGCGCATTTTATGAAGAGTATGGTCTAACAGGTCTAACAAATGTGACGATAGGTATTGGTGCGGTGAGTATCGGGAATATTGCGTTTGCTGGTTGTAGTGGTCTGACGAGCGTGACTATCCCTGATGGCGTGACGAATATCGGGGATCAGGCGTTTTCCGGCTGTTACAACCTGACGAGCGTGACGATACCAGACGGCGTGATGAGCATCGGGGATGAAGCTTTTGCCCGCTGCAGAGGACTTATGAATGTAACGATACCGAGCAGCGTGATAAGCATCGGGTATCGCGCGTTTCAGACGTGTGAAAACTTGACGTATATAGCAATTCCCGGCAGTGTAAAACGTATTAGATGGGGTACTTTTCAAGATTGCAGCGCTTTAACGTCAGTTGAAATCGGTGATGGTGTAGAGGAACTAGAGGACGGCGATTGGGGAATTCGGCGCGGTCCATTTTCTGGTTGTAGCGGTATGACTACCATAACAATTCCTGACAGCGTGATGCGGATTGGCCATTTTGCGTTCTCTGGTTGTAGTGGTTTGACGAACATGATAATCGGTAATGGAGTGTCGCTTATCTCATCAGAGGCGTTCACAGGTTGTAACCCGAAAAGCATAACGATTCCACAGTATGTGTGTAGTCTTACTGTTTCGTCTTTCTTCAGTGCCTATTATTCAATAACAAACATTATCGTTCAGGATGGTGTGACTAGTATCGGGAATAGGGTGTTCTCCGACTGCAGGGGCCTGACGAGCGTGACGATACCGAGCAGCGTAACGAGTATTGGGGCTTCTGCGTTTTCCGGTTGTAGCGGCCTGACGAGCATAACGATACCCGACGGCGTGACGAGCATAGGAGATAGTGCGTTCTCCGACTGCCGCAGCCTGACGAGCATAACGATACCCGACGGCGTGACGAGCATAGGAGATAGTGCGTTCTCCGACTGCCGCAGCCTGATGAGCGTGACGATACCGAGCAGCGTGACAGGTATTGGGGCTTCTGCTTTCAACAAATGTAGCAGAGTGACGAGTGTGACGATTCCGCAATGTACATGTACAAATAGGTTGGGTATTACATTCCCTAGCTACCAGAATATCACAAATGTGGTTGTCTGTGATGGTGTAACTAACATCGGTAAAGTGGTGTTTTGCGATTGTCGTAGTCTGACAAACGTAACGCTTCCTGACAGTATTACGGACATAGGAATTGGGGCGTTTTCCTATTGTGGCAGCTTGACAAGCATAACGATCCCGAACAGCGTGACGAACATTGGCGAAGGAGTATTTTGGTCTTGTACAAATCTTACGAGCATGACTATACCAGACAATGTGACGAGTATCGGTGCGTATGCGTTCAATGAGTGTTATGAATTGACGAATGTGAATCTTTCTGCCAAACTGTTGTCTGTCCCTAGTTTTTTATTTGGAGATTGTCAACGTATAGCAAAGGTTTCCATTGGAGATGTGGTCACCAACATTTCAGAACTAGCATTCAAAGGGTGCGATAGTTTGACTTGTATAGATGTTTCATGCGACAATCCACACTACGCCTCATGCAATGGTGTTGTTTACGATAAGAGCATGACAACGCTAATATCCTGTCCTAATGGGGTGAATGAGGTTTCTATACCTATGGGGGTGACAAACATCGGAGCATTTGCGTTTTGGGGGTGTAATCAATTAAAAAAAGTTTCTTTTGAAGGTGATGCACCAACAACGTTGGAAGAAAAAAGGTATTCTCGAACGATTCGCCCTGGATATCGGAATTACAGCTATGTGGACTTAAGTGTTCAATTTGGTTCGGTAAAAGCTTATGAAGCTACGCCTTTGGATGCTGTAACGTATGTAACTCATAAAAGTACTGGATGGGGCGTGTCGATACCCGGTACGTGGAATGGGAGACGGATCGAGTATCTGGAGTCGGAAGAGCCCGACCCAGATCCTAAACCAGATCCACAACCCGATCCGCCTCCAGAGCCAACGCCTGAACCTGAGGTAACACCAACTTTTGCGATTACTGGCGGAGTGTTGACAGGTGTTGTTTTGAACGGCGCAACGGAGATAGATATTCCCGACGGAGTCATTAGCATCGCCGACGAGGCGTTTGAAGAGTGCGATAGATTGACGAGCGTGATGATTCCAAATAGCGTGAAGAACATTGGGGCCTATGCGTTCTATTGGTGTAAAGAGTTGTCGAGTGTGACTATTGGCAATGGAGTGGCGAGTATCGGGGACGAAGCGTTCGCCGGTTGCTCGAACCTTGAGCATTTCGTCGTTGCTGCGGATAATTCGTCCTATTCCGTGAGGAATGGTTTGCTGTGCGACAAGGCGGGGACGACGGTCGTCGCCTGTCCCGGAGCCTTGACTGCGGTGACAATCCCGTCTGGCGTGACGGCTATCAGTGTTGGAGCGTTCGAGGGTGGACGACTGATTGATCTGACGGTGCCGGACGGCGTGACGGATGTTGGGGATTATGCGTTTTCCTATTGTCGTAGTTTGAAGTCGATTACGTTGCCAGCAAGCGTGACGAGTATTGGGGACGATGCGTTCGAGGACTGTTCCAGCCTTACGAACATTACCTTCAACGGGAATGCTCCGGCCCTTGGAGAAGATGCATTTTATGGTGTAACCTCAAGTTGCACTGCTTACGTGCGAAGGGGTTCTACGGGATGGGGCGTTACCATCCCTGGCACATGGAACGGAATGAGGATAGAGTACGTTGATGATGAAGATTTGCCATCATCGGTGACATTCACCCTCACTTTTGATGCGAATGGTGGTGCTGTTGACGAGGTGAGCCGTACAGTAACGAACGAGTGTGCAGTAGGTGAACTGCCTACGCCAACGCGGAGCGGCTACACTTTCGATGGCTGGTTTACAGAGCCGTATGTCGGAAGTCGGGTGTCGGAAGAAACCATTATCACGACCAACGCAACGTTCTACGCGCACTGGATGGTTAACGGCGGCGGTTCTGGCGGTAGCGACACGCCCACCCCAACACCGACGCCTACGCCAGGGACCATACCCACGCCAGAACCTACGCCCACGCCTACGCCGACACCAGCTGTCGTTTTTGCAGGAACGTTGGATGTGTCCTTCGCCAAGGTGCAGACTATTGACGGGGCGTTGTATAAGGGTGATGCGCTTGTCGGCACGGTGCAGGTGAAGCTAGGCAAGATCAGCAAGAAGGGCGTTGTTAAGGTATCTGCCACGGCGTCGCTGCTGGATGCCGGCAAGGTGAAGAAGGTCACTGCAAAGGCGGTGAATGTTACGTTGGACGCGACGGGGCGCGTCCCTCCCGTGAAGATTGCCTTTAAGGCGCCGATTGGAGAGATGTTGTTTGAGATGGAAGCTGATGGAACCTTTACGCTGAAGAACGGATCGTATCTGATGGCGGAGGCGAAGATTGGCGGGGCGCTTAAGGGCGGGGCGAGCAAGACGTTCAGCATCGAGGACTTCAATCTCAAGGTGCAGGGCAGGCTGTTGGACGAACTTCTGCCGATGGATGAGACGTTCAGCGTCTCTAGTGGCAAATGGAAGTGTGCGAAGGCGGCCACGGTGAAGTGGGCAAAACCGAAGAAGGGTGCGGCGCTGTCGGAGTACTATGACAAGGATTCTGGCAAGGATCTGATAATAGATACATCGAAGGGCAAGACCAACCTTTCGGGACTGAAGCTCACCTACACGTCGAAGACGGGGCAGTTCAAGGGCTCGTTCAAGGTGTATGCGCTGCAAGGCACTGGCAAAAAGAAGAAGCTGGTGAAGTACACGGTGAACGTGATCGGTTTCGTGGTCGATGGCGTCGGTTATGGCGAGGCGTCGTGCAAGAAACCCGCCGCGAATTGGAGTGTGACTGTAGAGTAGGCATTAGACGAACGACTTCCGCATTGTGTCCATTGAGATGGTGGATGGTAAGCCGAAGGTCGAGTGGGAGCCGAAGGTGAACCGCTGGACGGGCGCGGAGATACAGGCCGTGCTGGAGGGCGCGGCGACGCTGGATGGCGAGTGGAAGGCGGTTGAAGGGGCGACGGCGGCGGAGAAGGCGGCGATGCGGTTCTTCAAGGTTGTGGTGCAGTAGGGGGCGCGCGGTTCGCCCGGAGGGCTCGCCCCACCTGGCGGCGCGCTCGGTGATCGCGCCCTACCGCAACGGGCAAGATGCCCGTTGTCCCAGTTGCGGGCGCGGAGGCCCGCCACCCCGACAAGCGCGACCATCCCGCAACGGGCGGGACGCCCGTTGGCCTAGTTGCGGGCGAGACGCCCGCCACCCCGACAAGCGTGGCAGCGTGGTCGGTCAGAGCGTTTCAAGCGAGAGCGGGTCGAGGAGAAACGGCACGATGCCGATGAAGGTGATGCCGTTACGGTCGGTCCAGGGTTTTTCGTAGGGGTCGCCGGTCACGACGACTTTCCTGAAGTTGTCGCCGATGTGTCGGAGAGAAAAGGTTTCCTGCTCGCGTTTCTCGTTGGCGGGGATGTTCCATGCGGACTGGATGTAAAAGCGCATGTCGCCTTTGTTGACGACGAAATCCACTTCGTAGCGCTTGCGGCAGCGCTTGCCGTCGACGGTTGCGAACATCTCCACGGCGCCGACGTCCACCGCGTAGTCGCGCCGGATGAGTTCGTTGTAGATGACGTTCTCCATGAGGTGCGTGTTTTCGTCCTGTCGGAAGTTGAGACGCGAATTGCGGATGCCGGTATCGACGGCATAGTATTTGGAGGGGTAGTCGAGATATCGGTTCCCGCGCAAATCGAAGAGCCGCGCATTCTGGATGAGGAAGGCCGATTCAAGATAACCGAGGTATTTGCGAACGGTCGTTTCGTTGCAGACAAACTTGCCCGTGGAGTTGATTGCGTTGCTGAGTTTCGTGGGATTGGTGAGGCAGCCGATGTTGCTCATGGTCGTATCGGCCACGATTTCAAGCAGGGCGTCGTTCTTGAGGTTGTATCGCTGGATGATGTCGCGGAGATAGATGGTCGCGTTGAGATTGTCGAGATAGCGCCGCTTTTCGGATTCGGTTTCAAGGAGGGCGCATTCGGGGAGTCCGCCGAACGTGAGATAGGCGTCACGGACCTGGAAGAAATCCCGCGCATTGGGCATCGTTTCGGCGAACTCTGCGAGCGAAAGCGGGGATACCGTGATGGTCTCGCCGCGTCCCCTGAACTCCGTGGCTACCTCTTTCGAGAGCAGATCGGCGTTGGATCCAGTGACGTATGTGGAGACGTTCTTTCGTTTGAGAAGTCCGTTGAGAACATGATAGAAGGTGATGTAGGCTTTTTTGCGGTCTTCTGGGCGCAGGCGCGAGAGATCAGTGCCTTCAGGCAGGATAGGTTCCGCATGTTGAATCTCATCAATGAGGACGAAACACGGGGCGTCGTCAGAAGGAAGGCGTGCGCGGATTTCCTTACCAAGGGTGATTGCATCGCGGCAGAAAAGAAGGTCATCGGATTCAAGGTCAATTTCTACGATATGGTCTCGGGAAATGCCACTGTCAAGTAGATGGCGCTTGAAGAGATTGAAGAGAAGAAAACTCTTCCCGCAACGTCTCATCCCGACCAAAATCTTGATAAGATTGTGGTTTTTCGCTTTGATCAGCTTGTTTAGGAGAATATCTCTTTTGATGATCATCGTCTTGGTCCTGCTTTGAAGTTGTGTGCACATGCACGAAAGTTCAAAACGGAAATAGTGTATCAGTTTTTTGTTTGTGTTGCAAGTGTCACTTTGAACTTTTGTGCATCTGCACGAAAGTTCAAACAGTGGCGCTTGACACGAATGACTTCCGCATTGTGTCCATTGAGATTGTGGATGGTGAGCCGAAGGTGGAGTGGGAGCCGAAGGTGAACCGCTGGACGGGCGCAGAGATACAGGCCGTGCTGAAGGGTACGGAGAGGTTGGGCGGCGAGTGGAAGGTTGTTGAAGGGGCGACGGCGGCGGAGAAGGCGGCGATGCGGTTCTTCAAGGTGGTGGTGGAGGTGCAGTAGGGGGTGCGCGGCTCGCCGGGACGGCTCGCCCCACCTTGCGGCCCGCTCGGTGATCGCGCCCTACCGCAACGGGCAAGATGCCCGTTGTCCCAGTTGCGGGCGCGGAGGCCCGCCACCCCGACAAGCGCGACCCTCTCGCTGCGGGTTGGTGGTTTGTTACAGCGAGCGCGGGGAGCGGATGCGAAAATGTCCGTGGCGGATGGAGATGATTTCCGGAATGTTCTCTTTTACGCGATAGATGATGCGGTAATCGCCGAGGAGCACCTGACGGATGTCGGAGCGTCCAAATTCTCTGACGACGCTGCCGGAAAGCGGGAAATCCTCAAGATGGGCAACGGCATCGAATACGTCGTCTTCCCATTTCCATGCCGTGGGCCAATCGCCGCTCTCCTGTGCGATGTAGCGAACGCATTGCATACGGCGCAATTTTCCGCGCTTGGACCAGCGGATCATAACCCCAGCTTCCTCTTGATTCGCTCACGCTCGGCATGAGCTTCGCGGATTTCCTCTTCCTGCGTGGTGAACTCGCCGCGATCCAGTTCGGCCTCGGCGGACCAGAGATCGTCCATGAGCTCAAGCGTCTCGCGGATATTGTCGAAGTCGGCCACGTCAATGACCACTTTCGAAGCGACGCCGTTTTGCGTGATGAGGAGCGGACGCCGGGTCTTGGTGTTGCGGTTGAAGCATTCGGCCATTGTCTTGCGGAAGGTGGAGAATGTCACCACGTCATCCGCGAGGCGCATCGTTTTCATTGTTCGTTCAAGTACTGGCATGTGGAAACCTCTTTCCTGGTCAAAAGGACGCAAACATTGTACCACTTCTTGTACATTGGCGTCAAGGGACTGCGATAGGTTTTTTGAAGCAAGGGTTTTCGTGGGCGGACTGAACACACATGACGCGTGACCCTACCGCGCGGCGCGTTGGGTACAACAAGCGTACGACAATAAGAGGGCTGGGTGCGAGAGGAGGGACGGCGAAGTGAACGGGCTGGCAGCCCGGTCTACTGGGCGGCGGCGACGTCGGTATGGTCGGCGGATCGGAGTTTTTTGGCTGTTTCTGCTTGACTTTGGCCGCACAAAAGCGTATAACTATGCGGGAAAAAGCACAGACTAGGAGCAGACAATGGCTATCAACAAGTATCTTGACTCGTTCATGAAGGCGTTTCCCTACGAGGGACTCACCTACGACGACGTGACGCTCGTCACGCAATATGCGGATTTTCTTCCGGACGACACGTCGCTCGAGACGCAGCTCACGAGCCGCCAGAAGATGAACATCCCGTTCATCTCCGCGGCGATGGACACCGTCACCGAGGCGCCGATGGCGATCGCTATGGCGCTCGCCGGCGGAATCGGCGTGATCCACAAGAACCTCGAGAACGACGAGCAGGCCGCGCAGGTGGCCAAGGTGAAGAACTACCTCAACGGCCTCATCGCGAAGCCCGTCTGCTTCCACGCGAACGACGATATCAGCTTCCTCCGTGCCGAAAAGAAGCGTATGGGCCTCAAGTTCAATGGCTTCCCGGTTCTCGACGACCAGGAGCGCCTCGTGGGCATGATTACGAGCTCGGACATGCGCTACGCGCCGATGACGGCCGCCAAGCTCGCCGAGGTGATGACGGCCGCCACCATCACCGCGAAGCCTGGCACCTCGCTCAAGAAGGCGTACGAGATCATGCGCGCCAACAAGATCGGAAAGTTGCCGCTCGTGGACAAGGCGGGACGTCTCGTGGGCCTCTACTCCTTCACGGACGTGCAGCAGATCGTGGAGAACAAGGACTCCACCATCAACCGCGACGAGAAGTTCCGCCTGCGTGTCTCTGCGTCCGTCTCCGGCGGCACGGGCGACTACGCGCGCATGGAGAAGCTTGCCGACGCGGGTGTGGACGTGGTGGTGGTCGATTCAGCGCACGGACACACGAAGGGCATCATGGACATGACCACGTGGATCACGAAGCACTTCCCGAACGTGGACGTGATCGCTGGCAACATTGCGACGGGCGAAGCAGCCGTCGCGCTCGTGAAGGCGGGCGCGCACGCTGTGAAGGTTGGCATCGGCCCCGGTTCGATCTGCACCACGCGCGTCGTGTGCGGCGTCGGCATCCCGCAGCTCACGGCCGTCTACAACGCGGCGAAGGCGCTGCGCGGCACGGGGGTGCCCGTGATCGCGGACGGCGGCATCAAGCTCTCCGGCGACGTACCGAAAGCGCTCGCGGCGGGTGCGTCGAGCGTGATGCTCGGCAGCGTGCTCGCGGGCACCGAGGAAAGTCCGGGCGAGAAGATCTACCAGAACGGACGCCAGTACGTCGTGTACCGTGGCATGGGCTCGCTTGGCGCGCTCAAGAACGGCAAGGGCTCTCGCGCGCGCTACTTCCAGGACAACGAGGCGGACGACGACCTCGTGCCGCAGGGCATCGAGGGCATGGTGCCGTACTCGGGGCGGGTCCACTCCATCATGACGCAGTTCTGCGGCGGCCTTCGCGCGTCGCTCGGCTACTGCGGCACGAAGACGATCACCGAGCTGCAGGAGCGCGGCAAGTTCTACCGCATCACGACGGCGGGCCTCCGCGAGGCGCGTCCGCATGACATCACAATCACGAAGGAAGCTCCGAACTACCGGGCGTGAGGGTGTTGCTTCATACGTGCTGCGGGCCGTGCGCTAGCGCGTGCGTGCCCGCGCTGCGCGACCTCGGTAACGAGGTCGCACTCTTCTTCTCCAACTCCAACATCGATACGGAAGCGGAGTTCGAGAAGCGGCTCGCGAACGCGCGCAAGCTGGCCGAAGCCGACGGCGTGGAGCTGGTGGCCGACACCTACGACCACGCGGACTGGTACGAGAACGTGGCGAAGGGTTTTGAGGACGCGCCTGAGAAGGGCGCGCGGTGTGCGCGGTGCTTTCGCTACAACCTCGCGCGCGCGGCGGCGTGGGCGGCGGAACACGGCTACGAGGCGTTCACCACGTCGCTTACCGTCTCGCCCCACAAGGTGAGCCCGATGGTGTTTGAGGCGGGTGCGGACGCCGCATGGGGCGTTTCCGCAAAGGACTGCGGCGGGTCGGCAACCGCCGCGCCGAAGTTCCTGCCCGTAGATTTCAAGAAGAAGGACGGCTTCCTGCGCTCGCTCCGGCGTGCTGCCGAGCTGGACCTTTACCGGCAATCTTACTGCGGCTGCGAGTTCTCGCGCCGAAACATGGTATAATATACGCCATGTCTTTGCGCTTGACATTCCTCGGGACGGGTACTTCCGTCGGCGTGCCCCAGATCGGGTGTACGTGTCCGACTTGCACTTCCGACGACCCGCGCGACCGGCGCCGCCGCACGGGACTCTACGTGCAGACGCCGGGCATGGCGTTCGTGGTGGATGCGCCGCCCGAGTTCCGCATTGCGTGTCTTGAGCTTAAGGTATTGGACGTGCGTGCGTGTCTGCTCACCCACGTGCACATGGACCACATTGCCGGATTCGATGACCTGCGTCGGTTCAACACGCTAAACGGGAAAACAGTTCTTCCTTGCTATGCCTCGCCCGAGACGATTGATGCAGTGCACCGAATCTTTCCATACATCGGCACGAAGCCGAACGCGCTGGGATTGTATCGTCCGATGATTGAATTCCACCGGGCGACGCGCGCGTTCCACCTTGGCGACGTGCGCGTGACGCCGCTTCCCGTCGTGCATGGCAACACGCCAACGTACGGCTACCTCTTCGAGCACGACGGAAAGCGCGTGGCGTACGTGAGCGACTGCTACGATATCCCGCCGAAAACGCTTGCGAAGATGCGCGGTGCGGACGTTGCGGTGCTGGACTGTCTCCGCGATACGCGTCCGCACCCCACGCACCTCACGCTCGACCGTGCGCTCGCCTACATGGACGAGATCGCGCCGCGGCGCGGCTACTTCGTTCACATGTGCCACGACGTGAAGCACGCCGAATTCGAGGCGCGCCTGCCGCGCCGGATACGGCTTACGTACGACGGAATGAAGATCAGAGTATAGGAGAAAAACCCATGAAAAGAACGACAACCATGCTCCTCCCGCTGTTCGCCGCCTGCCTCGTGCGGATGGCGTCTGCCGCCGCGCTGCCTACCGAGATCACGGTACAGCTCATAATGACCCACGACGAGTACGTGGAGGGCGAACGCATCCGCGCCGTCGTGGACGTGGCGAACGCCTCTGCGGACGTGGTCGACTGCCGCAAGCCGGACGCATCAGACCGTCTCTTCGTGGAGCTGTTCCGCGCGCACGACCAGCATCGGTACGACCGCATTACGGACAAGCCGTTCGTGGCGCCGTTCGCGCTGCTTTCGGGAGAGGGGCAGAAGCTGGAAACGTTCCTTGCGAACCACTTCCGCTTTGACGAGAACACGCGCTATCTCGCCCGTGCCGTACTGGTACACGGCGGCATGCGCTTTGAGAGCTCTCTCAAGAGTTTCGACGTGGTGCCAGGTCTCCACTGCGCGAATGCACTCCAGATGTTCTCGAACCGCGAGGGTCTCCGTCGCAACTTTGAGCTTGTCCACTGGGGACGCGACCAGGTGGAGCACCTTTTCATGAAGGCGCGCGACGAGGGCATCTCCACACGGCGGTGGCGCACAACCGACTTGGGACCCGTCATCCGCGTGAAGCCGCCGGTCATCTCCGTGATGCAGACAGGCGAGGTTGTGGTGCTTCACCTCGCCACGCAGGGCAAGTTCCTGTACAGCACGTTCTGGAGCCTGCCCGACATCCTGGAATACAGGGGGCGCGAGATGATGTCCGACCCGGACGTCGCTGGCTCGGAGCGTGTGAAGGAGTTTTACAAGGACACGGGCGGCGTGGAGCCGGTGAAAAAGGCCTGGTGGAAGTTTTGGTAATGAATATCCTGGGAATTGAGACGAGCTGCGACGAGACGGCGTGCGCAGTGGTTAAGGACGGACGCGAGGTGCTCGCGAACGTCGTGTACACGCAGATTCCGCTGCACCAGCCCTACGGCGGCGTGGTGCCGGAGGTGGCGAGCCGTGCGCACATCGAGAAGATACACGGCGTCGTGCAGGAGGCGATGAAGGGCGGCATGTCTATCGACGCCGTGGCCGTGACGTACGGTCCCGGACTCGCGAGCTCGCTTCTCGTGGGCCTCAACGCAGCGAAGGGTCTTGCACTCTCGCTCGGCGTGCCGCTCATCGGCGTGAACCACATCGAGGCGCACCTCCACACGCCGTTCCTCTTCGACGCGGGATCCGGCGCGACCGTAGGATCGCCCGAATCCTGCATGCCAGCGCTGGGACTTGCTGTCTCGGGCGGACACACCACGTGGATCGACATGCCGTCCTATGGCGAATACAAGATAATTGGCCAGACGCTCGACGACGCGGCCGGCGAGGCGTTCGACAAGGCGGCGAAGCTGCTCGGCCTCGGCTACCCGGGCGGGCCCGTGATCGACCGCTGGGCGCGGAACGTGCCAATCACGGACGACCTGCCGCGCTTCCCGAAGGGCGCGCCGCGTCCCGGCACGGCGGCGCTTGCGGGACTCGACGCTGAGCTCTGCGTGTCCTTCTCCGGCCTCAAGACGGCGCTTCTCTACTCAGTGCGCAAGAACCCGCCGAAGGACGACGCCGAAAAGGCTCGGATCGTGGCAGGTTACCAGGAGGCGATTGTTGGTGCGCTTGCAAACCGTACGGTACGCGCGTTGAGACGCCGCGCCTACAAGGCGCTCGTGGTGGGTGGCGGCGTGTCGCTGAACGGACGCCTTCGTGCGCGCCTCGCGGAAGTCGCGCAGGCGGCGGGCGTGCCGCTCCTCCTCGCACAGCCGAAGTACTGCGGCGACAACGCGGCGATGATCGCCGGCCTCGCCTACTGGCGGCGCAACGTCACGGGCGACGCCGCGCTCGCGGTCGACGTCGCCCCCACCCTCCAACCCGGTGGCTGATCCCCTGTGAAGGGCTGGGGAACTGCGCAATCATTGACAGGGAAGCGCGGAATATTGTAAAATATACGCGGTTTGGGGCACTATGCCCTTGAACGAATTAAGTAAACTAACAAGCAAAAATGAAGTTGGCAAATATGTACATTCGCAAAGTCAGCACACTCTTCGCAGGCGTCGCCGCAACGGTTCTCGCCGCAAGTGCCGCGTTTGTTCCGGTTCCGTTCGGGAACGGCGCTAATTCATCCTTCCTCGATGACGAGGCAGACGACCAAAAAGGCGGGTTCATCGACCTCGGCAGCAACGACCTGCGCATGTTGCCGTCCGGCGAGCAGGACATCGGCGGCATCCCGTTCCAGATCGCGCCTGCGTCCACGAGCTCGGATAAGGCATGCATCGTCCTCGGCGGGCACAGGCGCACCTACCTCGCGCAGTCCGCCGAAGTGAAGCTCGCAAAGCCGCTGCGTGGCGACTGCCTCTACCTGCTGCACGCCTCGTCGTTCACTTCGCCGGACGACAAGCCGATCGTCGGATCGCTTCACCTCGTCTACGAGGGCGGCGCCAAGGAAGAGCGCCATGTCCGCATCGGCCGCGACGTTGGCGACTGGATGGCCTCGCGCAGCTACCGCAACGCCGTGCGCGCATGGACGATCTACAACAACAACACGCAGGTGTCGCTCTTCGTCTCGACCTTCCCCCTCGCGCGCGGGAAGAAACTTGCTGCCTTTTCCTTCACAGCCGACGAAGGGCTTTGGGTCGTCGCG
Organism: uncultured bacterium; assembly: GCA_902779075.1. Next base: position 17,650 of record CACZAK010000064.1, on the reverse strand, counting down.
GGCGCGACGGTGGGCGATAGGCGCAAACCCCGCCAAGTGCCCGTGGATCTCCGCATCACGCGCACCTACAAATTCCCCGACCTCTACGAAAAGCCGCTTCCCGTCTATCCCGTAGGGGCGAAGCCGCGCAACGTCGTGTTCATCCTAGGCGACGGCATGGGCATCGGGTCCGTTACGTTCGCCTCGAACTTCCTGCGCCAGCGTCCGGGCGCGCTCGTGATGAACCAGCTTCCATACGCCGGGTTCGCGACAACTTACTCGGCGAACGCGGACGTGACCGACAGCGCCGCCTCCGCGACGGCGTTCGCCTGCGGGCGCAAGACGAACAACAGCATGCTCGGCATGCTTCCGGACCGGTCCCGCGTCGACTCCATCGCCACCCGCGCGCATGCGGCGGGATTCGCAATCGGCCTGATGACGGACGATCCCTTCATCGGCGCGACGCCGTCCGCCTACTACGCGCACGTGCCGGTCCGCTCGTACAGCGAGGACATCATCCGCGACGCCGCGAAGTGCGACTTCGAGATCCTTCTTGGCTACCACTGCAGACGGTATTTCCTCCCGAAGGCGAAGGGCGGAAAGCGCAGGGACGGCCGCGACATCCTGTCCGAAATGACCGGGAAGGGCTACCAGCTGTGCGAGACGTTCGCCTCATTCCTCGAGGCCCCGCGCGACAAGCGCGTCCTTGCGCAGCTGAAGGACGGCGAGCTCGACGAAGAATCACGTTACAAGCAGTTGACGGAGACGGCGCTGAACCGTCTGTCGCAGGACGGAAAGCGCTTCTTCGTGCTAATCGAGAGCGGCGATCCCGACCACGGGTCGCACGCCAACAAGCCCACCCAGACCGTTTTGGGCGTGGTGAAGATCGACTGGGCCGCGCGCACCGCCGTCGACTGGTCGCTTGCGCACGGCGGCGATACGCTCGTCGTGGTCATGGCCGACCATGAGACCGGCGGCGTGAACGCCACCGTGAGCCCGGCGACTGGCAAGGCAACGGTCCACTACGGCGCTACTAGCCATACGGCGACGCCGGTTCCCGTTTTCGCGTTCGGCCCCGGCGCAGAGCTGTTTGAGGGCTTGTACGACAACACCGACGTCGCGAAGCGCCTTGCGCAGCTACTGGACCTCACCCTCTAGCAACAGGATCGCGTGAACGGTAATCTCCAGCTCTTCGTCTTGTTCGCCGTCGCGGCGTCATCCGCTTTCGGCGCTGTTTCCGGTGCCGCGCCGATTTCGCCGCAGGCAGCGTCCAACGACCTTGTCGTGGCGCGTCGCGCGCTTGGCGACGGGAACTGGTACACGGCCGAGCACCGTGCCGAGAACGCGGCGAAATTGCCGGCTCTGCGCACCGAGGCGCGGCTCGTGCAGCTGGAGACGCTTGCGCGTTCGGGTAAGACATCTGAGATTCCGTCCCGCCTCGAATCCTGGGGCAATCCGGCGGAAGACGCATTCCGCTACTGGCGCGCTTACGCGCTTGCGGCGGAAGGGAAGATCAAGCCTGCGCACAAGCTGCTGGAGGCGCCAATCGCAGACCCGCAGCTCGCCGTGCTGGCCGCGCGCCTGATGGGGCGCCTGGAGGTGGCGGACCGCAGCTGGGAAGCCGCCGACAAGCATTTTGCGGAAGCCGCCTCGAAGTTGCCGTCCAACTCGGTGGCGCGCGTGGAGAACGCAAGCGAATGGGCTGAGGCGCATTTGTCCCGGGGCGATCCGAAAGGCGCGCTGGACCTGTTGCGGCGCGAGGGCGCCGTTGACGCTCCCGGCGCGCCGGGCGACGGGGTGCGCCTGATGGCGGCGGACATCGCGGAGGCACTTGGCGACACGAAGGAGGCGCGTGCTTTGCGGGAGCGGCTCGTGAAGGCCGGCGAGAAGACGGCGGAGGAGCCGTACGTATACGCAGCCCTTGCGCTTTCAGACGCAGATTGGCTCTCTGGCAGCACGAACGCGGCCCTCGCGATGGCGTCAAACGCCGTGGCGCGCGCGAAGAAGGGCAAGTTGACCACGCGCGCGGGCTTTAACCTCGGATTCAAGGAGATGTCGGTGGCGGCGGCACGCGAGGGCGGCGCGGCGCGCATCGGCGCGCTCGTGCGCTCGCATCCCGACGATCCAGGATCGGGCGACGCGCTGCTCAAGCTCGGCGACGTGCGTCTCATGGCAAGCGAGTGCGAAGAGGCTCTAAAGGCGTACGACCATTTCCTGCAGGCCTATCCCGCCCATCCGCAGACGCTTCACGCGCTGGAAGGGCGCGGACTTGCGTTCAAGGAGCTAGGACGCGACGCGGAGGCCGTGGGCGCTTTCGCGCGCGCGGCGCAGATGGCGACGAACTCGGAGGACCGTGCGCGTTGCCAGTTCCGTCAGGGGGATGCGCTCGTCGCCTCTCGCAGATTCGCGGAGGCAGCGGGCGTTTACGGCGAGGTCACAAGCTCTAACCTAGTCGAATTCGCGCAGTACCAGCGTGCGGACGCCTTGTCGCGCGCAAAGCAATCCAAGGAGGCAGCGGACGGTTTCCGGTCAATTCTGGACGGCGGCGGGAAATACTCGATCGACGCCGGACTGCGTCTGGCCTCTGAACTTTCATCCGCCGGAAGGACGACGACGGCAATTGAGATATACAACCGCCTCTTGGGCGAGAAGTCTGGTTCGGACGCAGCCCTGTTGGACGAGGGGGATGCGGCGTCCGCAAAGGCGCGCCCGCTCCCCGCGCTCACGCCCGCGCAGAAGGCGAAGGCGCTGGAAGGGCGCGGCCGGGCCAGCTACCGCGACTACCGTTTCCCGGCCGCCGAGCGCGATTTCACGGCAGTGGCGAAGATCGATCCCTCACGGGCCGGCGAGATGCGCTTCTTCTGCGCGCTATGCCGATACGGCGCGGGACGCGACGACGAGGCTTACGCATCCGCGCGTGCCTTGCTGGACGAAACGCCAGACTCGCCGTTGCGGACGGACGTCCTCATCTGGTTGGCAAAACTCGACTTCGCCAAGCGCAACTACGCCGCAGCCTTAGCCGAGTTTGAGGAATGCGCGACGAACAAGGACGTGTCGGCGGGGCGTCAGCTCGACGCGCTCGTACACGCGGCGCGTTGCATGGCGGCCCAGTCCGACTATCCAAAGGTCATTGAGATCGTGTCGCGCGTCGTGAAACACCCGGCAGCGGTGTCCGCCGCCGCGCAGGAGACTCCCGAAACGCCCATTCTCGCCGAGGCGCTGCTGCTGCAGGGCGAGGCGCTCATCGACCAGGCACGGTTCGACGAGGCGGTGCTGGTCCTTGAGCGCGCGTCGCGCATGCCCGTCTCCGACGACATGCGCAGGCGCGCGGCCGTTCTGAAGGCGGACAGCCTGTTCGCGCGCGGGGCCGACAACTCGGCCTACTACAGCAAGGCGGTGGACGCATACCGTTCCGTGCAGCAGGACGCGGACGTGCCGCCTTCGATGCGCATCGTCATATCGTTCAAGCTGGCGCGCACGCTCGAGAAGATGCACAACTACAACGAGGCGTACGACCAGTACTACACGAACGTGGTGATGGCGTATGTGGACGGCGTGCGCGCGGGCGTGCCGTTCGACGTCAACGCGAGTGCCTTCTTCGCGCGGGCGGCGTTCAACCTTGCCGATGCCTACGAGGCTTCCGGGAACGTGCGCCAGGCCGAGCGCATGCTGAGGTACGTGGTTGACGCGAGCGTGCCGTCAGCCGATTCCGCGCGGCAGCGCATTGCGCGTCTGAGAAAGGAGAGAGCTGGCAAATGAGCGTTTGGACTATGCTGGGCGGCCCCGTGTTCTGGCTGCTGATCGCGCTGGGGGTGACCAGCGTGCTGCTGTTCTTCAACCGTCTGATCGCGCTGAGGCGCGCGCAGATGGGCTACGAGGATTTCGTGCGCGGAGTCGGAAACGTGCTGGAGCAGGGCAACGCCGAAGAGGCCCTCGCGCTATGCGACGAGACTCCCGCTCCGGTCGCGCGCATCGTCGCGGCGGCAGTGCGGCACCGCACCGCCTCCGCGCGCATCTTGCGCGAGGCCGTGGATACGACCGGCCGCGCCGAGGTGGGGCGCTTCGAGCGGCGTCTCGCGCTGCTTGCCATCATCGCGCAGTCCGCGCCGCTTCTCGGTCTTCTCGGCACCATAGTGGGCATGGCGCGCGTGGTGATAGCGGTTGGCGGACAGCCCCTCGTGGCGCGGGTGGACCTCATGGGCGGAGCGATGCAGACGCTTGGCGCGGCCGCGGCGGGCATCGTGGTGGCCGTTTCCGTGCAGGTGATGTACGGAATGCTCCGCGTGCGCCTAGACCACCTCACGGCCGACCTCGAGGCCGCCGCGAGCGAGATACTCGGCATCCTTGCCGCCCACAGGGAGGCCGTTGCATGACCGGCCGCGAGTGGGGATGGCGTCCGGCGCAGGCCGAGGGCATCTGGCGCCACGGAGAGCGCTGGACGAAGCCGCTGTTCGCGGCGGCGCCGTGGATCACACTGGCGCTTCTGCTTGTGATGTTCGGCCTCATCGACGGCCGCCTCACTGCGGCGCCTGGGGTGGAGTTCGACCTCCCCAAGTCTACGGGGCGGCAGGCTGTAGTGCCAGGCGCGACGATGCTCGTGCTGCCGTCCGCAAACGTGGGCGAGAACGGTGGCACGCTAGCGTTCTTCGACGACGCGCGGTACGTGCTGGACGATCCGCAGTCCGTCGCGCTTCTGCGCGAACAGCTTGTAGCGCGGGTGCAGGAGAACTCCGCCAACTCCACGTTGCTGGTGCTGGCAGACCGGCGCGTGTCTTCGGGCGACCTCCTGCGTCTCGCTGGAATCGCCCGCACGTCGGGCGTTACGCATGTTCAGATCGCGGAGCGGCGCGAATGAGGGACTTCTTCCACGAATGGTGGCCAGTGGCCGCAGTTACGCTGTTCACGTTGCTGCTCGTACTGCAGATACCGCGCAAGACGATTTTCCCCCCGGTTTCGGAGGAGGGTACGGTTGAGCCGTTCGCCTCCTTCGTGACGCTTGACGACAACGCATACGCTGCGGCGTTGCAGAGCTGCCGCATGTCGTGGCAGTTGCGGGCCCGCATGCGGCTCAGCGGCGGCGAGAGCCGCACGGCCTTTGAATTCGAAGAACCAGTTCCCGCACCGCGTACGTTGCCAATCGGGAATGCGTTCTCTTCCCCGTATTGCGTCCCCAGTCCGGCGCCGGCAGAGCGTCCGCGGCTTCTACCCGTCTCGCTCGCACGCTCTGGAGTTGAGGGGCTTGCCAAGGCAGCAGAGTCCGCCGCGCGTCCGCGCGACGCGGAACTGCTCGCGCTGCCCGATTCGCTTAAGGAAAAAGGAAAGGAAACAACACCATGATGACAGAAGAGGAAATCCTCAAGATATTCGCCGATACGAGCTCCGCTCGAAACTCCACTCCGACCGCTACTTCCAGTGCGCCAACGTGCTGCGCTACCCGCGCATCGCCGCGCGCCTCTGCGACGAACTCGTCGCCAAGATGAAGGACGCCTGCGACATCGGCGCGATCGACGGCGTGATTTCGCCAGCCGTGGGAGGAATCCTCGTGGGACACGAGGTCGCCCGCGCGCTCGACACCAAGTGCGTGTTCGCCGAGAAGGTGCAGGCTGGCGACGAGGTTGACGCCACGGGCAAGCCCGTCACGAAGCTCGCGATGCGCCGCTTCTCCCTCAAGCCCGGAGAACGCTACGTTGTGGCCGAGGACGTGGTGACGAAGGGCGGCCGCGTGCAGGAGACGATCGACCTCGTGAAGGCCGCCGGCGCGGAAGTGGCCGCAGTGGTGCTGCTCGTGGACCGCTCCAAGGGCAGCGTGAAGTTCGGCGACATCCCGATGTTCTCGCTTGTGCAGATACAGCCCACAACGTGGGAGCCGGCTTCTTGTCCGCTATGCGCGGCCGGTGGACATCCCGTCCACCCCGGCTCGTGAACGTCATCGCCCAGCTCTTCTGGCGCGACGGAGAACTCTGGTCGGAAAGCCCGGGGTGTCCGTCGCGCGCGTGGAGGCGTCCCGCAGACCTTGCAGAGGCGCGCCTTGCCACCGATCCAGCAGTTGATTCCCTCGCGCTCGCCGATGGGCGCGATCTGCTCACGGCGGCCTTTTGCGTGGTGCCGTTCGCGCACGGGCCGCTGCCGGAGCCGGTTTTCGGCGAAGCCGTGACGCCGCCCGCGCGCGCGGCGTTTCGGGCATTTCTTGGAATCGACGGCGAGGGCGAAGCCTTTCACGTCATGCGCGGCGAGCCGGATGATTTTCTCGTTTTCGCGCGGAGGTTGCGGTGGTCGCGGGGCGACCGCCCTACCGGGGCTGTGCGGCGGTCGCGGGGCGACCGCCCTACCGGGGCCGTATGGCAGGTGGGGGGCTTCACCGTAGATGCCACCACACTCACGGTGCGCTTCGAGGATGTGTGGGAATTGACGCCGCCTGATTTGCGCGTTACTTCCTACTCCGTGGATGTTCTAAGAGACGGCGTTTCCGCCGTCTCGCAAAACATCCTCCCCGGCATCGCGCCCGATGCGCGCCTCTTCATCGACCTTGCCGCGAGCGGAGGCTTTCTCTTCACCTTCATGCCTGAGGAGGCGGCGCAATGACGGACGCCCACTACCATCGCGACGGCTATGCCACCTTTTTGACCGTCGGCGGGCGTGAGTTTCGCTTCTACGGGGTGCACCCGTGGGAGGCGGCGCGCGCGGGGCGCGCGCCCTACCAAGGTGGCGAATGTGCGGCGGACGCCTCGGCGAGGCGTCCCTACCAAGGTGGCGAATGTGCGGCGGACGCCTCGGCGAGGCGTCCCTACCAGGATGGAGAATTTGCGGCGGAGTTGCGGGCGGTGCTGGAGGCGGATGCGCATGTAGGCGTGGGCGAGATCGGGCTTGACCGGCTGAAGAGTCGCGTGATTGATCCGGCGCAGCGTGCGGTGTTTGCCGCGCAGCTTGAAATCGCGGCGGAGTTCCAGCGTCCTGTGGTACTGCACGGCGCGAAGTGTTGGGGCGAAGTGGTGGCGGCGTGCCGGCCGTATGCGGGAAGTATCCCCGCGTTCCTCTTCCACGGCTTTTCGCGGAGCGGCGGCTTGTTGCCGGATATTGCGGCGCTCAATGGATTCGTGGGCGTCGGAGCGGCGCTGCTCAACGACCACGCCGTCAATTACCGTGCGCTAGTGAAGAAGATTCCGCTGGAGCGCCTTCTTGTGGAGACCGATGCGGATTATTCCCCTGGTAGGGCGCGCTCGCCGAGCGCGCCGGAACAACCGCGACCTTCTCCCGATGAAATCATGCGCAAACTCGCGGAACTGCGCGGGATGGACGCGGCCGCGCTGGAGGCGGCCGTGGACGCGAACGCTGCGCGTTTCGTGGAGGTGCTGGCATGACTCCCAAAGATTTCACGCACAAGATGCTCATCGGCTGGGGCGGGGATTCCGTGTTCAGCCAGGCGCTGCAGCTGGGCAAGCGCGGAGCGGTGGTGAATGCCGAGTGGAACCCTGAAACCCATGAGGCGACAGGCGCAATCACGCTGTCCAGCGGCTGGGACATGCGCACCGGTTTCAAGCTGTTCGACGACGGACACATCCAGTCGCAATGCCCCTGCAAGACGAACAAGGAATTCGCGATGGTGTGTCCGCATGTCGTCGCCATCGCCCTCATGCTGATGTACCGGATGAACGACCCCGAGGCCGAGGCGAAGCACCAGGCCGAGCGTCGTGCGGCGCAGCGCGTGGCGGAGATCGATCCGAGCGCGTACATCCAGCGGAAACTCACCGGCCCGCGCATGCGCGTGCTGCTCACGTGGGGACGCGACTTCGTGCGCGAGTTCTACGCGGGCGGCGTGCAGGCGCATCTCGCGCTCGTGGACGAGGCGGGCGTGCGCCACGCGCCGGAGGAGCCCGCGCTGCGGGAAGGCGTGCATCTCTCGAAGGGCGACGACAACCTCCTCAGCGTGCTGGAGGATGTCTGTGCGGGTCCGGCGACGTCCGACATCAAGCTCGTCCCCGGCGACTTCCTCAACATCCTCGCCATGCGCACGCAGGCCGCGCGCGCGCGGTGCGTGCTGAAGGCGGAGTATTTCGAGGAGGACGGACAGTTCGAGTTGTTTCCGTGGGCGGAGCTGCCGTTCGAGCACGTGGCCTCTGCGGACCGTTTCCTCGTACACGGCTCAACGGGTTTCGTGTGGACCACGCCGCTTACGGAGCAGGGCGAGGGCACGCCCATGTTCGTGCCGCTTGCGAACGTGCTGAAGGGACCGTTCCAGAGCATTTATCGGCACGACGAGGTGATTCCGCGCGAGGTGATGCCGGCGTTCATCCGAAATAATCTGCCCGTGTTGCGCCAGCAAATCGAGGTGCAGATGTCGCCAAGCGAGGATTTCTTCCGCTTCGTGCCGGACGCGCCCGTGATCCACGTGAAGCTCTCCGGCTCGCGCGCGTCCATCTCCGCCCAGCTCTTCGCGCGCTACGGCGAACAGGAAATCGGCTGCGGCGCGCCGGCTGGGCCGGACGCCATCTGCCGTCCCGATCCCAGCGACATGCTCCTCTACCACGTGCGCAACCTGAAAGCGGAGCAGGCAGCCCTTGCGATACTCCCGAAACTCGGCTTCGAGCCGTCCGACTCCGACCGTTGGTTCATTACCGAACCACGCGACGTGCTGAACTTCCTCGGCAGCGGGGAGCCGCGGATGAGGAGGATGGGCTGGAAGGTCACGTATTCCGAACGGCTTTCGTCCGCGCTCGACGGGTTGCCGCGCATCGTGCCGGTGGTGGACGTGTCGGACGCGCCCGGCGGCGCGTTCGAGGTCGGCTATACCTTCGAGGCGGGTTCGCGGAAGGTCTCGCAGTCCGAAATCCAGGGCGCGATCAACCGGGGCGACTCCTACCTGATGACGTCCGAGGGCACGTATCTCCTAAACATCGGCGCCGTCGAGGAAATGCGCGGCGTGTTCGCGGACTGCTCCGAGACGGGCACGGCGGCGCGTCCGGGACACTTCCGCCTCCCGCGCGTGTACGCCCCCTACGTGCGCGGCGCGCTCACGAGTTTCGACGAGGTGGACTTCGAGGATGAAGCCGCGCCGACGTGGCGCGAGCTCTCCGCCACGCGTGCGAAGGACGAAGACGCGAAGTTCGAGCCCGTCGACCTAGGACAGCTGGAGGGCGTGTTGCGTCCCTATCAGAAACAGGGCGTCTACTGGATGCGCTTCCTCGAAAAGAGCGGGCTGTCGGGTCTGCTTGCGGACGAAATGGGCCTCGGCAAGACGCTCCAGACGCTCACGTGGATTTCGCTTGAGCGCATCGACCCGGAGGCGCGCGGCAAGCCCGCGCTCGTGGTGTGCCCCACGTCGCTCGTCCAGAACTGGAACGCCGAGGCGGAGAAGTTCACGCCGTGGTTGAAGCGGCTTGTCGTATCGGGACCCGACCGCGCGGACGCCTTTGCCCGCATTCCCGAGGCCGACCTCGTGATCACCTCCTACGCGCTTCTGCAGCGCGACCTCGAGGACGCCTACCTTGACCGGACCTTCAGCGTGATCGTGCTCGACGAGGCGCAGCACATCAAGAACCGCACTACGCGCAACGCGAAGAGCGCGAAGCGATTGAACGGCCTCCAGAAGCTCGTCCTCACCGGTACGCCAGTGGAGAATTCCGTCGCGGACGTGTGGAGCATCTTCGATTTCCTCCTGCCCGATTACCTCGGCGGGTACGACACGTTCAGCGTGCGCGTGGAACAGCCGATCGCGTGCGGCGGCGAAGAAGGGCGGGCGGCGCAGGAGCGTCTGCGCCACAAGCTGCACCCGTTCATCCTCCGGCGTCTGAAGCAGACCGTGGCGAAGGATCTGCCGGACAAGATCGTGAAGGTGGCGTATTGTCCGATGACGCCCGAACAGCAGAGCTGGTACAACCGACTCCTCGCCGAGGCGAAGGGGAAAATCGGCGACATGGTGAAGGCGAAGGGCTTCGCGAAGTCGAAGTTCGAGATCCTCGCGCTCCTCATGCGCCTTCGCCAGGTCTCATGCCACCTCGAACTCCTCAAAGAATACCGGGAAAAGAACCCACGAACCACAAACCACGAACCACAAACCACGAACCACGACCTCTCCGGGAAGCTCGAAGTCTTCTTCGAGATGCTCGACGAGGCAATGGACGGTGGACACCGCGTGCTCGTGTTCAGCCAGTTCGTGACGATGCTCACGATTTTGCGCAACGAGCTGGAGGCGCGTGGCATCCGTTACTGCTACCTCGATGGTTCCACGAAAGACCGCCTTGGCGAATGCCGTACGTTCAACACGGACGAGTCGATCCCGCTGTTCCTCATCTCGCTCCACGCGGGCGGCACGGGGCTCAACCTCACGGGCGCGGACATGGTGGTGCATTTCGATCCGTGGTGGAACCCGGCGGTGGAGGACCAGGCGACGGACCGCGCGCACCGCATCGGACAGAAGCGCACGGTGTACGTGGTGAAGATGATCGCCGAGAACAGCGTGGAGGAGCGCGTCCTCGCGCTCCAGCAGAAGAAGCAGGCCGTGATCGACGCCACCGTGGGCACCACCGACACGCAGGTGATGGAGAAACTCACCTACGACGACATCAAGTCGATCGTCGGCTTGTAAAAGTTGCATGTCCCTGCTTGCGTCACGCATGGGGATGTGATACAATTTTCGCGTTTTCGGCGGGATGGCGTCGGCCGTGTGACCGGTGCGGAATTCCCGTCAAACCAAGGCTTTGCGCGAGAGCGCTTAGTCCCACATAAGTTAGGAAACTTCTGATGAAAGAAATAAAGACAAGGACGGTCCTTGCGGGGCTTGCGGCGTTGCTTGCCGCGATGACGTCGGGATGTGCCTCGGTGAATTATTCATCTCCTGGGATGTTGAAGAACGTCACCGTGAATGGGGCGAAAGGCGCCGAATACGGGCAGTCCGTGGCGATAACCACGTCGGGGTACTACTTTTTATGGACGGTTCCGCTCGTTTCGGGGGATCTCCGGTGGGATTCGGCGACTGGCGAGATCAAGGGCGGCACCTCGTTATTCAGAGACCAAGTCGGTTACAGTGAGCTTCAGGACGCGCTGCACAAGATTGCCGAGCGCCGGAATTGCGACCTTGCCGAGGTCTATTTCGACAATTCCGACTGTTCGTACGCCGATGTAAGCTACGCTGGTTTGATAGGGGCATTCTTCGGGTCGTCGCACATGAACGTGTCGGCAATCCTCGTGCCGCGTAAAACGACTTCCAAGTAAGGAGAAGCAGAAATGAAAATCATTGGAAAGGCATTTGCAGCGCTGTCTTTGACTGCCATCGCGCTTTCGTTCGCCGGATGCAGCTCGTATTCCGAGATTGCCCGTTGGAAAACAAACATCCCGGTCAATGACGGCGAAGTGCCGTTAGCGTCTTTCGTTACGCAGAACTTCTCGTATCAGCTTCTGTGGTTCATCCCGCTTTGCACGGGGCTCCCGTGGACGGAAGGAAATCAGGAGGTCGTTGACGACTTCAATGTAAGGCTTTTTGCGAACGAGGCGACGATAGACAACAACCTCATCTCTCTCAAGCATGCGCTGGACGTTGTCGGTTCACGCCGAATCACGCACTTGCAGACCTCCGAGGACAACAGCCTGGCGTGGAGTCTTTTCCTTGTCAACCGGCATGAAGTCCGCACGCAGTGCATGATCCTCAAGCCCGAGGCACCCCAAGGCAAGTGAGCTAATTGCAAACCTTCTCTTTGCTTTCGCTACTGGGAGTTTTGGAGTTTTGAAGTCTTGGGCGTAGGCTGCGGGCTAAGTTGCGGTGGTTTCGTCGAAACCGCCCAACCATGTCGTTACACGAAGTGTAAAGTTTTACAGGCATTGTCAAAAACAAGGGATTTTGGTATACTAACCGCCCATGAGAGCAAAGTTGCCATCGGAAATAGCAGTTCTTCAGGAAATCAGCTCGGCGCTCGTGCGGGAACGCAATGTGCGCGTGCTGCTTGATGACGTGCTTGGTATTCTCGAAAAGAGCATGGACATGTGCCGCGGCACGTTCACGCTGTTGCAGGGGAATGAATTGTCCATTGAGGCGTCGCGTGGGCTGAACGCCGAGGAGAAGGCGCACGGGCATTACCGCTTGGGCGAGGGCATCACAGGGCGCGTTGCGCAGACGGGGCGTGCGGAGGTGGTGCCGGACGTGCATGAGGACAGCCGGTTCCTCAACCGCACGGGCGCGCGCGGCGGGGCGTGTCCGATCGCGTTCGTGTGCGTGCCGCTCGTCCATCTGGGGCAGGTGATTGGCACGCTGTCCGTGGACCGGCCCAACCCGCCGGACTTCACGGCGGAGGCGTTCAACCGGGACGTGGCGCTTCTTCAGATCATCGCGAACATCACGGCCGACGCGGCGGCGGTGTGTCTGAAGGAGCACGAGGAGCGCGACGCGCTCGTGGCGGAGAACCGGCGTCTGCGCGACATGCTCACCGCGAATCCGGGTGACCTGCTCGGCAACTGCCGCGAGATGCGCGCCGTGTACGAGCAGATACGGCAGGTGGCGCCGAGTGACGCGACGGTGCTCGTGCGCGGGGCGAGCGGTACGGGCAAGGAGCTCGTCGCGCGCGCGATCCAGCGTCTGTCGTCGCGCAAGGACAAGCCGTTCGTGGTCCTCAACTGCGCGGCGCTTCCCGAGACGCTGATTGAAAGCGAGCTGTTCGGACACGAGAAGGGTGCGTTCACGGGCGCGGACCAGCGTCGGATCGGCCGCGCGGAGGCGGCGGATGGCGGCACGCTGTTCCTTGACGAGATCGGCGACCTGAGCGTGCCGCTCCAGGTGAAGCTGCTCCGGTTCCTGCAGGAGCGCACGTTCTCGCGCATCGGGTCGAACTCGGAAATCCATTCCAACGTGCGCTTCATCGCGGCGACAAGCCGGAACCTCGAGCGCATGATGGCCGAGGGCAAGTTCCGCGAAGACCTCTACTACCGCCTCTCGGTGTTCCCGATCGCGATGCCCGACCTTGCCGCGCGCACTGGCGACGTGCTGCTCCTTGCGGAGCATTTCATGGAGCGGATGAGCGTGAAGTACGGCAAGCAGGTCACGAAGATCTCCGCGCCGGCCGTGAACATGCTGCTCGCGTGGAAGTGGCCGGGCAACGTGCGCGAGCTCGAGAACTGCATCGAGCGGGCGGTGCTCACCGCAACGGACGACACGATCCACGGCTACAACCTGCCTCCGCAGGTGCAGGCGGAGGAATTCGCCGAGACGCCGTTTGACGCGGGGACGGAAAGCCGGACGCTGGAGGCGAAGCTGGCGGCGTACGAGCGGCACGTGCTGGAGGACGCCCTCCGCCGACACGGCGGCAACCGCAGCGCGGCAGGGCGCGAACTGGGAGTCTCGCCGCGCATGATGAACTACCGCCTCGGCAAGTTGGGAATCAACGGGTAGGCGGACGAGACCAAGCATGAAGCCGATCTACCTTTTTGTCACGCCGTACTTCCCCTCGCCCGAGTCGTGGCGCGGCGGGTTCTGTCTCGACGTCGCGCAGGCGTTGATCCGCGATGGCCGTTTTGACGTGCGCGTGTTCGTGTCTGGTACGGGGCCGGACTACGAGGTTGAGGGCGTGCGCGTGCACCGCTTTCCGTGCAAGATACTGCCATGCGAGTTTGCGCCATTTCTCGTAGACTGGCTAAACGTGCGTGCGTTCTTGCGATGCGTGGAGGAGACGGGCATCGCATGGGCTGACGTGGCCGTCTGCCACGTCCACACCGTCAATTTCGCGCCGTACGCCGTCGCCGCGAAGCGCTTGAACCCGCAGATCCTGTGCGCGCTGCAGCACCACATCATGTGTCCGGTGCACCTTCGGAGCGGACGCCTGGGCGAATTGCCGGGGCATGCAACGTGGCTTTACTTTTACTGGCGTCGTCTCTGCGAGGCGATGGACGTGCATGTGTTCACTAGCGAACAGGCGCGCGCATCCTTTGGGAAGATGTTCGTGAAGGACATGGAAGGACCGTGGGCGGATTTGAAGGAGCGGCTTCTCTTTGGACGCTGGATGCGTCCGTTCAATCCACCCAAGGCTTCATACGTGCTCTACAACGGCGTGGACGGCCGTAAGTTCAGTCCGGCGGCGGAGCCGCGTCACGACACGGGTTTTGTCATCGGCTGCGTGGCGAACTTCCATCCGCAGAAGGGGCAGATGACGCTACTGCAGGCGGTGGCTCGTCTGAAGGGCGTTATCCCCGACCTGACGGTACGGTTCGTGGGAAGCGGGGAGATGTTGGAGGATTGCAGGGCGTTCGCGAAGGCGCAGGGAATCATGGACGTGGTGCGTTTCGAGCGCGAGATGCCGCACGAGCGGCTGGCGGATTTCTACAGATCGCTCGATCTCTTCGTGTTGCCGTCTTCAAACGAGAGTTTCTGTTGCGTGTACGCCGAGGCCCTTGCGTGCGGCGTGCCGGTTATGGGTTGCCGCGGCATCGGTTTTCTCGACGAGTTGCTGACGGAGGCCGACAAGCAGAAGTGGCTTGTGCCACCGCATGATGCCGTCGCGCTTGCGGACCGCATCCTCAAATGGTGGAAAAACGCGGAGCGAGGAAAGGTGCCGGAACTGACGGCTGATCTCAACATAGACTACTTGATCGGACGCTGGCTTAACTTCGTGCAAACCGCTGCACGGTAGGGCGCGCGCCCCGCGCGCGCCGCTTTATCGGCCTGCCAGTCGGAACCAGAGTGCGTCAAGCGGCTTCTCGATGAGCCGTGCAAGATTCCAGAAAAAGCGGAGAAAGCCGTTGGATGGCCGCATGTAGCCGGGTACTACGGACTGGAAGGCATGGTCCTGCGTGGCGGTGGCGGGTGTGGCGCGATAAAGCTCGATGTGTCCGCGTGCGGCGAACCGGGTCCAGCTATCTAGCATCACGACCATCGGCGAGTTGACGCGCAGGAGTTCGCGCGCGGCGGGAAGGGTGATGAGATAGGCTTCCGAACAGTCACCGCAGGTGGCGCGTGCGAAAGCTGCGTCCGTACGCGGAAGGGGTTGTTGTGTCCCATCTGAAAACAGGAAGACCTGCGGGCGTGAGACATCTACGGTTTTCTCTGCGGCAGCGAGCGAGGCGGGAAATTCTGGAGTGAGCAGAACGTCGTCCTCGAAGACGAGCGCGGCGGGGATGCTCTCGGCGATCATTCGGCGGTAGATTGCGTGGTGGGAGAGCGCGCAGCCGATTTGTCCTGGCGTGTAGAGCCGTCCGCGCGCGAGAAGGGCGTGGAAACGCGCGACGGCGGCGCGGCGCTCTGCGGGGGAGAGCGCAGGGCCGTCCACGGCCGCCACGCGCTCGGCGTGTACGTCCGCTTGCGCTAGGTGCGTCTGTGCGGCGGAGAGACGGTCGGGATGCCGGTCGAGGTTGATGAGGAAGGCGGGGAGACCATTGGGTGCATGGCTTGCCAGTTCGGCTTTGACGCGTGGCACTAGGTTGATGATGTCACCTGCGCCGAGGAGCATGAGGATGTCGCCGGGACGGGCCGTGCGGAGAAGATGTTGCCAGCCTTCGTCGAGCGAACGCGCCAAGATGACATGTGGGGTCTGTCCCCCGAAGGCCGCGTAGAGGTCGGTGATGTCTCCGCCGGGAATGGGTTCTTCAAAGGCCGCGTAGACGGGGGCGAGAACCACTTCGTCCGCCGCCGCGAAGGCCGGCGGAAACTCGTCGCGCAGCGCTTTCGTGCGCGAGTAGCGATGGGGCTGGAACATGACGCGCAGGCGTGCGGGGTGCAGGGCGCGCGCCATGTCTATCGCGCATTTCAGCTCTGCCGGGTGATGCGCGTAGTCGGTGTACACGCGCACGCCGTTCGATTCTGCAATGAGTTCGAAGCGCCGGTCGGGAAGGGCAGCGACGGCGTCGGGAAGGGCAGCGGAGATTTGATCGCGGGTAAAGCCGCGCGAGAGGGCCACGGCGATGGCGGCGAGCGCGTTTGCCATGTTGTGGCGTCCGAGAACGGGGATGTCCGGCCAGTCGTCGGCGTTCACTTGTGCGTCGGGAGCAAAGCCGAAGGTCAAGACCTTAGGATTCTTCGGCGGTCGCGGGGCGACCGCCCTACCGGGGTGGGGGGCCATTTCATCGCGGACGAGCGCAACGGCCTGCGGGTGGTCGGCGCAGACGATGACAGTGTCGCTCGTCTGGCGGATGGCCGCGCGGTAGCAGTTGAAGTAGTCGTCCTTTGAGTTGAAATGCTCAAGATGGTCGAAGTCGACGGCGTTGAGGACGAGCGTACGCGGACGGTAGAGCGCGAGGGTGCCGTCGGACTCGTCGGCTTCCACCACGAGGGGGCCTGGCCCCACGCCAGCGACGGGGACAGGCCCTGTTTCGCCGCCGATGCACCAGGAGGGGGCAGCGCCGAGGTTCTGGAGAAGGCGGGTGATGAAGGTGGCGGTGGTAGTCTTGCCGTGGGTCCCGCACACGGCAATGCCGTCTGCGGCGTTGACGAGGGAGGCGAGCACTTCGCCGCGGCTGCGGACGGTGAGTCCGGCGGCGCGCGCGGCTGCGAGTTCGGGATTGTCTGGTGGGACGGCGGGAGTGACGATGAGCTCGTCGATGGCGGGCGTGATGTGCGCGGCGGAATGTCCGACGGCCACGGTAATACCGCATTCCTCCAGCCAGCGCGTGCGGGGCGTGGAATAAAGATCACAGCCCGAGACCGCGCGGCCTTGGGCTTTTAACAGAAAGGCGACGCCAGCCATGCCGACGCCGCCTATTCCCAGGAAGTGGGCACGACCCGTCATGTGAGGATCGGTGTGCCGCGCTTCACGAACTGGATGGCCATGCCGAACGGGTCGCGGAGCATCACCATGTCGAAGCCGGGCTTGTGCACGGTCTCGAGCAGGGTGGCACCGGCGGCGACGAGGCGGGCGGCCTCGGCGTCCACATCGTCAGAAAGGAAGGCGATGTGCATCGAGAGCGGGTTCATGTTCGCCCAGTCTGGGACCGGCGCGTCCGGATTGTTGTAGAACTCAAGGGCCGTCTGGCCCGTGGAGTCCACGATGAACGCGGGGTGGACCTGCTTGAAGCCGAGGTTCGCGCACCACCAGTCCATGAGTTTCTGGGGCTCGGCGACGTTGTAGCCGACGTGCTCAAGCTTCATGGCTCAGCCCTCCGCCTCAAGTGCGGCGTCGACTTCGTCGGTCGTCTCCATGTTCGTGAAGACGTCCTGGACGTCCTCGAGATCCTCGAGCATGTCAACGAACTTGTTGATGGCCTTGGCGACGGCGACATCGCTCACGGGGGCGGTCATGTTCGGCACGAGGCCCACGGAGGAGTTCTCCTCGTCAACCGTGATGCCGGCGGCCTTGATTCCGTCCATGACGGTGGTGAAGTCGTTAGGCTGGCACTTGACCGTGAAGCCGCCCTCTTCGGAGATGACGTCCTCGGCGCCCACGTCGAGCGCGACTTCCGTCACCTTGTCCTCGTCCACGCCGTCGGCCGCCGGGATCATGATCTGGCCCATGCGGTCGAAGAGGCGTCCGGCCGAGCCCTGCTTGGCGAATTCGGTGCCGTTCTTCTTGAACACGTTGCCGACTTCGGCGGCGGCGCGGTTCTTGTTGTCCGTGAGGACGTTAACGACGATGGCGATGCCGCCCTTGATGCCCTCGTAGGTGGCGTCGACGAGCGCGGCGGACTCCAGTTCGCCCGTCCCTTTCTTGATGGCGCGCTCGATGTTGTCGTTCGGCATCTGCGCGGCCTTGGCCTTGGCGATGAG
>CACZAK010000063.1 GCA_902779075.1 uncultured bacterium | reverse complement strand
CGCGGCCACGCCCAGGAGGAGCGACACCTTCTCCTCGAACGTGCGCGCGTTGCGCCTGAAGAACGACTCGAACGTGCGCGGGACGTGTCCGATGGTGTGTCCGTTGCGGTACGCCTCGCTCCAGAACGCGCGCCGGTAGCTCTCGCTGTCGAGGCGCAGCACATGCACTAGGAACCCGTCTACCAGCGTCTCGAACGTGCATGGCGCGGGCTCCGCCGGCTGCCGCACGACGCGGCAACCACGGTCTTCCAGGTACTCTTCGACTGCTTTTCTCATGTGCATCTCCTTGTTTGGTCCGACACCGTAATTCTACCACGTTCTACGTCCCGAAGATAGGGGGTAAACTGTCAAAAGAATGCACGGAAAATGTATGAAAATTGTATGAGAAATGTATGGAAAAGCATACAAATCGGCGTGCCTCAAGTTTTTTCCGCAGGAGCCTTGCGTGCGATTACGGGACGGAACGGAGGGCAGTGGGGGAACCATGCGATTATGGTGCGGAACAGCGAGGGGAAATGGTGGTGGTGGCGTGGCGTGCGATTACGGTGCGGAACGGGGGAGGAGACGGATTGTGCGATTACGGGACGGAACGGAGGGCGGATGGGGGGCCATACGATTACGGTGCGGAACGGGAGGGCGGTGGTGGGGTGTGCGATTATGGTGCGGAATGAGGTTGCGCCCGGAATGGGGCTTGATGAGGGGGCCGCGCGTATGGTATACTTTCGCCATGCTTGCGAAAATCATGAAACGACATTCCTTTCGGCTGGGCTCCGCTGTGCTGGCTTTGGCTGCATCCTTATTGGAGACCCAGGTCGGCTACGCCGCCAAGTCGCGCGTTATAGTGCTGCACACGAACGACACCCATACCCATATCGACGATGGGCGCGTGGCGTTTTCAGAAATCGCCGCGGAAAGGGCTCGGCATGAGGCAGAAGGCGAAAACGTTATACTCGTGGATGCCGGCGACTACGTGCAGGGTACGGCGCT
The DNA here is from genome assembly GCA_902779075.1 of uncultured bacterium. Next base: position 25,965 of record CACZAK010000063.1, on the reverse strand, counting down.
CGGCGGCTACGATTCGGGACACAGCGCGATTGAGATCATGAACGCCACTGGTTACCGGGTCGCCACTCTCGGCAACCACGAATTCGACTACGGCATCGACGCGATGTTCGCCAACGCCGCCCACGCTACGTTCCAAACTGTTAGCTGCAACTTCATAGAAAGAAAATCCGTCAACGATCCGGGACGCCTCGTGTTCCCTGCCTACACGGTCGTCACGGGCGGTACGGTGAGAGTCGCCTTCGTGGGCGTGACCACGCCAACTACTCTCGTCTCGGCGAAGCCTTCCACGTTCCTCGACCCCACCGGCACTTACCGCGCGTACGACTTCATGGCGGGCGAGCACGGTGCTATGTTGTACAAGGCCGTGCAGGACGCAGTGAACGACGCGGCGCGGCACGCGGACTACGTGATCGTACTGGGGCACCTGGGCATCTCTCCCGACTGCGCGGACTACATGTCCACCGACGTTATCGCGCACACAACCAACTTCGTGGCGCTCGTCGACGGGCACTCCCACTCGGAGTACACCGGCTCGCGTGTGCGCAATGCCGCCGGAAAGGACGTGATCCTCACACAGAGCGGCAGCTACCTCGGTCTCCTCGGCTGTCTCGTGCTTGAGGACGGCCAGTGCGTGATGGCCGGCACGATCTACACGCGCGGCAAGAAGGACGCGAAGGTGTCGCGTCTGGAAAAGGAATTGGCCGACGCCGTCGAACGGCAGCTCGGCGTGAAGATCGCCCGCGCGCCCACCACGCTCTGCTCCTACCGTCCCGGCACGAACGAGCGTCTCGCCCGCAAGCAGGGATGTTCGGCCGGCGATTTTGCGGCGGACGCGGTGCTCTGGTACGCCAACGAGAAGGCCGGGCTCGCATGCGACTTCGCGATGATGAACGGTGGCAACGTGCGCGCCGACGTCCCGGAGGGGGATGTCACGCTCAAGGTGCTGCGCACAGTCCAGCCCTTTGCGGGCGACATCGGAATCGTGGAGGCGAACGGGCGTCAGATCCTCGACGCGCTTGAATTCGGCGCGCAGGCTGTCGGAGACGGCGAGTTCGGCGGATTCCTCCACGTCGCCGGCCTTTCGTACACGGTTGACGCGACTGTCAAGCCGAGCGTGCGCGTGGACGCCACGGGCACCTGGCTCTCAGGTCCTTCGAACGGCGTCTACCGCGTGAGGGACGTGAAAGTGTACAACCGCAAGGCTGGCGCGTTCGAGCCGCTTAACCCCAACGCCGTCTACCGCATAGCCGGCAACGCCTTCACGCTCGTCGAGGGCGGCGACGGGTTCGCCATGTTCCGGAGCACTAAGAAAGTTGAAAACGGGCTGGCGATGGACTACCTCGTACTTGCCGAATACGCCAAGGCGTTTCGGCGCGGTGCGGACGGAACGCCCGATCTCACTTCGGCCAACGCGCCGTTCGCGTCGTTCGCAAACTACCCGCTCAACTACGAAAACCCGGACGGCGCCGGCCGCATAACGATCAAGGGTCTCCGTTGACGCATGGCCGCGACAAGCACGGCCGCTCCCGGTGCCGCGAAATTCTGCCCTATCCGCGCGGCTGAGATTATGGTAGAATATTCCCGTCATGCGAATTGTTTTTATGGGTTCATCATCGGCTTCGGCCATGTGTCTGAAGGGCCTCCTGCGCTATCCCGAGCTGCAGGTGGTCGGCCTTGTCACACAGCCGGACCGTCCGGCGGGGCGCGGGCGCGAGCTCACGCCGTGTCCTTGTCGTCAGTACGCGATCGAGCGCGGCATCAAGGAATGCATCACTCCAGAGAACGTGAACGCGCCCGAGGCGCTCGCGTGGATCCGCGCGAAGAAGCCGGACGCGATCGCCGTAGTCGCATTCGGGCAGTTCCTCAAGAAGGAAATCCTCGAATTGCCCCCGTTCGGCTGTATTAACTGTCATTTCTCGCTGCTCCCGAAGTACCGAGGCGCCTCGCCAGTGACGGCGGCGGTGCTTGCCGGCGACGAGCTTTCCGGCGTGAGCGTGATCAAGATGGGGCTTGGCATGGACGACGGTCCGATTTTGATGAGCAAAGTGGAGCCGATCTATCCTGAGGATACGGCCGAGACGCTCATGGAGAAGCTCGCGATCTGCGGCGGCGTGACGCTCGCGAAGACGATGCGGATGCTTGCCGCGGGCACGCTGCCGCCGCCCCAGCCGCAGGAGGAGGCGCGCGTCACGTTCGCGCACAAGATCAAGAAGACGGACGGCCTCATCGACTGGAGCCGTCTGCGCTCGTACGACATCGAGCGCATGTTGCGCGCCTACGTGCCCTGGCCTGGCTGCTACACGTTCCTTCCTATGCGTTTCCGCCGGAAGGGGAACACGGGGCGCGTGACCGTGATGGGCGTCGAGTTCGTCCCGACGGATCAGATTGATCCCGCGTGGCGCGGCGAGATGCCGGGCACAGTCCTCTCCACGACGAAGCGCGGGCCGATCATTCGCACCCTCGACGGCGCTGTACTGCTGTTGTCGCTCAAGGCCGAGGGCGCGCGCGCGATGGGCGGCGGACAGTTCCTGCTGGGGCGTCCGCTCACGCCGCTGACGGACATGTTGCTAAATGACTGACGGGAGGCCGGGCATGATCGTCAAACTGCTGCTTGACAGGAAACGCGAGGGGGGCGAATTGGCACCGGATGAAATCCGTGCGCTGATCGACGCCTACACTCGCGGTGACGTGCCCGATTACCAGATGGCGGCGTTCGCGATGGCCGTGTGCTGCCGCGGAATGACGCCGGCGGAAACGCACGCGCTCACGGACGCGATGCAGCATTCCGGCGAGTGCCTCACGTGGACGGGACCTTCGGCCGACAAGCATTCGACGGGCGGCATCGGCGACAAACTATCGCTCATCATCCAGCCGCTCGCCGCGTCGTGCGGGATCTCCGTGCCGTCCCTCGCGGGACGCGGCCTCGGGCTCACGGGCGGCACGGTGGACAAGCTAGAGTCGATCCCCGGCTACAATGCGGGGCTTTCGCTCGACGATTTCAGGCGCGTGGTGTCGGAATGCGGAGTGTCGATCGCCGCGCAGACGGCGGAGATAGCGCCAGCGGACAAGAAACTCTACGCCCTGCGAGATGTGACGGGAACGGTGCCGTCGATTCCGCTCATCGTGGGCTCGATTCTCTCTAAGAAGCTCGCGGAGGGTGCGGGGACGCTTGTCTTCGACGTGAAGTGCGGTTCGGGTGCCTTCATGAAGACGCGCGCGGAGGCGTGTGCGCTCGCGCGGGCGCTGGTGGACGGTGCGCGCGCGGCGGGACGCCGCGCGGCGGCGCTTGTGACGGCTATGGACGAGCCGCTCGGGTGGACGGTCGGCAACGCGCTTGAGGTTGAGGAGGCGATGGGGGTGCTGGGGGGCGGCGCGCTCGGTGATCGCGCCCTACCGTGGCCGCTCCCGTATGATGTGGTGGAGCTTTCGGTAGAATTGGCGGCGCGGATGGTGGCGTTGGAGAAGGGAATGGGGCTGGATGCGGCACGGGCCGAGTGCAGGGCGAAACTTGCGAATGGTGCGGCCTGGGCGCGGTTTTCGGAGATGGTGAAGCTGCACGGCGGCGACCTTGAGGCATTTGCGGCGCGTCCGCGCGGCGAGGCGCACGTTGTCGCCGCGACGCATGCCGGGTATGTGGCGAGGGTCGACGCGGAGGGAATAGCGAAGGCGGCGTTCGAGCTGGGGGCGGGGCGTGCGAAGTCAGACGACGCCATTGACTTTGCCGCCGGAGTTGCGCTCGCCGTGACGCATGGCGACCGTGTGGAGGCGGGGCAGCCGCTCGCGCGGCTGTACGCGCCAACGCGGCCGGGGCGTCTGGACGATGCTGCGCGGCTTGTACAGGAGTCCATTGCGATCTCGCCTGAGGTGCCAGCCGCCAAGCACCTCATACTGGAGGTGGTCGAATGACGGAAGCGGAAAAGTCGCCCTCCAAGAGGCATCCGCTCTCGAAGCAGGAACGCAACAGGAAGATCAAGGCCATCTACCACGAGCTGGAGGCCAAGAAGCGGGAGCTGGGGCTGCGCGCGCCGATGATAAAGCGCGGGCCGGTGTTCTACGTGGCAGTGCTTATGGTGCTGTTGCTGATCGGGGGGCTTGTTATCCAGGCAGCCGGGAAGGGCGGCGGTAGGAAGATGCGCGACGGCAACATCGTCAGGGCTGAGCAGAGCGTGTCCGCGCTTGCCGAGGCGCTGGGGCGATTCAAGTTCCACTGCGGGGCCTACCCTACGGCCGAAGAGGGGCTGAACGCGCTTTCGGACAAGTTCTCGGCGCACGCCGGGTGGATCGGGCCCTACGCCGAGCGGATCCTGCCCGACCCGTGGAAGCGTCCTTACGTGTACGAGCCGACCAACGATCCGCCGGTCGTGCTGTCGCTGGGGCCTGACGGCGTGCGGGGTACGGCGGACGACATCGCGCCGGATCCCGAACTCTTCGCGAAGCCGTTCAGGGATACTTCTTGGACGAACGACTGGGTCTATTTCAGTCGGCGCGGCATCGTGGTGGTGCCTACGAAGGAGGAGAAGGAGAAACTGCTCAAGGAAGGGATGCGAGACCGGTGAATAGCGTCGAAAAACTGACAGAGCACGAGATTTACGAGCTTATGAAGCTTCAGGACGACCTTGCCTGGCGTCTCGTGTGGGAAAAGGCGATTCTTGCCGAGGCGAAGTCCCTCCGCAGTTCGCGCATGGCGCGCGAATGGGGTGTGACGCCAGAGGAGCTGATGGGCATACTCTACGAGGACATGATCGCCAAGAAGAAAATCGAGTTGTTCCGCGACGACGGCGGGAGCCTGTGGGGATGGCTGCGGCAGTACGTGCGGGGCTACATCCGGCGGGCGAATCCGGCCGCGCGCGGTGAGGTCTCGCTCGAGGGGGCTGACGATTCGGACTTCGGAGAGGAAGAGGGCGGGACAAGTTTCACGGATAAAATTTCAAAAATGTTGTCAGATGCGCAGGGCCGGGATGCCAATCCATACGAAGACCCTGCGATGCGACGGCAGGAGGAGTGGTCTCTTGTACAGACCTGCTTCGGCGATCTCTGGAAGGAGAGCCCCCTCCGGGCCTACGTCCACCTGCTGAAACTTCGCTTGAACCTGTCTTCAACGGAGACCAGTTGTTCTCCCGCGCGCTGAAAGACATGAGAAAGTTGAAGGATGAACATGAAGAACGCGATTGAAGAAGAGAAAGTCGTCATGACGGCCGACGAGGCGGCGTTCATCGACCGCTTCGTCGCGGAACACTGCCGTCCGCATGCCGTGGTGATGGCGGAGCGTCTGCGGGATTTCGTCGCTCGGCGTCAGATGGCGCTGTTCGCGGCGGTCGATGCGCCGACGTTCGCACTGGCCGCAGGGCCTGCGGCTCCAGTCCCGGCGCCTGTGAAGGCACCGGACGAGCAGGTGACGTTTGTTTTCGCCGCAGAGGGCAAGGATGACGCGCCGGATGCCTGGCGAGCGGAACTGGTAGTGCCGCCCGGGGCTACTACGGAGACTATGCTTACGTTGAAGGTCAGCGGACGGGATGTTGCGGGGGTGTTCACGCTTTCCGGCATTGCGTTGCCGCTGGCCGACGGCACGGCGGAGATACCGTTCGGGGCATTCCTCGCCGGCATCAAGAATACCGACGTCTCGCTTCGGCGTCCGGGCGGCGACCAGGTCAAGGGAAGGCTGTTGTTCTTCTGACATGGCGGCGGCCCCCTACATCTTTCCGACGCAGCAGGCGGAGTTCCTGCGCGCACTTAGGGATGGCCGCTATCGCGCGCCACCTCGTCCGCGCAACGTGCCCGCCACCACGTCCCTTATCGCGAGAATGCCCCCCGTCCATGAGCAGGCGTTGCGGGGCACGTGCGTGGCGAACGCCGTCACTGCGATGGTGGAGTACTATGAGGACTGCAAGACGCGCCTCAGCGTGCAGTACCTCTTTGCCGCGACGAGGGATGTGGAGCGCGCCGCGCTGGAGCGCAACCTAAAGCATCTGCGCACGGGCGAGCCGCTGGATCCGGAGTTCGAGCACCTGCACCACTCCAAGCTGCTCCAGCTTCGGATGATGGCGGATGCGAACGGCGGCATAAACACGCCGGCGATGCGTCCCTACATCACGCAGTTCGAGGAGACGGTGAGGACGCGGTACGAGGCGATGGAGGGCAGTCTGCTCCGGTCGTGTTTCAAGGTACTTGAACACCAGGGGACGTGCCGCTACGCGCTTTGGCCCTACGCCGGTGCCTCGGCCGCGCCGCTGTTCGGCACGGCGGAGCACGCGGCGCATCCGCCCGGGTCGGACGAAGACGCGAAGAAGCACAGAATCCTCTCCGAGCTTTACCTGCTGCCCGCCCCGAACAACGTGGACGAGATACGCGGCATCCTTGCGGGCGTGAACGGCAGGCGTCCGATGCCCGTATGCGTGACGGTGAGCTTTTTCAAGGGGTGTGACGGCGAGACGTTCACGTTCCCGCGCACGGAGGAGACGGAGGCCGGCCTTGTGGCACATGACGACTGGCTGGGCGTACACGGTATGCTGATCGTGGGGTACGTGGACAACACGTCATCGCCGGGCGGCGGCTATTTCATCGTGCGCAACAGCCTGGGAACGTCGTGGGGAAACCGGGGGTACGGCAAGCTGTCATACGCCTACGTGGCCTGCTTCGCGCTGGAGGCGGGGACGATCCTGCAGGATCTCGTGGACTACACCGGAGATGGCTACGGCGGGTTTCAGACGGTTATGACGATGATCCCGCCGCATAGTGTCCGGCATCGCAGAAAGAGGTTAAGGGTGTTGCTCAACCTACTGGTGGCGGCGGTGCTTGTCTCAGGAACCTGGTTCGCGGTGGCCTGGTATTTTGAGAGAAAGGCTCGTCCAGTTGCGAAACCATTGCCGACAACGGGGATAAAATCACCTGAAACGCCGAAATTTCCGCCTTATGTGGAGGTGACGGTGTATGGTCGGAGTGCAACGGTGAGTGTGAACCTGCCGCCGCCGTGGGAAGGGGTTAAGGGAGCGGCCATTGACGGAGGTATGGTGTTCCGTCTGCCGGTGAAGACGCGCGAGGACGTGGACGCCATCCGCAGGAAACTCGGTACGGAACCTACTTTGCGCGAGAAGCGCGGCAAGCCGCTGACGTACGATCTAGTGTCGTTCTTCGACCTAGTTTCCGATGACATCGCCGACGTGAAGAAGACCATAGGAATGTTCAGGGCCGAAAACTTTCTCGTGAATATTGAGGGCGAGAGCAATGGTGTGCTGCGCGTCTCGACGGTCTCTCCGGCAGGTCTGAAGGGGCAGTTGAAGGACTCGTTTCACGTGCAGGCAGTCGGAAAGGATCGTTTGATTTTGAAACCGACCGCGACGAACGCGGTGGAGAGAACCGCGACGAACGCGGTGACGAAGGCTGCGACGAACGTGGTGACGAAGGCCGCGGCGACGAGGACCGAGACGAACACGGCGACGAGGGCTGTGACGAACGCGGTGGAGAGAACCGCGACGAACGCGGTGGCGAAGGCCGCGGCGACGAGGACCGAGACAAACACGGCGACGACGGCTGCGACGAACGCGGTTCCTCCCGTGCTGCCGAAACAAGTGCAACCGATCCCGCCAGTCGAGATGAAGGTCGATACACCAGCCGTGACGAACGCGGTCTCGCCCGTTCAGGTACACTCCGACGGCACGGTCTCGCCGCCGTGGAAACATTGATTTTTGCCGTTCATGTTGTCAGAATGGGTGTCGCCACATCCCTATCTTGCATGTGGACGGCATTTGTGCTTGCCCTCTGAAAGCCAATTTGGTATTCTAACAAAGAAAAAACTTGGAGAAGCTATGAAGATGAACAGAAAAAGTTTCTTGGCAGCAGCGCTGGCCGGACTGGTGGCGGGCTGCATCTCGTACCATACGCCGCCGATGGACCGGCGCGTGACGATCGCGCCCGACCTGGGCACGGCCGTGTGGGTGACGGACGTGCGCCTTGCGAAGGGGCCGTCCAGCCACTTCACGATGCAGGCGAACGTGGTGAACAACACGAGCGGTGTGGTGCGCATGGAGTACCGCGTAGACTGGATGGACGCGACTGGCACCATCATCCCGTCAATCGTCTCCACGTGGCAGCCGTTTTCCGCAGCCCCGCGCGAGGTAGTGCCGCTCCAGGCGACTGCGCCGGCGCCGGAGGCGGTGGATTTCCGCTTCTACGTGCAGGCCGAGCGGCAGTAACGATTTCACAACAGAAAGGAACAAAAAATGAAAAAATGTTTGATGGGATTGGCTTTGGTTGCGTTGGTTGCGGGATGCACCACGCCCACTACGCGCATCGACCCGCGTAACGACCGGGGACCGCAGATTGCGGGGTTCGATTACCGCGACGTGCAGCTGACGGCAAGCAGGATGATCCAAGCCATTCTCCGTAGCGGTCGGTTTGACCGTGGTGACGGACAGATGTACGTGTTGGCGGTGAGCAAGGTTGAGAACGATACGATGCAGCGCTTCGACACCGACATCCTCACCTCCTACATCACCGAGGAGCTGATGAACAGCGGCAAGGTCATGGTGACGTCCGCGATGGCGGCCAAGGCGAGTAACCGTGACGACATGATCCATGGTGCCCGGACTGCTCGCGGGAACGCCGAGTTCAACCAAAACACCGTAGCACAGGCTGGTCAGCTCGTGGCGCCCACGCACAGCTTGTACGGCAAGGTCATCCAGCGCGAACTCCGCATGGACAACGGCGACAAGCAGATCGAGTACTATTTGCAGATGCGCATCGTTGAAATCGCGAATGGACTCCAGTGGTGGCAGAAACAGGAGTTCATTGGCAAGCGCGCGGACGCAAACACGCCCACGTGGTGAGAAAATTCCGTGTCAGAACGGCCATGTTTGCATGCCTAACCATGCAAACAGAAAGGAAAACAATACCATGAAAAAGACAATTCTTTCGATTCTAGCAGTCATTGGCCTTGTGGCGTTCGCCCAGACAAAGGATGCGAACAACATTGAGACAAAGCACGGACGGGGGCGTAATGCGGACTACCGTACTGCGGTGTACGAGGCACTTGTGCAGGCGGCATCGCAGGTGCAGGGCGTGTCCCTGCAGGACTCGCGCGACGCTTTCATGGATTCTACCGCCGAGCTACGCAAGACGAAGTCCGGAGACTCTGACGTCAGCGAGATCCGCGAGTCGCTCAAGCAGAGCGTGAGCGCCAAGACGAAGGGACGCGTGCTGAGCTATGAAATCACGGAAGAGCGCTTTGACAAGGAAAAGAACCTCTGGTACATTGAGGTGGATGCGAAGATACCCGGCAGGTACGTGGTGGGGGGGGATCCTAATAAGCGCCGTCGCATGGTCGTGATGCCCTTCCGTTCGCTCACAGACAAGGTGAAAGTGTTTGGACAGGATCTCCAAATGGGGCCTGCATGCGAAACGATTGCGGCAGCGCTCAACGAGAATCTCGTGCAGACGCGCCGGTTCACGATGCTCGATCGCGCATTCAACAGCGAGACGATGGCCGAGCTGAGCCGCCTGAACCTCGAGAACGCCTCTGCCGGCGACTTCGGGCGTTTCCAGCAGTTACTTGTAACGGACTATATGGTGATCGGCACGGTGAAGATGTATTCCTCGCCGGGGGTGAGCTACAACCAGTGGACTGGCGTGACCTCGGCGAACGACGGTCCGTTCCTGGAAATCGCATATCGCGTGCTCCTCGTGCCCACGAGCCAGCTCAAGTGGGCTGGAACGATTATCGTACCGTATTCCGCATGCCGCGGCGATTCGGTCGATACGGCCCTCGCCTCCGGCATGGCCGTGGCTGCGCAGGAGGTTTGCCACGACATCATCAACAACATCTACCCGATGCGCGTGACAGCGAAGACTACGTACGAACTCGTCCTCAACCAGGGCGGAAAGAACATCCGCGCAGGTGAGTTTTTCGACGTTTTTCAGCAGGGAGAGGCGATTGAGGACGTCTATTCCGGCGAGACCCTGGGTGCTGCGGAAGAGAAGATTGCAACCATCCGCATCACTCGCGTGGATCCAAAGGTGAGCTATGCCGTAGTGGCGGAGGGCACGCCCCTCGAGAGTATCCCCGTCAAAGCGATCGTGCGCCGTCCGAGGGGTCCGGTGGGCGCGGCTGCAGCCCCGGTCGGCACGCTTTCTCCCGTACAGGTGAACCCAGGCGGCACGGTCACGCCTCCATGGAAGCGATAATGGCGTTGTCGGACTAGGAGAGAAGGGCGAGAGGTGTGCGGTTGAAAGAGGTCGCGACAGCAAAGTTCTCATTCGATGAGTTGAGAACCAAGGGTCTTGTCTATGTGGACAAGACCGACCTCCTCGCCCGGCTCGCGTCCGACGATGATGCGGCGAGATTTCGTGCGAGGCGGACGCCAAGAGGCATTTCCTGCTGTTCGCGGAGATGCTCGGGGCGAAACCAAGGCCGGAAGTGGTCACGGCGCGCGGCTATGCCGATGCGATCATCGAGACGCCCAAGGCCGTGTACGTGTTCGAGTTCAAGTACAATCGGTCGGCAGCCGACGCAATCCGCCAGATTCGCGACAAGGGCCATGCGGACGCCTACCGCGCCGGCAAGCGCCCCGTCACGCTGGTCGGAATCAACTTCAGTTCACGCACGCGAAACGTCCAAGAACCGAAAATCGAAAATTTCCGTGTCACACTTACGCGCCACGTGCGTATAAGAGACAAGAAGGCTTTATCAACCAAATCCCCAAAAAGGAGAAAAACAAAATGACAATGAAAACAATGAAACTCGCCCTGGCGGCCGTAGCCGTCCTCGGCGTCGGCGCCGCCACGGCGCAAGAGATGGGTGCCGCGCCTGTAGCATCTGCTCCAGTCTCGGCAGTTCCTACTAAGCCTGTTAACGCGGATGGTTCAAAGCCAGTTTCCAAAGTTGCTGAAAAAGTTAATTCAACAGTACCGGCCGACGGTGGATTGAATACCGTAGTGGAAGCACAGGCTGAAAAAACGCAGGCTGTTGCATCCGAGGCTCAGAAAAAGGAAGAACCGACGGCTAGGAGCATTGTTCAAAACCTACTTGCGGGATTGAATGAAAAAGGTGAACCCGTTCCAGGGAAAAAGAAATATAAGCAGGGGTATGACCCTGTTCGTCGCTCGATTATTCAGATTGGTAGTGCCTTAGCTCCGGTTGCTAATCCTAGTAAATCGTCAAATTACATTGAGACAAGGCAAATGCTGGCCCAAGAGGCTGTGTTAAATGCAAAAGTAGCGATCATTCGGGAACTTAAGCAACATATTTCGGCGTCTGAGGGTATCAATGGATCGGATTCGAAAGAGGCAGAGGCTTTCAAAAAAGCGCACGCAGAACTATATGCCACGCTCGCGTCACAGCAAGAAAAAGTCCAGGCACTCGTTGCAGAACTAGATTCTGCTGAAGCTGATAGATTGAAAAACCGTACGATGCTTGACAATTGGAATAATCTGGTTGACGCAATTGTCAAGAAGTTGGATGCAACGGTTGATCCAGACGAAGAAATACAGAAGAAAAAAGCAGAGCGTTGTGCAAAGCTCAAAGAGGCCGTCTCTGAGGCTAAAAAAACTCTGAAGTCCCTTGATGATGCGGCAAAAGAAATGCCAACTTGGAAGAATTCTTCTGATTTTAAGACATATTTTGACATGGATTTGTATGGAGTAACTGTTCTCTTTCAGGCCGAATCTTACGATGCGGATGGGAATTATGAGGTTGCAGTGGCATCGGTCTGGAGTCCTAAGCTCCAAGAGCGTGCGATTCGAATGTTGAATGGGCTTAAGCTTGAAACTGGAAAGAAAGGCGAATTGTCCCTTGATGACTGGTTACGTTCGAAAGACGGCAATCTCGCCGCCATGATCGGTCCGCGTCAATATACCGATGACAAAGGAATCGCCCACATTATAGGCATTGCTGCTTGCGAAGTGCCGAAGAACGCAAACCGTCGGCAGATTGCTTTTGAGGATACAGACTTGACCGCCGAACAGATTGTGTCTTTTGCTCTGTATGAGAGTACGAAGGGTAACAAGACGAAAAGGGACGAAATGTATAAGTACAATGGCGAAGATAATGTCAGTGCAAAGGAGAACGTCACGACTAAAAGTTATACGAAGACGATTAACGGCATAATCGCAAAGAGGGAGGTAAGCGGCCTGTCGGTCATATATCGGAAGGAATATGCGATACATCCTATTTCCCACAAAAAGCTATACATTGCCGTTGCGTCAATTGATGGTAACATAGCGGAAGTTGCCAAGGATCTTCTGGACGAGGCGACAGTCGCCAAGATGGAGGACATTGCTCATCAAAAAATCAAGGCCGCCAGAGAAGATGTCAGAAAAGCGGCGGTTAATGCCGCAGAGAATTCGCCTGCAGCATACAATGCAGGAGTCAAATTAGGCGAGAAATCTCTATCGGAAAAGATCAACAAACGTGCGGGACTTGTTCCTTCTGGAATGATAGTTGTTGAGCCGGCTCGCGGTAAAGTTGAGCAGGCATCGCCGAAGGAAGCTCGTACTGGCGTATTTTCGGGTGACACGAATGCAAATGACGATTTCTAATGTATTATGCCTACTGACGGTATTATCCGTTGGTTTCTATGCGGCGGCGGATGAGATTCCATCCGCCGCTGCTGAGGCTCATTATAGCCTGCGTTTTGAAGATGAGCCTGAAGGTGTGTACGAGTGGCCTGAACGAGATTTGATTTTCGTTCAAGTTCGAATACCAGCCGCTCGTAATGCCAGTCCAGAAAAAATTGAGTCTGCTGAACTTTCTGCTACGCGCCGCGTTTTACACAGTTGGTTGATGAAGAAAGCTGCTAAGCGTCGCGTAGATCCTATATTGCCTTTTGGCCTAGACTTCGCTCGTACATTATGTAGGCAGCATTTCCCGTTACTGGAGTATACTGCGAACTGGAATTTTTCGGGAGATTCGTGTTGTTTTTCACGTGAGAAAGGAAAAGAACATGTCGCCGCCACTGTGTTTAGGGCTAGCGATGTGTTGTCCTCAATTCCGAATGCGTATTTGAAACCAGTTCCAACATCGACGTGGATAGATGGTTTAACGCGCATTGTACAGAAATCATATTTGGCGGAAGGTGATCTCGCTTTTATGTGGCGTATAGGTGCTTTGGATTGTTTGGATACATCTAGGATAACTAAATACAAGTTCCCATCTGTCACGAATAAAGAATTTAGCAAATTGCTAGGGAAATACATTGAAGATGCGAATGATACGTGGAAAGACGTTAGCTCTCCGGCTAAGGATGAATATAGGCAGATTCGCAGTGCACTTGCGGACTATCTTTCCACATCGTCAGTGGCGAAGGGGTTCTATGATGCCGCAGTTCGCCTAGAGCAACCGCCAGCTAGGGAGACGATGAGCGAAGGGGTGCCGATCTTCTCCTTCACAACCAATGTAGTTGTTAATGTTGTCACCAACGATGTTGTGGTTGCGAATCCAGTCACTAATACTTCAGTTGTTGCACAATCGGAAACTGATGGCGCGATGCGTGTAATGCCCAAGGGAAATCGGGTCTTGGTCACTTCCGTTCGCACGGACGAAAAGGTGATTTCTGAGGTTGTGACGAAAACAATAGTCTGTACTTCTAAGACAATATTACGGAAAACGGTATCCTCTTATTTTGGCGAACCTCGTTTTGAATATTTATTTCTTTCTAGTGGAAGTCTCGCCAACACGGAGACAAAGAGGGTCTCTTCAGGGATATTGGCAGAAAAGATGTTCTATGGGCAGGCCTCCATGGAAGACCGAGAGCGGTTTCTACTGAATGCACTGCGGGAAAATCCTGGAGACAAGATTTTGTGGAATCTTTACGGTCGTCTTTTTCAAAATCGAAAGGATTGGTGTGGTGCAATCATCTGTTTCCGAAATGCTTTACGCATAGACAGGGAGTATGAGTTTGCTTTGGCGAACTTGGCGGACGTCTATCGGGAAATGGGTAAGAAAAATCTAGCTGTTGGGTTGGCTCTTGTTGCTCGCGGCGTGGCTACTAATGATTGGTGTATAAAACATTCAGAAGCGATTTTATTCGCCAAATGGTGAGGTATGCAAATGATAGCGTCGTGTGTATGTGTCCAGCGAGTGTTTAGTCTAGCTGTTGTTATCTTTTGCATGTTGCAGCTGAATGCCAATGATGATGCAGAGAAGATTGTGCGTGAGAATGTCGCCCGACTGGGGTACAAGGTCGGTTTTAACAGAGATAGAAAAGAGTTTGTTTTTATAGGGCGGGCGTTGTTTGAAATGAACTCACCGGAAAAAGGGAATTCGTTTCTACATTATCGGGACTGGCGTTTTAAATTAGCTGAATTGAAAGCCAAGGCTGCACTCATCCGGTATCTGCGCCATACGCAAGTTGGAGAAGAGTATGTGTCGTCGAATGCCGGGAGCGGAAAGTGCACACGGAAGATTGAATCCCTTGCGGGTATGTTTGCTGCGAACTCTCTTTCTGGGTGGCATGTGTTGACATCGGCAGAGTCATACCAAGACGGTCTTTATGTTGCAGCCGTTGCAGTTGTATGGAGTCCAACTTTGGAAGCCGCCGCCCGAAGGATTCGTGAAGGGAGGATCTTCGCCGCAGATACATATAGAAGCGAATTGAAAGAGTGGTTGAAAGACCAGAACCTGAAAACATGGAGTGGATGTCGCGTATTTGTTGATTCCAATGGGTTCCCGCATTTGCTTGGGGTTGGCATAGGCGATGCAGAAACGAAATCGCCGTTGGAAGAAAAAGCCCTGCAAATGAAATGCGATTTATGGGCACGGAAGAACCTTCTCCTAGGTTTATTTGGTGATTCCGAATGTCAGAGGTTTGCCAGGACTGTTGTTTCCACGGAATCGGCTGATTCTAAAGGTTTTGATTCCGAATCGTTTTTTAAATCCATGGCGTCCATTGAAGTCAAAGGAAGAACTGTCGATGGGATGACTTTTGTACACGAATGCATTGTTCCAAATGATCTGACAGGGAGGAAGATGCTAATTGTGCTTTATGGCATCGAACCTTCTAAACTATATCGTGAAATGCAAGCAGAGCAAGGGAAAGAGTTAGAAGATGAGGATGGAAAACAACGACAATCATCCGGCGTCATGATCTGGAACCCAAACACGGGTAAGTTTGAGAAGCGATAGGAGGTGTATGACGATGAGAAAGTTTGGAGCGTTACTTGGGGTTGGAGTGTTTATCGCCTTGACTGTAAATGCTCGGGGGGAGCTAGGGCAGGCCATGTCTTCGCGTGAGGTGGTGAAGCAACAGTTGGAGAGGATGGGTGTTAAAATCGGTTATGGTGCTGGACGTGGGCGAATGGTAGCCGTAGAAACGCAAGGTTTCTCTTTGAAAGGTGACGATGAGGCCGATGACGAACTGATGATTATCGAGAAGTACGATTTCCCCGATGATGAAGCGGACGATTTTGAAACCAAACGGTTCAAAACCCTTTGGAAAGCGTATGCGGATGGTTTGCTGCAGATCGCTAGATATATTTCCCAGACAACTCATCAAACAGGTGAGATTAAGGAGAATAAGTTAGACGCTGCAGCAATAGGTGTATCAAGGGTTATAAAGCAGGACCTTGAAGGTGTCGTGACAATAACAACTGCTGAATCTTGTGACGGTAAGGAGTACGAATTTTCGGTGGCGGTCTGCCAGAGTGAGAAGAAGAAAAGGCTAAACGAGGCTTATAGACAAGGGAGACGAGCCGAAACTCCTGGACGATATTCCTTGAAAGAGTGGATAGATAATAAATCTGGTACGGGAATTATTTGTCCGCAATCCTTCGTCGATAACGAGGGTTTCTTGTGGAGTGTTGCTGGCGTGCCGGTTGATCTTAGCGCAGGGCGCAATTCAAAGGAAGTTGCCTTGAAGACCGGGAAAGCGAGGCGCTATGCCTACGAAGCCGCAAAGCGTACGATTGCGGTGCGGGTGTCTGCTAAGGTGTCTGCTAATAAATCAAAGTCGTCTATGATTACATTTGAGAAGTTACGTGAAGATGAGGTTGTGGTAAAAGAAAAACTGAACGTTGAAGTTTTGATTATGCCGATGGACGAGGCGTTGTTATGGGGCGATCCGTCGCAGGTCAGATGGTTTGAACTGGAAAGGATGAGTCCGCTGACCGGCAATCCTGTACGATGTGTGGTCGCAGCCCTTCGGTCAGGAAATGGTATGGGCAAGCCGAAACAGGATACGGAGAAGGGTGGTGGCCAAGTGCAACAAGGCACGGCTATTGATCAGGCGAAGAAATTTATTGAGAGCAAAGAATGGCGGACGGGACGGGAATTCCTCAAGACGAGTCGTTTTGCTGTGGCCATTGGCGGGGCGGCGTTCAAATACACGCCGTCGATGGATGGGGCGGCTTTTGCCCAAAAGCGGAATGACGCCGTTCGGCAGGCGTTGATGGAATCCGCAATGAATGTCGCGTTCACATACGATTGTAGTGGAGAGTTGAGAAAGAACCTTTCCGACGGCAACAGTACGATGCAGCGAACCTACGTCGGCGATGAGGCTGGCGAAAAGATTGTACGAGGGGGAATATCCTTTTGTGATGATAGTGATACGGTGGTCGATTTACGAAAACAAGATTTTGGGTGGTATGTCGGGCTCTTGTCGATCTCAGCCGAAAGCTCGGAAAACGAGAGGGCGTCTGTAAAAAAGGTAAAGGGGTATGTAAAGTCTAAAAAGCCAATTCTTGGTTTAAAAGTTGAACGGCAGTTTGAGTCAATTGTCGATGGTGTATATCAGATTGCGTTCGTTGTCACGTGCGATCCGAAGCGTGGCAGGGATATGGTGCTTTCATTTGCCAACGAGAAGAGCCGCGATGAGTGGGGTAAATTGCCGCTAGGACAGTGGATTGCGGAACAGGACTTTGGAATGGTGTCCGGGCCGCGCCAGTATGTGGATGACAAGGGGTATGTGTGGATGATCGGTATAGCTCCCGCTGCGGAAGGGTGTCGGCCGTTTGGATCATCGCTTGATGGCATGGCACGTGAATATGCTGCATTTGGTCTGGACGGAGATGTCAAGGCTTCGTATGCGATTTCAAGTTTAAAAGGCCCTTCGGGCGAGTATTCGGAACGCAAGGCCGAGATACTATACAGCGCTGAATCATCGCCGACAGGTAAGTATTATCCAAAAGAGTTCGAGCTTGTGTTTCATCGCGCGTTCACCCATTCGCTGACGGGACGGAGGGGTGAAGTTTCCATTTGCGCATTGCGTTTGGGGACGAAGGAACTTGTGTATAAATTGACGGCTGAGCAGATAAAAGAAAAGCATGCAAAGGCTAAAGAGCAGGAGCGTAAGAGAGGTATTCGGGATTCATTGCTGAAAAAGGAAAAAGGGCAATGAAGAGATTGTTGACATTCCTTTTCGTTGCGGTTTTTGCGGCCTTAGCGCGGGAATCAACTGCGGCCAGGCAGATAAACGTCAGCGACAGTCAGATGGACGCAGAGGGGCAGGCGCATAGATTTTGTCGAGAAAAAGGAATCTATAGTGGGTTTGACAAAGAACGAAGAGTTGTGACGCAAATTGCCAAATCAACTTTTGAATATCAGAAAACAATGGATGACGAAACTTTTGCCCTAGAAAGATATCGCGCGGTTCAAAGAGCTTTTTTGTATGCAGTCATAGGCATTTACAGGTGCGGGGCTAGATATTCAGATGCCTCCGATGGGTTGCCCATCTCGCGCGAGAAAATGCAGAGTATTCGCCAGGAGTTGAAACGCATTGAATCAGATTCTTCCCCTCAGGTTTTAGCCGCTTCCGAAATGGATCAATTGCGTCAGACCTTGTATCGATTGCATGAGATATTGGAACAAATTGGTGCCATACGCGTCTCCGACAAATCGCTCGTCGCACTTGAGCTACAGGGCATTCATCAGGCGCTGAAGCACGTTGAATTAGACATTCCCAATGTGTCGGCAAGCTCCATACGCGAAAGATTGTGGCATTTGCATCATGCCTTGAAACAAATAATCTCAGATGAATCGCCCTTTTCATTCAAGAAATTGCAGCATCTGAATCAGGCCTTGAGAGACATTGATTCTCACCTGGGGCCTGTTTGTAATGACGAGGATACTGATTCGCGATTGGGACGGGACAGAAAATTCTCTTGGGCATTCAAATCAAGGGCTTCGTTATTGCCCGGACTCATAAAATTGGATCCGTTATTGGGTGTCACTATTGTTCAACAGTTTGAATCGCTAACGGATGAGCGGTATGAAGTTGCCCTTATTGTCTCCTTCGAGGAGAAAAAGGGGTCTGATGATTTTAAGGCTTTTTGTGAGGGAGAATCGCCAAAACCGGGCAGAAGGTCTTTGTATGAATGGATTGATGCGCAAGATTTCAGTCTGGTTACAGGCCCGCGCCAATATGTAGATAATGAAGGGACGCAATGGGCGGTTGGAATCGTACCTGCCGCTGAGGGACAAAAGCCATACGGGGATTTGCTCGATGCTGTAGCTCGCAATGCTGCGGCTTTTGCGTTTGGCTGCGGTCTCGAAGTGTCGCCGATCGGACGCAGTTCAACAACTGGCACTATGAATGATGATTCTTCTGCTGGAGACGCCTCCGTTGAACTTAGGGGATTGGTAGATACATGGTATCCGCGTGAATTGGAATTGTATTTTCGTCGGTCGTATACGCATCCATTGACGGGTAGAAAGGGAGTTGTGGCAATTTGTGCTTTGCGTTCGGGTGCGTCAAAGTTCGCGAAAGAGATTCTTGAGAGGAAAATCGAAGAGACGCGGGAACGGCAGTTTGAAGAGGGAATGCGAGCCGGAATGCGCGAGCAAGTGAAAGCTCTTGTAAACGAGCTGGACAAAGTGGATGCAGATGATGATGAGACGAGTATGCGGATTAGGACCCTAAGGCGTGAAATCTTTCGGTTTGAGGGCGAGCTTCAACAGGAGCGAAGTTTGCAAAAAAAGAATCGTGAACGTACTACGAAGAAGCTTATTGAACTTCGTATGAAAGTCATGGAATTGAAAGGCGGTAAGGGCAATGAAGATCATCGGTAAAATGGTTTTATGCGCAACATGCGTGGCCGCGTTGTGCGTGGGATGCCAATCAACGCCGGCTGATGGCGCTTGGTCGAAGGATCTGGAAGATATGCTTGTCCGGCGGCAATTGCAAAGGCTTGTTCGGTGTCCATTTTTTTCGGAGCGTAGAACGCTGCACGTCATGGCGATCGGTGAGATCAAGAATGATACGGTTCTGGTCAGTAAAGACAACATTGAGTTTATGAAGGCGCAGATCGCGTCGGAGCTGACGGATAGCGGTGTGGTTATGATTTCAACGGTGGGAGAAGGGCGGACGCCTTTGCCGCATGGCGAAAAGGCCATTGCGCCGACCTTGAGGATGTACGGAAAATTGACTCAGCGTGATTCCCGCAGGAAGGATGGGGGCTTGCAGCGCGAATTTGACTTAGAAATCTCTATCGTTGATCTCGCCAGTGGCATCCAGATATGGAAAGACAAAAGTTCGGCCTGCATTGTGGTAGGTGGTAAATGACTCGTTCGGAGCATGTGAGAGCTGCCATGACGCCCCCCTTGTTTTGGAGGCCGGAATTTGATAGATACGTGCCGGTCAGATGGTGAAATGCTGTGAAAGCGGTTAAAGAGTCAAATAAGGTCAGAAAACCGATGCACGCCGGCAAGTCGGCGCGCAAGGGGGGCTTTCTTCAAGGACAAGGTCGAACTCTGCAAGACGTAATTTTCCGTTCAGGTTGTGCGTAATCTTTTTTCTATCAGAAGTCTAACCACTAAAAAAGGAGAAATGAAAATGAAGATCATCAGTAGTGTGGTTTTATGTGCAACATGCGTGGCCGTGTCGTGCGTGGGATGTCAATCAACGCCGGCTGAGTCGGCGGTTTCGATTGACGATGCGGTGGTGGGGCTTGTCCCGCAACTGGTGCAAGAGGCTTTGGCGAGTCCGTGTTTTGCGGGCGGCAAACGGCCTGTCATGGCATTGGGGCGCCTTAAAAACGATACGATGTCCATCCGTGGCGGCACGCTTGACTTGATGGAATTGCAAATGTGCAAGTTGTTTTCCGAAAGCGGCCGGGTTGTCATATCGTCGGCCTTTGGAGGTGTGCCGAAAGAAGGGAATTCCGTATCGACCGACATGAAACTGCAGGCCCCGTCCCTTGTCCTGCACGGAAAGTTGACACAGCGGACTTCGTCCCAGAAGGATGGGCAGAGGCTATGTGAATATTTCCTGCTCCTGTCAATCCACGATATTGCCGCAGGCACCCAGATGTGGCATGGTTGGCGCAGCGTGAGATTTTTTGTTGGCGAAAATCAGCCAACTTGGTAATTCGTGGATCCGCTGCGCAACCCAGACACCGACATTGCGAAAAAATCGTTACGAAATTTTCGCAATGCATTTGACGGTAAGGGCGCGAAATGATAGAATAAAGGCATGAAACTGAACAATCCATTTCTCGTGAGGGGGTACTACGGCCCCGAATACTTCTGCGACAGGCAGAAGGAGACCGAGCAATTGGTTGATTCGGTGCTCAACGAGGGCGACGTTACGTTGATTGCTCCTCGGCGTTATGGCAAGACGGAACGGGGGTACGTGGTGTATGATCGTTTCTTCGGCGTCTGGCTGAAGGGAGCCGGAATTTGATAGACTACGTGCCGGTCAGATGGTGAAATGCTGTGAAAGCGGTTAAAGAGTCAAATAAGGTCAGAAAACCGATGCACGCCGGCAAGTCGGCGCGCAAGGGGGGACTTTTGCCGCCGCCCGTTGGGACGAGCGACTGGGCGAGGTTCTCGCGCACGTCCTACTGCGTGGACAAGACGCTGATTCTGAAAGACCTCATTGACTCTGAATCGACTGTTGTCTTGTTCACGCGCCCGAGGCGTTTCGGCAAGACCACCATGCTGAAGATGATCCGTGCGTTCTACGAGGCCGAGGCGTCGCTGTTTCAAGACAAGAAGATCTGGGCGGCGGGTGCGAAGTACCGCAAGGAGCAGGGTGCGCATCCCGTCATCTTCCTGTCGTTCAAGGACGTGAAATGGAAGACTTTCGGCGAGTCCATCAGGTTCTTGAACGCCTTGGTTGCTCCTTGTATCGGGCAATTTGTCAAGTCCGTCGAGGCCATGGATGTCGAGTCGGAACGAGACCGCCTGATGCGCGTGATGCGGGAGCAGGGAGACGAACTGGACTTGTCGATGTCGCTAGGGCTTCTCTGCAAGGCCATACACGGATTCACAAAACAGTTGCCAGTCCTTCTGATCGACGAATACGACCAGCCGATCACGACGGCCTCGACGAACGGATTCTACGACGAGATGTGCAACTTCATGCGCGTTTTCCTCTCAGGTGCGATGAAAGACTGCGAGCATTGCCACATGGGGATCATGACGGGCGTTCTCAGGGTGGCGAAGGAGGGAATCCTCTCGGGCCTAAACAATCCTAAGGTCTGGACGGTCTTCGAGCCAGAATACTCGCAGTATTTCGGCTTTACAGAGGACGAGGTCGCCGAGATGGCACGGTACTACGGTGCGGAGGACAAACTTCCGGAAATCAAGGCGTGGTACGACGGCTACGACTTCGGTGGTACGGAAATCTACAATCCGTGGAGCGTACTGAGGTATTTTGACTGTCATTGCCGTCCTGAAGCCTATTGGCTCGATACAAGCTCCAACGACCTCATCGCCGAGCTGGTACGCGATCTTCCGCATGACATGGTGAAGACGTTGGAGGCGCTTCTCCGGGACGAGACGCCGAGGGTTCAGATGGCGAAGGAGCTGGGGCCGTACAAGGACGTCATGGTGAACAAGAGCTCTCTGTACGCCCTGCTCGTGTCGGCCGGCTACCTGAAGATCGCGTCTCCCATTGAAGAGGGCATGTGCAAGGTGGCGCTCCCGAACCATGAGCTATCCCTCGTGTTCGTCAACGACATCAAGGCGAAGATCAACTCTGCGCTGGCAGTCGGGACTGGCGACATCGTCGGGGCGCTTCTCGACCGCGACGCCGACGCCCTCCGCGAGGCGATTGCCGCGTTCCTGCTGGAAAGCGTCAGCTATTTCGATGCGGCTACGGAGGGATTCTTCCACGGGCTCACGCTCGGCTTTCTCGCGACCCTCAGAAAGCGGTTCCGGGTCCTCTCGAACGTCGAATCCGGCAAAGGGCGCTTCGACATCGCCCTCAGGCCGCTCGTCGAGCCGTTCCCGGCGTTCATCATCGAGGTCAAGGCGGCGGATTCCGCCACGGACGACCTCAAGGACCTTGCGCGGGAGGCCCGCGCCCAAATCGACGGGAAGAAATACGATGTCACCTTCCGTGCCGAAGGCATCACGGACATCGAGAAGATCGGCCTAGCCTACTTCAAGGACAAGGTCGAACTCTGCAAGACGTAATTTTCCGTTCAGGTTGTGTATAATCTTTTTTATCAGAAGTCTAACCACTAAAAAAGGAGAAATGAAAATGAAGAGAATCATGATGATGGCGGCGATGGCCGCAACGATGGCTGCCATGGCGCAGCCGCTGACGCCCGGAACGGGCGTGGCGAACGACCACACGGGCAACGTCGGCGGCGCGACGGGCGTGGTGTACGCGCCGCGCACGGTCGAGGCGGGATACGGCTACGTGGACGGCATGACCGTGATCGGCTTCACGTTCCTGCCGTGGGCGGTTCCGAACTCGTCCTGGGACGTGACCGGCGTGCGTCTGAACCTCGGCTGGGGCGCATACCGCGATACGACCGGATTCGACTTCGGCGTGTTCTCCTCGAACTACAACGCATACGGTCTGTTCATCAACTGGTGCGGCACTTACGCGACCGGCGACTCCTGCGGCTGGCAGAACGGCCTCGTGAACGTGGTGACGCACCGTATGTGCGGACTCCAGATCGGTCTCGTGAACTACGCCGACCGCCTGGACGGCGTGCAGATCGGCCTTCTGAACTTCGCGCGTTCGCAGTGGTTCTTCCCGTTTATCAACATCGGTTGGTAAGGGCAGGGGAATGCACATGAAACTCAGGCCAATTGCCCTCGCCGCGCTCGCATGTGCCTGCGCGGCGGGATGCCGCACGACGGAAGAGGTTCTTCACGACTATGAGATGAACCTCTCTCTGGGCAATTACGGCGGTTCCACGAAAGAACTGCTGGATCTTGCCGATGGGGAGGACGGATCGGAACTCCTCTGGCGCCTCATGGGCGCGTCCACGCTGCACTTAATTAACGGGCAGGAGTCGGCCGCCATTGCCCACTTCGACCACGCGGAGAAGGTCCTCCAGAAGAACGACCAGATGTCCGTGTTCGCCCAAGGTGGCGAAGGCGCGTTCGCGATGCTAACCAACGACCGCGTGTTCTCATACGACGGCGGCGGGCTCGACCGCATCTTCACGTGCGTCTACCGGGGCATTGACTTCCTCTGCACTGGCAACCGTGAAAACGCGCGAGTGGAGTTCAACCGGGCCGCGCAGTACCAGCGCAACTGGCTGTATGACAGGCGCAAGGACATTGAGGCTGCGGCGAAGAAGCTGTCGTCCGACTCTGCGGCCTACCAGCGGGCGAAGAAAACGAAGGTGGCGGATACGTCCGGTGCCGTGAGAAAGGCGATGGCGGACCGATCCTTCGGCGCGCAGATCCGGCAGAATACAGGATTCGATCCAGCGACCTCGGGCCGTCTGGATGTCTTGCCGCAGTCCGCATACGTGAACGCATACGCGGCGCACCTTGCGGGCGTCTTCCGCTGGATCAACGGTGACAGCGACGTTGGAGACCTCAAGCTCGCGGCCGCCGTGAGGCCCGGTGATTCCCTAGTGGCGCGCGACTACGCGGAGTGCAGTCGGGGCGTGAAGCCGTCCAATCAGGTGTGGGTCTGGGTGGAGGATGGACTCTGTCCGACGCGCAAGGAATGGCGGATCGACTTGCCGTTCGGCTTAAACCCCTACGCCCGCCGGTACGTGATGTACGCCGGCATGGCATTCCCGGTCCTCCGCGAGCGTGCCTACGGGGCGATCTCGTGGAGCGCCTGCGGCATTCCGATGCGGGAGTTGGCAAGTGTGGACAAGCTTACGCGTACCGAATACGACGTGTACATGCGCGGCGCGCTCACGCGCGAAATCACGCGCACGCTCGTGCGCGTAGGTGTGCAGGTGGGTCTTGGCATCGCCGCCGACCACACGCGCGACAATCGCACGCGGCTCGCCCTCCGCATCGTCCAGGCGGGCGTGGCCGCGTGGGCGGTGTCCTGCACGGCTGCCGACCTCAGAAGCTGGACGGCCCTACCGAAGCGCGTGATGGCCGTGCGGCTGGATCGTCCGGAGAACGGCATGGTGCAGGTGATAGCGGACGGGCAGATAATTCCCGTGACGGTTGAGCCAGGGAATTCGCTCGTGTTCATCCGCAAACCGGCCCCCTCCGCGCCGCCGGTGGTGAAGGTGGCGACGCTCCCGTGATTTTTTTTCAAGGTGCGTGTCAGACGGTGCGCACATCTGTTCCTATCCAATCATAAACCCCAAAAGAAAGAGGTGATAACATGAAGATCAACAAGATTCTAGTTGCGGCGATTGCCGCAGTTGCATGCGTGAGCATGGCGTCGGCCCGCCACTGCGGCCCCGGCGGCTTCCGCGGCCATCACGGCGGCTGGGGCCACCACGGCGGCTGGTACCATGGCGGACACCACGGCTGGCATCACGGCGGCTGGGGACGCGGCTGGGGCTGGGGCCTTGGCGGCTTCGCGGCCGGCTGCGTGACCGGCGCGCTCTGGAACCGCGGCTACTACTCGCCCTACTACACGACGCCCGTCTACACGACGCCCGTGTACACGGCTCCGACGGTCGTGACCCCGACGGTCGTGACTCCGACGGTCGTTGCTCCGGCTGTGCAGACGGTCGTGGCACCGGCGACGTACACCGCTCCCGTTGTCTACCGCTCTTGGTAAAATTTTAGGGTTGCCTTCGCGCGTTTTTTTCGGTAAACTAACTCCAAACAACCCATAGGAGTAATGTTTATGAAGAAAATGATTATGCTCGCTGGGCTTGTCGCCGCCTGTTCGGCGTCGGCTCAGCTGCTCCAGAACCTCACGCAGGCGCTACTAGAGCCCGAGCCCGCCCCTGCGCAGCCCGTGCAGGTGGCCCAGCCGCAGACGGTCGTGCAGCAGCAGGTAGTGCAGCCTGTCCAGCAGGTCACGACCACTACGGTGCAGCCCGTGCAGCAGGTCACGACCACCACGGTGCAGCCCATGCAGCAGGTCACGACGACGACGGTTCAGCCTGCCCCTGTGGTCGCGCCTGCCCCCGTGGTGGTCGTTCCGCCGCCGCGTCCGGGGTGGCAGCCCTGCCCTCGCTGCGGGGGCCGTGGCAAGGAGGAGCACGCGATGGGCTTCAAGGTGAAGCGCTGCAAGCTCTGCGACGGCAAGGGCTTCCTGCCCCCGCCGCCACCGCCCCGCCGCCACCACCATCGGCGGTACTAAGCCGGATCGGCACTTCTGGGCCGAAAAACGCGCCTGCGGGAAATCTCCCGCAGGCGTCCGTTTTTTTGCTATAATACCACCCCTTTCCCAAACGTTTTAGGATTCATCCGAGAATGGCAGCATCAAGCTACGACGACAAAAACATAACGACCCTCGATTGGGTTGAGCATATCCGCAAGCGCCCCGGTATGTACATCGGGGACATCGGCAACGGCAGCGGCTACCACGACTGCGTCTATATCCTCATGAAAGAGGTTATAGACAACGCCGTGGACGAGTTTGTGATGGGCTTCGGCCGGCAGATCGACGTGACCGTCAACTTCGAGACGGGCGAGACGACCGTGCGCGACTACGGACGCGGCATCCCGCTCGGCAAGGTGGTCGAGTGCGTGAGCGAGATGAACACCGGCGGCAAGTTCGACTCCGACGCCTTCCAGTTCTCCGCCGGCATGAACGGCGTGGGCACGAAGGCCGTGAACGCCCTCTCGAGCGAGTTCGAGGTGCGCGCGTTCCGCGAGGGCGAGTTCTCCGAGGCGTTCTTCCGCGAGGGGAAGCTCGTCTC
>CACZAK010000062.1 GCA_902779075.1 uncultured bacterium | reverse complement strand
GTAGTCCGCAAACTGCGCCATGAACGCATTTGCCCGTGCCTTGCCAGCAGCGGCAATATCTTTTCGAGGATTCATCCTCCTACCTCCTTTCTGATCTTGGATGCCTGCGGTGTAAAATGTAGTTGCTTGTTCATGGTGCATATTATATCATCACTGATATACGGATGTCAATGCCGCCGCTTTTGCCGCGCGTCGTCCACGCAAAGGTCGCGCAAGCGCGTCACGTTTGTGATGCGACCCGCGACGCCCTGGCCGGTACCTTCAAAAAACAAGCAAAGATTCATGCGCCTCAGGCACGCCCTTCACTTCTGCCTTCACAAGCAGAAACTCAAGAGTTGTCTTCACTCGTTTTACCATTGTTTCCACATCCATTTATGCTATCTTGCCAAATCATGCGCTTTCACGACAAGAAACACCACCATCAAAGGGGTACATCCCCACAATTAGAAACGGGACACAATCCGTCTCAATTGGCAAATGTGCTTCCCTTTGTCGGCGAAATCCTCGCGCAGTAGCCGCCGCAAGGACGGAGCGTCAGCTCAATCTTCCCGTCCCTTCCGACAACGCGGCGGTCGATCCTGTAGCCGTCGGGTCTGTCCTCTGCATCGGCGAATCCGAGAAGCTCGCAGTTGTCCGCGCCGAGGAAATCCAGCTTGACCGCGATCCGGCGCCCTTCAGCTCCGTTCTCGACGGCGACAAACCAGTCCCGGCCCTTGCGCTTTGCGACGGCGACGCACTTGCCGATCTCCGAACCCGGCAGTATGCGCGTCTCGTCGTATTCGGCGGGCATTGACTTTATCAGCTCTGCGGCAGGATTGTCGAGATAGTTCTGCGGATAGTCCCCGAAACACAGGAACGGCGCGGAGAAGACCACCCCCTGCGCGAGCTCGCGTGCCCAAGTGAATCCCTGAAGCTCCTTCTTCTCGAACACCATCGGCGTATAGTCCGCATGACCCTGGACAAGCCTGTTGAACGGCAGTATGCAGTCGTGCTCCGGCGGCAGAACCCTGTTGTAGCGCGTGATGTGCCACTCGTGTCCGCGAATCGCCTCGCGCGCCACCTCGTGCGGCCACGTTCTCTCGCGTCCGCTCGGCTTGACGCATCCGTGGAAGTCGGTCATCAGCGAAAATTCGAGCGTGTCGGCAAGCGTCTCCTCATACCATCTCATCTGCGAACAGGACGGCTCCGGGACGAAGTCGATCTTGATGCCGACGGCTCCGCAGGCCTTGACCTTCTTGAGATATGCGCGACGCGCCTCCGTAGTGCGCATTTCCTTGGAGTCGACCCACACGAAGCTTTCAACTCCTATTGACTTCCCGTAGTCGATCCACTTCTTAAGACATGCCCACTGGTCCATATCGCCGTCCCGCCAGACCTTCCATCCGTCGTCGACGAGGTAGTATTCAAACCCAAGCGCCTTCGTGCGGTCGTACCATTCCTTCTGCTCGCCGTACTTCGGGTCACCCGCCGGAAGCCACTGCCAGACGCTTCGCCCTCCCTTCACGAACGCAGCGCATTTCGCCGCGACCTCCGGCGAAGGGTCGGGGCAGAGGCGGCGCACGATGTCGCTCGTCGCAAGCGTCTGCAAGTCCTTGGCTACGAGCGTGACGCGCCACGGCGACGCTCCGCCCGGACGCTTAAATCCGTTTTTGTCATACGCATAGCGTATCGCAAATCTTCCGCCTCCGCAATATTCCAGCGAAGCATCGGAATGGTTAACAACGTTTGCTTCTGTGAGAAGTCGGTACGAGCCATCCGAAAGTTTCAGCGTGACAGGCATGTTCATTAGCGTCCCAGCGGCAATTCTGCCAACCATTTGTGACACATACGGATGTTCGTACTCCATGCACAGCGGCTGGTACCATATCTTCGCATTCTCTGGAACAACCCATTCCGTCCGCTCGCACGAGACGGTGCAGACGCCATCGGGGAGCAGATACCTGACGGCGAACCCATCGGCGAAGTCTCGCCTCTCCGTCTCACGACAAACCTTGCCGTCCACGACGATGCCGTTCGCCATCAGTACGTCATTCGAGTCCGCCGTAACGCCTTGGGCAATGGCGGAATAGTCCCAAGGTCTGAAGCCAAGGGCGAAGGCGGGCGATTCTGGCTTGAGGCGGAAATCATTTGCGTCCGCGTCCACAAAACACGGGTCGGCGTATGCGCCGCCGATTTCCTTGCCGCAGTTTTTCCAGTCGTTCCAGTCAAGACCATCGAGCTTTGGTTTTCCAGAGTAGTCGTACCAGAGGTTGCCAGCCCAGACTCCGCCCACGCCGCGCGGGCCGACTCCCACGAGAGGCCCTTCCTTCACAACCACGATGTTGTTCACAAAGTGGAGTGTGCAGGGGATGTCCTGCACTACCTGTCGCGCAGTCCTCACCGCGCCTAATTTCCTGTTCCACGCGAAGATGTTGTTGCGGATGATGCAACCCGCGCCGTAGTGCTGGTGAAATCCGCCGTCAGTCGTGTTCCAGCAGAGGTTGCGTTCCATCACGATGCCCTCTGATCCTTCATCGCAATAGAGCGCCCAGCCACCGTAGGAGTATGCCCACACGTCGTGGATGACGTTATCGTGTACCGTTGTCCCAAAACTTGTGCCGAGCGTATATACTCCGCCCATATCGCTCATCACGCCCTTGCCGAGATCATATATTTTGTTGAAGGCAATCTCGTTGCGCTGCGCCACGGAACCCATGAAGCCCCAAGTCCATCCAGCCGACACTCCAGTGTAGTAGAAGTCGTGAATGTCGCAATGCAGCACCTTGGAGTCGGAAACGTGCGTAAACGCGACTCCGGCCCCCTCCGGATTGAACTTTCCGCCGCCGCGAATGAGGCAGTTCTCAATACGGTTGAACGCAGTAGAGCGCGGGGCCAGGGTCGTGATGACACGACGCGAAAGAGTTTCTCCTTTCGCGACGCAGCCCTTTTGCGCACCCATCCACACGCCTCCAGCTCCAAGGTCGTCAAGCTCGCAGTTGGTCACCGCGTTTGACGTGCAACCGTCATTGAACCGCATTCCATAGTTGCCGGTGTGCGAGACCGTGCAACCGTCGAACGATATCTGCCGCACACCCGTTGCCGTCACAGCTCCGTCAGAGTCTTTCGCCGCTTGAAGCTGGTACGCCTGCGTGGGACCGGCTGAAGTATCTGAAGTCGCGGATGAAAACGAAAACGAGATTCCCTTGAAGGCCATGTCGTGGACGTACTTGCCGCCGTCCGGGTCGCCCCTGAACTCGACAAGACGGCTGATGCCGGAGGAAGGAGCCACGACTTCGGCCCTGGACATGTCTTCGTCCGGCAGAGGGCGATACAGCACCGCGCCGTTCTTCGCGTCGTAAAACCACTCACCGGGAGAATCGAATGCGCTGCGGACATTCTCGAACCAGACAATCGTGCACGAAGGATCCCATTTCTTCCAGAGAATCCAATCGTAGGGAGAATGCGTCTCAACCGTCATGGATGAAGCATCCATCCCCTTAATTACCCTGCGCGCAAAAGACCATTTGTGCACGATGCACATCTGCGCCCACGCAAGCTCGTCGGCAGGTATCGACGCTAGTTCGGCCGCATTCGAGACCGCCGTGCGCTCGATGTATGTCACCTTGCCATTTTCATTCGTCACAGGCGAAATTGTCGCCGACGTAATTTGAAGATATCCGTCTATCGGTTTCGCCGGACTGCTGTCCGGGAATCTTGCGCGGTCGGCGCGTCGTCCGTTCACCCACAACTGCTCGAAAAAGGCGGGCCTGCCGTCGGGGGCGGACGGGATGGGCGCCGACCATACGCCTCCGCCAATGTCCTTCCATCCGGTCAGACGCTGACCGCCTGCGAACACCGTCTTCTCGCCCTCGCCAATCCACGTTACGGGTACATCCGGATCACCCGAGTCCTCAGGCGTGAATACGAGGGTTTCATTTAGCGTGTACAGTCCTTCCTTGACGCGGACTGTCCACGCGCCCTTGTCGCCGTTCGCTTTCGCCGCCCTGATTGTAAGAATCGCGTCATGCGGAGACAATCCGTCCGGCGAGACCGCAAGCTCTCCACCAAGTGCGGCAGACGCAACCACCGCTGTAAGAATTGTAGTATGTATAGTTCTCATTCTTCTGTCCTCCCTGTCAAAATGAGTACGACAGCCCGATCTTGCCAATCGGCCAGTCGCACTTGTCGCAGTATCTGCCGCGCCTCTTGACGGAGCGGCGTGCTTGAGAATTTACGAGATCGTATTGCGTATATGACACAAAGAACGCTACTCTGTCGGTCATCTTCCAGTCAAGCCTTACGCCAGAAAGGACGAAAGCGACCGCCCCGCCTCCGAACGTGCTTCTACTAGGCTCTTCACCGTAGCGGATGCAGAACCTCCGCTTGTCCATCCAAGCGCCCTCAGCAAAAATAGAGAATGTCAGCGTCTCGCTGATCTCAAACGATTTCTTGAGCCCCGCCTTGATTCGCCCCTTTTTCTGCGGTTCCATGAGCCACAGTATGCCCCAATACGGCGTGACATACGGGTTTTCCAGACGTTGCAACATAATGCCGCCCCAGCATTTCATGTGTGCGCCATGATAACCGACGGGTACATCAAAGTAAGGTCCGCCGCATGTTTTCAGCGCAACGCCATTAGAGAAATCGACGTCATAGCCATAGCACACGTCGCCGTCCATATCGTTGAACGCCGCGCGATGTACCTCGTGCTGCCTGTCGTGGAGCGAACTGTAGATCGAATAGAATCCGCAGAGATAGCCAAACCGTCCGAGATCCTGACGCCAGTCGAGGACCTGCGTCGCCTCGGGAAGCGAGTCGTAAAGCCCATTGCTCGGCGAAAGACCGGCAGACGCAACCGCGAATGAAACCGTGCCGCTAAACCCGACTGCGCCCCCGTCAGAATCTTCGTCCGCCAGAACCGGCAGCAGTGCGGTCATCGCGATCATAAGTACGCGACCTTTCATTCAATCGCAAAGACATACGGAGTGAACGGCTCCGCAGGGAACTCCACTTTCCAGTCCGACACCGTGAAGCGTTCGCCGGTCAGTAGATCGACCGCTTCCTGCGCCCCCGCAGGAACGGCGACAGTTGCCGTACGCCGCGTCTTGGACAAGTTGGACACGATTATCGCGGTCATCTTTCCGTCGCGGTACTTGGACGCATAAACCGCTGGCGTGTCGCAAATCTTCTCGCGCCAGTATGGAACGAATTCCGCCGCATCGAGTCCGCGGTCCTCGTAAATCTTCCAGACGCGCGAGACAAAATCGAGGTCGGTCAGTTCGCGCGGCACAGGATGGACGTTGTGGACGAGCGTGATAGCAGCCAGCATCTGGATCGTCAGCTTGTCGTTCGTGTAGGATATGAACGTCATCGGCAGCCCGAACGCATAGCCGGAGTATTCGCACCTAAACGCATCCGTCGGCAGATGCTCCGGATTCTTTGCCAGCGCGTCCTGCACGTTCTCGCCGTCGAAGCAGCTGTCAACGTAGGCGAGAAGCGGCGTCACCATGCATGCGCTCTGGTGCGCCTCGACAACTCCGCCGCGCGCGTGCACCCCTTCGTAGAGACGACGCACGAGGCGACGCACCGAATATATCGGAAACGTAGGATGCAAGTCGCCATTCGCATCGCGCCAGCCGCAACCATGTCGCTCGTTCGCGCATTCCCACGGAATGCACATGCCGTCCGTATAAATTCCGTCAAGGCCGTACCGGTCAACGATTTCAAGGGCGTTGCGCTCGACCTCGTCCGCCCAGCCTGACGCATAGCAGCTCTGGTAGGCGCGGTGCGTCTCGGCCTGCCAGCCGCCAACCCACTTTCCGCCAGGATGCCGGATGAGGTAGTCATCCTTCTTCCTGCTCCAGCCCGGAAGTATCGTCGGGTACTCGAAGCCGTAATAGACGAGCACCTTCACGCCGTTGGCGTGGAACTTGTCGACAATCGCCTGAAATTCGGCGGGATTCCCGATGAGACCGTAGCCTTCGGCGCGTGAGTATGTCGAGTGCAAGACGGCATATCTGACTCCGGCCTTGCCAAGGCGCTCTGCTATGTCGCTTCCCAGCACGTTCGCCTTTTCAACTTCGTAAATGTGGATTCGCCTGTAAACGTCGGGATCACTGGCGGAACGCGACTTGACCGGCGTGGCCTGAAGCCCGAATTCCCAGCAAAGAGGAATGAGGGCATCGCCCCAGCGGTCGCGCCTACCTTTCCACGCGGCGGGCGCATGGTCGAGGAGCCGGTACCTGACACGCGTTCCGCCGTCGGTCCGCGTCACGGATATGCATTTCTTCGCATCGT
The DNA here is from genome assembly GCA_902779075.1 of uncultured bacterium. The sequence goes on along the minus strand of CACZAK010000062.1, from coordinate 14,822 downwards.
CCAATTCAAAACCTTCTGCGCTTTCGCATGTCACGCTGAAGCCGCCGTCCTCCCATCCGCACCATGTGTAGGCGCGGAACGGATGCTCGCGCGTCTTCGTCTCGCCGGAGTTTACGTCCGCCGTCACGACGCAGCTGTTTTCCGAATACGGCCAGTAGTGGAAAAGCGTAGAGGACTCGGGCTTGAGGTCGATGTCGAACCACAGTGCGCTCAGGTCCGGCGCATAGTCGCGGATATGGTGCAGCGAATAGTAGCCGTAAGGTACGACCTTCAGCTCCGTGCGCACGAGCCCGTCCCGCTCGAAGGTCATGGAAGCGTTCACCATCACATTGGAGCAGTGCGCTGCCGCGACAACGACCGTTTCATCGGGACCCTCGCTGAAAAGCGTGTACTGCCAATCGCGGAATTCGCCCTCAACATCGCCGAATTTTGCGTGAAGCGACATCGGCGCGGCGAATATCTCGCGCCCTGCCGTCTTCACCGACACCGGAAAAACTGAGTTCTCGTAGCGGTACGTCCGCCCCCACACACCGATTTCAAACGACGTTTCACCTGTCTTCTTGTACTCGACCGGTGAAAACGGCTGTACCGCTTTGAAGGCCTCGCTGTGCGTCGAATTAAGCGCCGAGAGGACGGACGCGGCGACCTGTTCGGCCTGTTTTGCGATGGCAGACGGGTGGAAATGGCATCCATCCCTCCAGTTCTCCTTGCGGTCGAGCGGATTGCAAAGCGCAAAGAGATCGTCCGTTCCGTCAACGCCAAACTCCGCGACGACCTTTGCCGCCGCAGCGTTCAGTTCCGGCACCTTTTTCATATACCTCGCTCTATCGCCAGTGTAATGTATGTCGTAGAGGGGAGTGCAGCTGCACCAGACTATTTTCGCCTGCGGCTGTTTCCGGCGAATCAGCTCCAATGCCGCTCTATACCCCTTCGAGTATGCGTCAATCGTCGTCTGCGAGAGCGAGTGCAGTCCGTTGTTAAAATGGATGACGTCGTACTTCGCCTCGTCGAGATAGACCGAAAGAAGCGGTAGATACGCCGGACTCGTCACGCAGTAGCTCGACACCCAATATGTAACATTCACCTTCCCCTTGAGCAGGTCTCGAACATCATTCTGATAACCATTGCAGATCGAATCGCCGACAAGCAGCACACGCGGCAGGTCCTTTGTCGCGTCCGTCAGCCCGTAGGCATACGAGATAGACCACTCGATATTCTCGTGTCCGCGCACATTCTCCGAGATGGGGCACTTTTCGTCGTTGCCAAACGCGGCAAACGCAACCTCCGCCGCAAGAATTATTACGCACAGCGTTCTCATCTTGTCATTTCCCTTCTATTTCCTTGTTTGATGTCCAACAACCTTTACTTCTGCATCACCTTTCCCGGCAATTCAGCAATCAGGTCGTCAATGTGCTGCGGCATAGTCAATGCCAGATTTTGGATTGCAATGTCATTGTCATCCGTAAGTTTCGCCAAAATGGACTTGGACTTGGAAAGTTCAGTAGCCAGTTTTTTCGCCTCGGCCTTGCTTTTCGGATGAAATGCCGGGTCTGCACATTTGCGATAAAGGGCATAGTGTTTATAGACTGATTTGGCGTTGGGATGCGCCCTCGTAATCTTTTCGCTGTCTGAAGCGAGTTTTTCCTTCATTGAGGGAAACCTTCTCGTTACCTCTTCGATATCGTACATTGCCGCAAAAGGAGCGTCCAATCGCTCGTTCTTGATCCGATAGATCAAATCACCCTTGCTCCGTCCTAGTGCATCATAAAGACGTTGCGACTCGGCCGCCATTTCCTGATTTTTTGACTGAATCCCCTTCTTTAGCAAAAAGGCCACCTGATCAAGCGACTTTCCGCCATTGACCGCCGCATCAAAACCCTTGGTGTATTTGACTTTGTCCAGGAACCCATACCATGGACGCCACGCAGGGAGCGCCGCCTTGTCTTTTTCAATTGCGTCGCGAATGTCTTTGGCTGTCTTGGACTTGTCCATCTTGCCCTTGTAAAGCGGCTCCTTGCCTTCCGGCCCCATCACATAGACATAGGGGAATTCCTTTGCCGGATCTGGCGCACCATCAAAAGTCACATTGCCGAAGTAGTTAAAACCGACGAGTTGCTTCAGGATTTCATCCTTGACGACTTTCTCCGCCAGATCAGCTTCGCTCAAACCGTGCAGATTGTAGACGACCATAACATCACGATTGATTGTCGTGAAGTTCCAGTCAAAACCGGGGCCAATTATAAATTCAAGGCGTCTGACCGAAAGCGTCTCCCTGATCTGCTCCACGGCCTTGGCATCGTCGATCTCGACGATTACAACATACCTTCCGCGCAAATCGCTGGGCGTAAGGCATTTAAGATATCCTTTCCCCTTGACGCTCTCAAGACCTGTCCACTCCACAAATCCGTCGGCAACTGGCTCTGACTGCAATTTCTTGACTTCACGAATCCACTCATCGCGCAGTCCAGCATCGCCGTTGTTGGCGTTTCCGCCACGCTTCGGAGCACCATTGACTACAATAGCAACAAGTGTGCAAAGCGCGAGCATGATGCCTGACACTATCCGATTTGCTTTTGCCATCTTATGGTCCCTTCCGTTTTTAAGGCCGCTACACGAGTCTTGAACTTTATTTCTTTAGCACATTGCCGAGGACTTCTTCTCCAGCGGAGTCGAGCGAGAGGGCGAATGGCGACAAAGAAGGTTTCTCGTCGGTCAGGCAGTACGGGAAGAGCGCATTGTACGGAAGATAAACTGCGCCGGGGACGGCAACGCCTGTGACAAATGTGCGGTCTGGGGTGCGCAACTCCAAAATGGGTTTTGCCTCTTTGGGCAGCTTCGCTGGATCGAAACGCCAAGGGCTGCCGTGCCAGGTCCAGCCAGCCTTGCCTGTGGGCTTGCGACGGTAGGGCCACGACTTTTCACCCCCCTTCCCAACCCAAGCGAGCGAACAGGACATCAACTCGTCGAGCGGCACGGGGAACGCGGGCTTGCAATAGCCGTCGCGAAGCCCTTCGTCCGACATGGCGCGCCGCACCTCCGCCCCGATAACGAAATCAGGCGGACACCCCTCAACCCATATCACCGTGCCTCCGGCCTTTTTGTATTCCGCGAGTCTCGCATTAAATCCCTTCACATCAAAGTTTCGCCACGGTATGACATGCTTGAATACCATGACGTATTGAACAACAGATGGGTCGAGTCCTTCACGCGCAAACACTCTTGCGTCGAACAGTCCCGCGTTAAGATCCGGGCGAATCTTCTTCAGACTTCCGACGACCTGACAGGCAAGCGGCGTCGCGAACGCGCAGAATACGCTTTTGTCCATGTGCGCCGTAGGATCGTAGAAGACAGCAAAGCGCATGGGCTTCCCCTTTTCGGGGAAATACGGCCTTGCGAAGGAGTCGTTTTCCATTGAACGAGTCCTCACTGCCATCTCGTTGGTCGTGGCGGCCTTGCACCATTTCGCGATCAGCTCCGGCGTCACTTCCATCTCGCCAGCGGCGGCAAGGCGATGCGCCGCGTCAAACAAGTAGAGCGTTCGGGCGACGCTCCACAGCCCCAGGTCGCACAGGGCGTCCGCCGCGCCGCACTTCGCGGACAAGTCCCCTGTCGCCATCCACTTGGCGCCGTTCTCAATTATCCGCTGGGTCGTACCGCTGCACTTGTCCAGCGCGCGATATTCCCATGAGAGCATTTCCGCAGACAGAGACTCGGCGGTTACGTCCTTGGGGACGGTCGGAATCTCAAGCGCCGCAAGACGTCGCGCCAGGACGGACTTTGTGTCGGCGTCGCGCTCCGCAAAGGCGAAGTCAACGGGCATGGGACGCCCGGTCTTCGGAAGGACGTCGAGGGCGCTGGGGCTCCAGATGTACGTCAATACGTGGATGATCGGGTCGTGGTTGCATGCCACGGGGTCGGCGATCACGTGGGAAAGCGTCGCAAGGTGCATGAAGACGGCATAGTCGTCGCCGGTGCGTATAGCATGGACGAGACGAGCCTCCTCGCCTATGAAACATTGCGGCTTGTGGAGCGCGAAGGTGTCGCCCTTGAATCCGCAGTTGGCGGTGAGCCATTCAATGTCATCGGCCCTCAAGAGCGACGCACGGCCATGATCCGGCAAATGCGACGCTTCAAGATATGGCTTCATCCATTCGCTCTTGAAGCGCGCACGCCATTCGGACGGCATCTTCTCAAGGATGCACCTGGCTACCGTATCGTGACCCGATCCCCATGCGAATGCCGACAGCGGAGAGAGCAGAGCGGCAATGCAACAGGCAACGCCCCCAGAAAAAATCATCTTCGCCATTGTTGTAGCCATTCTGCTGTGCTCCGGCCTACCTGTCACCGGAATATTATAATAAGGCCACCCGGTTTCAGGACGCATTCATAGCATCCGATGTCAGGCAGCGCAGACGGATCAACCGCGAGCGGTTCGCCCTCTGTTGATACGACTCGCAGATTGCCGGCGAGGTCAGTCGCCGTCACTGACATCCAAGGAAGAACAATCCCTTTTTCGCGAAGCGGTGATTTCTGCTGCAACTGATAGTTCCCCTCTGCAGCGCCGATGAACTTCAAGTCGCCGCCCGGCACGTCGGAAACCATAAAGCAATCTGTCTTTTCAAGGAAGGTGTTGTCAAAGAGGGACCCAAAGCAGCAGTTCCGGGCTATGGTACTCATGCTGCTCGGATGCGGATGCAGATAGCCAGTAAATACTGTGTTGACATAAATATTCGTGCAGCTACTTGTGCCGCCGGAACCAATAAGGTGGACCTTCGTATCGCCAATCGTGTCGGTATTGTTGGCAAACGTACAGTTCTCCAGTAGCAACCCGGTCCCTGCGGGACAGTTGTTCTGACGTATCAACCGATGTCCCGTCGTGCCTCTCACATTGTCTGCAAAAAGGCAGTTGCGGAAAAGCGTGTTTGTCTTTGCTTGCACATATACGAAGTATTTGCCGACGGTGTTGTCCGTAAATGCGCAGTCAAGAAAACTCACGTCGTTGCCGTTCACGTATATCGTGCCAAACATACTCTCACTGTTGTTGGAATCAACGATAGACGTAAACGTGCAGTTGGAAAGCGTACAGGACCCAACGATACTCAACACAGACCCGTAGATGTAATCGCTTCCGGTCGCTTTGTAAGCATTGCACGAAAACCGGCAGTTCCTCATAGTCGATCCGTTAATATAGACGCTCCCGCCAACGGAAGTCCTTGCCGACGACGTTCCTGACCGCGTGAACGTATTTGTAAGGAATGTACAGTTGTCGAAAGCCCATCCTGTGCTGCCTCCCGACATGAGCAGTCCGTTCGCACTTTCGGCTGTGGCGCTGTTACCGTCAAACAGGCAATCTTTAACCGTCACGGTATTGACGGTTGAGTAGATGGCAACGCCTTTCGCTGCATAGTTTTCTCCAGAGACGCTGATTTCCTGCGTATTGTTCGTGAATATACATTCGGAAACCGTTAGATTTCCTGTGCCTTTAGTACAATTGACACATGTGCCGGCGACGTTGACAGACCTGTTGCCGCGGAACACGCAGTTGTTCACGACAACTTTGTGCCTGGTTATCTCGATCGCCGCAGCACCTGCGCTACTGGCGTATGTTTCAGACGCCTTGCTGCCGTTTTGGAATGTGAAGCCGGACACCCTTACAGCGGCGCTCTGCACCTTCATAATCGAGGCGCTCCCGCCGCCGTCTAAAATCGTACCGTCACGGTCTTCCTCGCCAGTTTCCAGGTTCGCACTCCGGATGGCCAGCCACACCCTGGTGTCCACTGGCACTATGATGGTGTCGTCTATGTTGTAGGTTCCCGACGCGACGAGAATCGTGTCGTGCGACTCCTCCGTGCCGGTGTTCGCCGCCGCAATGGCGTCGGCAATGCTCGTGTAGGCGTCCGCCCAGACACCCGTCTTGTCCTCTCCACGCGAAACAACGCGCAAGGTCTGCGCCGCGAATGCGGCCTCGGCAATACACAACGCGGACAGTACCGCGCACAGTTTCTTGATGGTCATTGCTGTTTTTCTCCTTTCGAAATTCCTTCAATCGGCGAGGGCAGACGCTTGCGAACGATGTCGAGCGTTTTGCGCATCTCGGTCAAGACTGCATTCCGGTCATCGCCAAGATCGGGGCGATCAAACGGGGTAGCTTGCGCTTTGAAGGCGCGTTCCAATGCCGTGAAGGCCGCATCGGCCGCATCGTAATTGCGCCAATATCCGGCAAGTTCCTTGTTCGACAAGCCAACATGTCGCGGAATGACCTGTAAATCCCATTCCATGCTGAACGGCGTACGATAGGCCCCCAAATATCCGATGATTGGCATAAGTGCTCGCTCAAAGACCCGGAGCTGCTCGTACGCGCCTGTGCCGTAATATGCCTGTGCCGTCGCACGATCGCAGAGGTCGGGTTCGTAAGCCGGCGGATTCCAAGAGATGATTCCCGCCTGCAGGTTCGCGACGCCTCCCGACGCCGCCGCCCAAAACACTTTGGAGCGCTGGTGGAGAGAGCGGATTGAGGCCATCGCCTCGGGATTGACGACCGGCCCCTTGCCGTTCAAGTCCACATGCCACGTGTACCAGCTCCAACGAAACGAAACCGGCCCTGTGTACCAAGTGAAGAACCGGCTCTGCGCCCAAAGTCCGTTAAGGTAGTAGCAGTACGTCTCAGAGCCGTCCGCCATGAGCCGAGCCACATCATCAGTCCCAAACACGCAATGCGCAGTCAGAACCTTTCGCTCGTAGAAGCCCTTTGTAAAGTCAGGATAGTACGCCTTGCCTCTCTCGCCCCAGTTGCGCGAGTAGCAGGACGGACAGGCAATCATGACACTCGGCGAAAAGTTGGTGTGTGCGAATATCCAGTCAATCCCCTGGTGGACGAGCGCATTCTGGAACGCACCTTGGCTGCGGAAGCGCTTGCGCATATCCGGATTCTCGCTCCACGCAGAGGCCGACGGACCCGAAAGATCGTCGAACATGAAGAAGAAGCCCTTCACGCCGCACTCGACAAGCATATCGATATGCGCCTTGTATTCGTCCATAGACGCCGGATCTGAAAACGTCCATGGTTTCGTCACCCGATAGCCGAAGCCGCTGATGACATCGACGCCGCATGCATCGGCCATCGCGCAGCACTGGCGCAGTTTTTCCGCCGTCAGTCCTGGCTTGATGGAATTGACCCACATGTCGTTCAGACGTGCCCGAGCAAAATCGAGCGCCTCATCGCGTGTAGCCTGCCAATGGCTCAATGCCACGCGGTGCGGCATAAGAGGAGCGTCCTCAATCCGCATGCGCATCGGCAGCGACAGCCGCCTGCCGTTCTCGATGGAGCGAATGCGGATTAGCTGCCGCAACGTGTCTGCCGCATAAGCATAACCACGGTCTGTGCCATAGATGTTGACTTTGTAGCCGCCGTTCGCAGGGGCACCCTCAATGCGGTACTCCTCGCGACCGAGCTTAGCGTCACGGATGAACGTAAAGTGAGTGCCTTCCGCTGGAAGGTCTGTGCCAACCGTGACAACCGTAGCCGTTACGCCGCAACCTCGTGCCAGCGAGTTCTGCAATATCTCCCCTGCCACATTCACAAGGCCATTTTCATCGGGAAGAACGATTGCAAAAGGCCCTTCCAGCGGGATGTTCTCGTCCGACAGCTCCGCCTTCTGCGGCACGGGCTGGATGGTCAGCGGCGTATTCGGCAACGCGCATGGCGGCTCCACATCAATGCCAAGTTCGTCAGGCACCATCTTTGGCGTGTCGGGATCGGACGCGCGCATCTCGGCGACTTTCGCCGCGCGCGCCGACACCTCCGCGTCGTCGAGCGCATGGGTATAATAGCGATAGTCTTCGACCTGACCCAAGAATCGCCCTCCTGTCATTGCGTCGCAGCCATTGGTGACAACCGCTCGCGGCGAAGCAATCGACGTAACGCAGCAAACGTTCGTACGGTGTCGGCCGCGATCCTCATATAAATGGATTCCTGAGCCCGGCACCTTCTCGCCGTTGATCCACATGGAAAGCTTACCGTCCGAAAACGAGGCCGCGACATGGTTCCACTCCCTCTCGCGCCACGACGTGTCGACAATTTGCTGCGCGACCCACGAGTGGTTCGAACCGTCGGCGATGTTGAAGCATAATCGACCGCTCCTCATCTCGCCGACGCTCCATCCCGCCTCGGGATAGTATGTCGACACGGTGCGCGTGCCGCGAAAGATATGATGACCAGGCCCTGGCGACTTCACGTACATGTCAACGCCAAACGACTCGACCGCCGCATCCGCCGGGCATATCATACTAAAGCAACACACAACGACAAACGCATTGCAGAGCGAAGCGAACTTCATTACCATAACCTTGATTTGTGGATATTGTGCCACAAACCGCCCATTCAGCCTGCCTATACAAAGAATTTTCATTTTGCATGCTCCTTCAGCGAGGCTCTTCCATGCCCGTCAAGCATGATTTTGCGGAAGCGGGAGATTTCGTCTGGAGTTACGCCACAGTCGGCAAGGTATGCCTCTATCCTTTCTTTCAAGGTATCACCACCTCTTGCATACTTTGCAAAACCCTCGTCCAGCCGCAACGTAGAGCACCAGGAAAGCGGATCGTCCGGCATGCCCCCACGCACTTCTGGATAGAATGTCGATTCCCAGTCACGCTCAAGGTCTTCTTTGGAGACTCCGAGAATTCCGTTCAAGACGTATGCAAGCGAGCCGGTGCGGTCTGCGCCGGCGCTGCAGTGGAAGTAGACAGGGTAGTTCGACTCGTTGCAAAACACCCGGAAATTTGCCGCCATTGCCTTCTTACCATTTTCCTTGAAGATATCGGCGTAATTTGCGGTTCTGTCGTTGTTTACGAACCTTACGCAATCGCCCAGTGGCGACACCGACATTCCGGCCAACTCCATCGGCCAGCGCAGGTCGAGGTCGGTCTTTATCCCCAGCGTCTTCGTCATGTACTTCACGTCTTCAACGGTCAGTCGATTGCGTCCAATCGTATCGCCATTCGGACTGTTGTCGTTAAGCCCCTGGCCGCGAAACGCCATCCCCTGCCGGACGCGATGACCGTCCACAGTACGCCATCCACCAAGGTCCCTCACGTTTTTAGTCCTTCCCTCAAGCGCAATCCAGCGCGGCGCATCCGCCGCAGTCGTGAACGATGACACGGCCGACTCGCTCGCCTTCGGCGACTTGCCGCATGCGCAGCCGCCTTCGCGCATCGTGGAACCGCACGACCACTCGCTGCACTTCACGTTGCCCCACACCTTCCACCAGTAGGTCCGTCCGGATTCCAGGTTTGCGCGCGCCACGACATGACGGAACTTGCTACCGTCCTCGCTGGCGACCTGTTCCGCATCCTCCTCCGACACCCACACGTCAACGCCGTCGGCGAGGGCTTCGTCCTTGGCAATGCGGATTTTCCACGGCCATGATTCGCCGTCCGTGGCAAGCCATTCAAGAACGAGCGGAGCCGCCTCGCGCCATTGGCCGTCTTTCAGTCCTGCGACGATTGTAGCCCGCTCGCCCTGCGTCGCCCCCGCGAAGACGGCCTTCTGCGTCTCCGGCAGCATTTCAACGATTGCGCCGCTGACGGGCGACGTCGGCACCAGCGCCGCTCGCACGGACAGCGCAAGGACGGCTATCAACCCCGTCACACATGCGTGTACGAGCGAGAACAGAGTCCCTCTCTGCGGAACGACTCCAGCCGCCTTTCCTTGTAGAGCCGTGTTCGTCATTACTTGCGTACCTTTCGGTTTTGCCCCATTGGAGGTCTTTGATACGTCGATTATACCACACCCAGCGGCGGAAAGGCAATGGAGACTATTCCGTTTTCATTAATCGCAATATTCCATTTCCACTAACACCCCCGAAAGCGGCGGGAGGGAAGTCAGAGAGTCATTACATCCAAATGCGCGCGGAATTTAACGCCATGCATCTGGACAATGGATAAACCGGTCGCCGCGCTTGCCGTATGGAATGGTATCGGGCAATTGGTATCATCAAGACTGCAAGAGCCTTGACCTTTCGGCCAAGGCTCTGCACCGCGTAGACCGAGTCTTGCGGCTTGATGTTGGTATTGTATCAAATATTTGTGATAGTGCGCAAGTGCCCCTTCCTACTTTTCAATATTCCATTTCCACTAACACCCCCGAAAGCGGCGGGAGGGGAAGCAGAGAGAGTCGGTACCGCCCTGGTGGTTGACACCCTGCGGCGCGGCGTGGTAGAATTTGCGGCGCATGAAGAGGAAAGACCACTACAACGTCCTCGCAGTCTGCATGCTCAGGGATTTCGCGGGGCGAGAGATATTCATGGGCATGCTCGAGGAGATGTCGAACAGAAAGAACTGGCATCTCGACATGGCTGGCCCAGGGCGGCTCTTTTCCGAACGCGAACTTGCGAACGAGGACGGAGAGCCGTTCGACGGCTACATCCTCACCATGCCCGGCACCGACGCCGTGATGAAGCGCCTCGCCGTCGCAAAGGCTCCAACCGTTCTCGTCAACATCACCGACAAGAGGCTCGCAGCGCGCAGCGAATCCGTATCTTCGGTATGGACCGACAACGCCAACATAGGCCGACGCGCGGCAAAGCACCTTCTCGACAGAGGCGGCTACAAGTCTGCGGGGTATGTTCACGAGCTGAAGCCGCAGTTCTACTCCACCGAGCGAATGATGGCCTTCCGCGCAGAGATGAAGCGCAAGGGAATCAAGACGGAGGAATTCCCCGAAGGTAACGACTTCAGCGACTTCCAGACGAGTCTGAGGGAATGGGTGCGCAAGCTCCCGAAGCCGGCTGCCGTGATGGCCGTCTCCGACATGCGCGCGGCGGACGTTGTAAACGCCTGCAGAGCAGAAGGCATTCCCGTCCCCACGCAGGTTGCCGTCGTCGGAGTGGACAACGATGCGGCACAGCACGAGACATGCGGAATGAGCCTTTCAAGCGTAGTCCTAAACATGAACATGATGGGACGGCAGGCAGTCCGGGAGCTGGACTTCCTGTTCCGCCACCAGAAATGGCACGGACGTCCGCACGAGATTCTGATCCCGGCGAAAGACGTCTTCGCCGGAGAGTCGACGGCACGGTCAGTATCGGCGACACGGCTCGTCAACATGGCGCAGGAGTTCATCGCCGCGAACCGAGCAGTCAAAATCGCTCCGGCAGATGTTGCAAGACATCTCGGCTGCTCACGCCAGCTCGCGGAACTCCGCTTCTCGCAAATCTGCGGAAAGACCATCCGCCGTGCAATCGAAGACGCGAAGATGGAAGAAGCCAAGCGGCGGCTCAAGGCCGGCGAAACCGTCAACGACATCGTCAATGCGATGCACTTCACATCCGCGAACCAGCTCTACCGCATCTACAAGCGCCACTTCGGCCACACCATCCGCCAAGCCGGCGCCTGACTCGCGATTCCGCCGAGTGGTCACACCCGACACCCGGTTGCCCGCGGTCCTCAGGGCAGCATCGGCATCAGCGTGTAGATAATGGTGTACCTATAATGCGATCCAAAGCAAGGAATGATCGGCAACAAGCGAACTGGGCAGGGACAGACCCCGCGAAAGACCCATTTTGCAAGGGGTTCGCATTTCTCGCCGCCGGCAGCGCTCATGGCACCATTGCCCGCAGCTTGGCGATCTCCTTCGCGGCGCGGGTGGTGCAGGAAGTGACGCGACGGCCGAGGCAGTTGACGGACGAGCCGAGGCCGTGCAGCTCAGTGTTGTCGATTCAAGGATCGTGGATGTGGGATGGTTGTGTCGAAATCGTTCATTGATTCGACACGAAGGATGGTTGAGTCGTGGTTGGGTTATAGTTGGAGTGGTTGTTGGATGGTTGAAGAGATGGTTGGGGGATGGATGAATGGCGGTTGGGACTTGGCGGGGACGGTTGGAGCGCGGGCTGTTTTCGGGCGCGGTCACTGGCCTATGGCAAGGCGCGTGGCAAGGCGCTCGGGAAGCCCAGCGCGGCGTATGCGCCCCTGGGCAGTCTCGATGTCGTATTCGAGGCGGCGGTAGCTGATCTTGCGCGCCTTGGGGTCGTAGATGACATACGAGGCGCGAGGGTCGCCGTCGCGCGGCTGGCCGACGGAACCGACATTCACGAAGTACTTGCGCCCCATGGGCAGCGTGAAGTCCTGCGCGTCGATGCGGAATACGCCGTTCATCGACTTCTCGTAGATCATCGGACAGTGCGTGTGGCCGTGGAAGCACAGCGGCGTAAGCTGCCTGAGGAAGTTTGCCTCGGCCTGGAGGTTGTCGAATACGTACCCGAAGTTCTCGGGCCTGTCCATCGTGGAGTGGACAAGCGTAATGCCCATCTGCGTGTGCGTAAACGGCAGGTTCTTGAGCCAGCTTATCTCGTCGTCCGACAGCTGTTCGCGAGTCCACTCGACGACCGCCGCAGCAGCGGGGTTGAAGTCGTCGAGGTTCTGGGTCGACGAAACATAGTAGTCATGGTTCCCGACGACAACTGGGCAGCCGAGCGCACGGACTATCTCCATGCACTCATGAGGGCAGGCATTGTAGCCGACGACGTCGCCAGTGCACAGGAAGTCTGTAACGCCCTGAGCGCGGCAGTCGTCGAGAACGACGTTCAGCGCGTCGAGATTGGCGTGTATGTCGCCGAGTATGGCTATGATTCTTGACATTACTTTGCGAGCAATGCGCTTGCGATCTGAAGGTCTTCTACAGTCGTTATCTTGAAGTTGGGAGCCCTGTTTTCGTATATGCGGACCGTCTCGCCGGCGAGCTCGACCGCCTGGCAGTCGTCGGTGACGTCGTTCTTGCCGAGATTCTTGTACGCGTTCGCGAGCGTCCTGAAGTTGAACGCCTGCGGCGTCTGCACGGCCCAAAGCTTCTCCCTGTCCTCGGTTCCGGAAATAGCCGTTCCCTTCTCGACGCGCTTCACGGTGTCGGTCATGCGGCGGCCCACGGTCGCGGCGCCGACGCGCTTCGCGAGCTTCACGACCTCGGATATGACGTCGGGCGTGACGCAGGGGCGCGCGCCGTCATGGACGACGACGAAGCGGGTGTCCACGTCGCAGGCGGCAAGACCGGCCTGGACCGACTCCTGGCGCTTGTTGCCGCCGGGGACAATCGCAATCAGCTTGGCGATGCCGAACATCCGTGCCACTGCCTTGGCAGCGACCTGCTGTTCCTTGCGGACGACAAGCACAATCCTGTCAATGTCGGGACACCGCTCGAACGCGATGAGCGACCATGCGAGAACCGGCTTGTTGCCGAGGCTCAGGAAAGCCTTGTCGGTTCCCGTTCCCATCCGCTCGGACTTTCCGGCGGCCACTATTATCGCAGTCGTCATACCATGTTCCTCCCGCAGCATTTCTTGAATTTCTTGCCCGAACCGCAAGGGCACGGGTCGTTGCGACCTACAACTGGCTGGACACGCGACGGCGCGGCGGCAGCCGGTCCTTGCGGAACCGCGACCTGCGGACGCGACATCATCGAGGCGAAGACGTCGCCTATCGTCTTGGGCGATGAAGACTTGGCGGGCTCAGACTCGCCGCCCAAAGACTTCTCGCTTTCGGTGACGGTGATCTCGTCGGCGTTTGTGCGAATGCGAGCGGCACCAGCAGCCGCGAGCATACGCTGCATGCGAGCCGCAGTGGCGCTCCTGAACTCGGCCGAGACGACCTTCGCCTTGATCGTGGCGATAAGCGACTCGAACATCGAAAAGGCCTCTTTCTTGTACTCGACGAGCGGGTCGCGCTGTCCGTACGCGCGCAGGTTAACGCCCTGGCGTAGATCGTCCATCGCCCTGAGGTAGTCCTGCCATTCGCGGTCGATTACCTGAAGGAAGACGCCGCGCTCCATGAACGGAAGCGTCTCCTGGTCTTCGCCCGCGCACTTCGCTTCGTACGCCTCCTCAACGCGTTTGTAGACGAGATCGCCGGCAAGACCCGGCGTGCCCATAAGCGGGCGGAGCTCATCTTCGGACACCGACACGGGGAACGTGACGCCAAGCCAGCTCATGAAGTCTTCAAGAGAGCCGTCCTTCGGGCTGAAAAGATAGCGCTCGGCCTGCGACTGGACGAGATCGTTCGCGACATCGAGGACAAGACCGTGGACCGAAGCGGGATCTCCCATAAGGACCTTGCCGCGAAGCTCATAGACGATCGTGCGCTGCTTGTTCATCACGTCGTCGTACTCAAGCGTGCGCTTGCGGATTGCGAAGTGCTGCTGCTCGACGCGGCGCTGGGCCGTCTCGACGGACTTGTTGAGCCAGCGGTGCTCCATCACCTCGCCTTCCTTAAGGCCAAGCCTCAGCATAATGCCCGAAATCCTCTGCGAGCCAAAAAGGCGCATAAGCTGGTCTTCAAGCGAGATGAAGAACTGGGATGAGCCTGGGTCGCCCTGGCGCGAGCAACGACCCCTGAGCTGGCGGTCGATGCGCCGCGACTCGTGGCGCTCGGATCCGATGACGTGAAGGCCGCCGACCTCGGGAACGCCAGGCCCAAGCTTGATGTCGGTGCCGCGGCCCGCCATGTTCGTCGCGATCGTAACGGCGCCACGCTGGCCCGCAAGCGCAACGATTTCGGCTTCGCGCGCGTGGTTCTTTGCGTTCAAGACCTCGTGCGGGATGTGCGCGAGCTTGAGCATGCGCGAAAGGATCTCGGAAGTGTCGACCGTTACGGTGCCAAGAAGGATCGGCTGGCCCTTCGCATGGCGCTCCGCGACGTCGGCGATGATCGCCTTGAACTTTTCGCGCTGGGTGCGGTAGATCTGGTCGTTGCCGTCGATGCGGTTCACCGGCTTGTTTGTCGGGATCGAGACGACGTCGAGCTTGTAGATCGACTTGAATTCGCTCGCCTCGGTCTCG
>CACZAK010000061.1 GCA_902779075.1 uncultured bacterium | reverse complement strand
ACCGTGCCGCGGCCTTCGATCGAGAAGATGTCCTCGATAGGCATCAGGAACGGCTTGTCGAGCTCGCGGACAGGCTCAGGAATGTAGCTGTCCAGCGCGTCCATCAGCTCGTCGATGCACTTGCAGGCAGGATCGTCAGCCGACGCGGCCTGCGTGGCCGGATAGGCGGCGCCGCGGATCACCGGGGCGTTGTCGCCATCATACTCATACTTGGAAAGGAGCTCGCGGACTTCCATCTCGACGAGGTCGAGCATCTCCGCATCTTCAACGAGATCGCACTTGTTGAGGAACACGACGATCTTCGGCACGCCCACCTGGCGGGCGAGCAGCACGTGCTCGCGCGTCTGCGGCATCGCGCCGTCAACGGCGGACACCACGAGGATGGCGCCATCCATCTGCGCCGCGCCCGTGATCATGTTCTTAACGTAGTCAGCGTGACCAGGGCAGTCAACGTGAGCGTAGTGGCGGTTCGCCGTGGCGTACTCGACGTGGGACGAGGCGATCGTGAGGATCTTCGTGGCGTCACGACGACCGGCGGATTCGGAAGCCTTCGCAACCTGGTCGTACTTGATTTCCTCGCACAGGCCCTTGAGAGCCTGGACGTGCGTAATCGCGGCCGTAAGAGTGGTCTTACCGTGGTCGACGTGGCCGATGGTGCCGACGTTCACGTGCGGCTTGCCGCCGCGATCGAATGTTTCTTTTGCCATTTTATGGGTTCCTGTGAGTTGTGTTTCCTTGCCCGTCGCAAATGGAGCCATCAAGCAGAATCGAACTGCCGACCTCTTCCTTACCAAGGAAGTGCTCTACCAACTGAGCTATAATGGCACCTAATTTTGACAAGCCCGAATAGTATACTAGAAATGAAGGGACTGCGCAAGGGGGTAAATTGAGAAAAGTTACATGCGCAATTATCGCCCTCCTCACACGATCCTGTCGCCCCAGAAGGCCAGGGACGTATCGGGTACGATGGGGCACGCGGCGGCGAGGGCGCGGCGGATCAGCGGCTCGTCGAGTCGCCCATGGTGCCTCTGCCTGTGCCCAAGTTCCCACAGATGGCCGAACACTATGCGCTTGGGGTTGACTTTCTCCACGGCCCGCGCCGTGTCGATCCCGCATCCGGGGAAGAACAACCACAGGTCGGGACGCCCCCAGGGCGTGACGAGCTTCGGCTCGGTGCCGCGTCCGCTGTCGCCAGTGTGGTAGAGCAGCCAGTTCCCGATCCTGATCTCAAACGCCATCGTGAAGTCGATTCCCCACGGTTCGTCATTGTGGTCGATGAGGGATGTCCGGATCTCGACGTCCTTGATTTTGTAGGTTCCAACGCCCTTCACGCTGTCGCCCTTCATTTCGTTGAAGCGCGGATTGTCGAGGAAGTTGGAGACGACGACCTTCCCGCGCTCCGTCATCGCGTTGTAGAAATCCTTCCGCCAGTGGTCTCCGTGGTTGTGCGTGACGAGCGCGAAGTCAAGTAGCGGCGCGAACTCCGTCCCGCGCCTGTGGTTGAGGTCGATGGAGAAGAGGGATTCGCGCGTCTTGACGATGTAGCCCATGTTGTACACGCTCCAGATCGCCGGCACGTCGCCCGTCACGACTGTCGCCTTCACCTCGCGCATCACTTTCTCGAACGCGATCGCATTTGCCATCAACGCCTTGAAGCCCCGCGTGTCGCCGTCGCGCAGGTACGCGCAATATTCCTCCGGAGAAACCGCTTCCGTCGCTTCATCCCATTTTGTGATAAGCGCGCTCTGCCGTTCCTCGCTCCTCCGCACGGGAACGGATGCTGGCCGTGCGTCTGCGGGAGCGGTCACGCTTGTCGCGACCGATGGGAACTTTGCGCTTGCCGCGACCACAGCCGCGCCCCCGAACAAAAAATCTCTCCGTGTCGTTTTCATTCGTTCAAATCTCCTGATCGATTGACTGCGGCGGATCACCGGACGAGACGCAGGCGCGGAACGGGCAACCCGCGACGACGATGCCTGTACGCACGCTGAACTGCTTGCTTTCCTCCTAACAGTCTCTTCATAAAGCCCGTCCTGCTCGCGGACGACGCCTCATACGACACCACGCACACTTCCCCTCCGGCCATCTCGGTGAGCTTGTCTAGCACGTCTTCCTCATAGCCCACGGCATCGACAAGCCCTTTCTCCTTTGCATCTTGAGCGGCATACGCGCGCCCGTCCGCAAGTGCGCGCACTTTTTCCTCATCCATCTTCCGCCCCTCCGCGACAACCTGCACGAAGCGCTTGAATTGGCTGTCGATGAGGCCCTGCTCAATCGCAAGCTGACGCGGGTCCACGGGCTTGAGGGGATTGAGCGTATCCTTGTTATCGCCAGTCGCCACCACCACGTTCGTCACGCCGAAGCGACGGGCGAGGTCAGAGACGTTGTAGCCATAATCTGAGATGATGCCGATCGACCCCACTTCGCCTGTGGGCACCACCATGATGAAATCAGCCGCCGACGCCACGTAGTAGCCACCGCTGCAGCACTGCGCAAGGGCGTGTACCAACACGAACCGACCTGCCTGCGCCTCTCGGAAGAGTTGGATGTCGTGCCAGAGGATGTCACTGTCGGTCAAGTCACCACCAGGGGTGTCGATGACGAGGTAGAGCCCCTTCACATCCTTGTCTTCCGTCGCGAGCTGGATGCGCCCGCGCACGGCGTTGAAGGTGTCCAACTCCCCCGCGTCGCCCGAACCCAGCGCGCCACCGAGAAGGTCGCCCACGGGAGACGGCGCGGGCGGACCAATCTCGCCCGTAATCTCCACGCGCACGACCTTCGCGGTCGTCGCGTTCTCCACGCCGCCTACGAACTTCTCGACGAGTTCGCCATCTACGGCACCGTCGTCCGTCTGCTGTATCCACCAGAGCGCGCCGAAAAGGATGAGCGCCACGCCAGCGCAGAACGCCGCCGCGAGAACGATTCCCGCAAGTGCGCTCCTGCCCAGGATGGTGGAGATCCTTTTCATCACAACCTCACCGCACGACGAAGTTGACCATCTTCTTCGGCACGCAGATCACCTTCACGACCTGCTTGCCCTCGAGGAACTTAGCCACATCCGGGTTCGCGCGCGCGGCGGCTTCCATCTCCGGCGGCTTCGCGTCCACAGGCACCGTCACGCGTCCGCGGAGCTTGCCGAGCACCTGCACGGGAATCTCGATCTCGTTCTCCACGAGCGCGGCGGGGTCGAACGTCGGGAACGGCTCGTAGGCGAGCGTGTCCGCATGGCCGAGGAACTGCCACAGCTCCTCGCCGAGGTGCGGCGCGAACGGCGCGAGGCACAGCACGAACTTCTCCGCCGCCTCTCGCGGCAGGTCCTTGCCGTCACCCGCGAAGGCGTTCACGAACACCATCATCGCGGAAATCGCCGTGTTGAAGTTCATCGAGGCGAGGTCCTCGTCCACCTTCTTGATGGTGGCATTGAGCGTCTTCGCCTCGTCCTTCGTGAGCGCGCGGTCGGCGATCGGCTGCTCCGTGACCATCTTGTTCACGCGCTTGAGGAAACGGAACACGCCCTCCACGCCCTTCGTGGACCACGGCTTCACGGCCTGCAGCGGCCCCATGAACATCTCGTAGAGACGCAGGGAGTCCGCACCGTAGTCGCGCACCACGTCGTCAGGGTTGACCACGTTCTTGAGCGACTTGGACATCTTCGCCGGGAACTCGGTGAGCAATTCCTCCTGGGCCCCCTCTTCCGCGCCGTACGGCTTGCCGTCGCGCCATGTGATCTGGTCCATCGGAATCAGCACGCCGCGTGAGGTCTTGTAGGCAAGTCCGAGGATCATGCCCTGATTGACGAGACGCTGGAACGGCTCGGGCGTGGGCACGAGATCAAGATCGAAGAGCACCTTATGCCAGAAGCGCGCGTAGAGGAGGTGCAGCACCGCGTGCTCCGCACCGCCCACGTAGAGATCTACGGGCAGCCACTCCTTCAGGAGCGCGGGGTCGGCGAACGCCTTGTCGTTGTGCGGGTCGATGTAGCGAAGGTAGTACCAGCAGGAGCCGGCCCACTGCGGCATCGTGTTCGTCTCGCGCGTCCCCTTCCTGCCCGTCGCGGGGTCGACCACATTCACCCAGTCCGTCGCCTTCGCGAGCGGCGGCTCGCCCGTGCCGGTCGGCTTGTAGTCGTCGAGTTCGGGGAGCGTGAGCGGCAGGTCGTTTTCGTCCACGAGGCTCTGCGTGCCGTCCTCCCAGTGGATCACGGGGAACGGTTCGCCCCAGTAGCGCTGGCGGCTGAAGAGCCAGTCGCGCAGTTTGTACTGCGTCTGGGCCTTGCCCACGCCCTTCTCCTCCAGCCACTTGATCATCGCAGGGCGCGCCTCCTCGACGGAGAGCCCATTCAGGAAGCCGGAGTTGACCATCACGCCCGTGGCGATATCCGTGAAGGCGGCGCTGCCGGTATAGGGCACGCGGTCTAATCCGGAATTTCCGGAATCTCCGGATTTTCCGGAATTTCCGGATTCCCCGGCTGGCGCTACCACCTGGTAAATCGGCAGCCCGAAGACCTTGGCGAAGTCGAAGTCGCGCTCGTCGTGCGCGGGCACGGCCATGATCGCGCCCGTGCCGTAGGTAGCGAGCACGTAGTCGGAGATGAAGATCGGCAGCGCCTCGCCGTTCACGGGGTTGACGCCGAGCACGCCCTCGAGCTTCACGCCGGTCTTCTCCTTGTTGAGCTCCGTACGCTCGAGGTCGCTCTTGGAGGCGGCCTTCGCCTGGTATGCCTTCACGGCGTCGGCGTTCGCGATCCTGCCCTCGGCGAGCCACTTCGCCACGAGCGCATGCTCCGGCGACAGCACCATGTACGTGGCGCCGAAGAGGGTATCGCACCTAGTGGTGTAAACGGTAACAACGACCGGGGGCTCTGGCACCCCCGTACCCCCGCCCATGGTATATTTTATCTTGAAGTCCACCATCGCCCCCGTGGACTTTCCGATCCAGTTGCGCTGCATCTCCTTGATGCCCTCGGGCCAGTCAAGCGTATCGAGGTCCTTCAGCAGACGTTCGGCGTACTCCGTGATCTTGAGCATCCACTGGCGCATCGGACGGCGGATCACGGGATGGTTGCCGCGCTCAGAGCGACCGTCGATCACCTCTTCGTTCGCGAGCACCGTGCCGAGTGCGGGACACCAGTTCACCGGCACCTCCGCAACGTAGGCGAGGCCCTTCTTGTAGAGCTGCTCGAAGATCCACTGCGTCCACTTGTAGTATTTCGGATCGGTGGTGTTCACCTCGCGGTCCCAGTCGTACGAGAAACCGAGGGAGCGGATCTGCTCGCGGAAACGGTCCACGTTCTTCTTCGTGGTGATCGCGGGGTGCGTGCCAGTTTCCACGGCGTACTGCTCGGCGGGAAGGCCGAAGGCGTCCCAGCCCATAGGGTGCAGCACGTTGAAACCCTTCATGCGCTTGTAGCGGCAAAGAATATCCGTGGCCGTGTAGCCCTCCGGATGCCCAACGTGCAGACCCGCCCCGCTCGGATAGGGGAACATGTCGAGGCAGTAGAACTTCTGCTTGCCCTCGGCATGGTCGGGCGTCTTGAACGTCTTGTGCTCAAGCCAGTACTTCTGCCACTTCTTCTCGATTTCCGTGTAGTTGTATTCGGACATTTTCTTACCTTTCTAAATTGCTCCAACCTCCAAGCTCCAAGCTCTAAGCTCCAAACTAATAAATCTTACTCTCCGCGTGGGCGCGCAGGCGGATGATGTTCGTCTTGTGCTTCCAGATCGCGAACGCACAGAGCACAGTCACGAGGATGCAGAGCGGCAGATCGTGGTAACCCGTGCAGCCGCTGAGGATTCTCCAATCGACCCAGTCGCTCAGCGGAAGCCATACAACCACCATCAGGAACGCAGCCGCGACGATCGACCCAAGCGACACGTAGTGCGAGACGAGCATCACCACCACCCACACGGCAAACGCGGTGAGCACGAGCAAGGGCGTGAGCGCCACGAGCATCCCGAAGCCGGTGGCAATGCCCTTGCCGCCCTTGAACTTCATGAAGCACGTCCACATGTGACCCGCCACCGTGAGGATGCCCACCACAAGCGGCAACCAGTCCACGTACCAATACGCGTCTTTGAACTGGAGCGCCGCAAGCGTGGGCAGGAAGCCCTTCAGGAAGTCACAGAGGAATGCGAGGATGCCCCACGGTTTCCCCACCGTGCGGTACACGTTCGTCGCGCCGATGTTCTTCGACCCGAGCGTGCGGATGTCCTTCCCGCGCAGTTTTCCGATGAGAAAACCGAACGGTATGGAGCCGACGAGATACGCCCCGACGGCCCAAAAAATCCAAATAACCGATTTATCCATAGGCGGATAGTATACCACAATATTGCGGGTGCGCAAACATCACTGTAATCTGGACTATCCTGTTTCTTGACCTACTTCAGCGGGGCGCAGTTGACATGGGAATGGATGAGACGCCGGCGGTATTCCGCCGCGCGTTTCTCAAATTCCTTGAAATCGCGCTTCGCCGGGTCAGGATACGTCCACAACACCTCCGCCATCGCGAACCCTCGCGGCCAGAGCTTCCACTCCATGTCGTAGCGGTTCCACGTGTGCGACGTCCAGTTGCAGCATTGCCCGCCCACGACATTCTTCCGCGCCTCGGCCTCAACGCCGACGAACGGATCGAACTGATAGACGCGCGCGAGGGGGAGCATCCCGCCGATGTAGATGTAGGGATCCTCCGGGAGCCCCTGCCTGTAGTCGAAGTAGCAGTGCGACGTGGGGCAGCGCACGATCTCATAGCCCTTGTTCGCCGCGAGCGCGCCCGCGCCGTGGTTGCGCCAGCACATGCCCATCGTCGTCTTGGGGAGCATGGACGTGAATGCGTCTCCCTTGGCGTTCTGGTTCTTGGAGTCCACGAATATCTCGTCCCACCCGATCGTGCGGCGTCCCTTCTTCGCAAGGTATTCCACGAAGTGCCGCGTGAGCCATGGCTGGATGTCCTCCACACCCCGCAGCCCCTTCTCCTTGATGAACGCCTGGCACTTCGCACACTTCGTCCACGCGCGGCGGGGACACTCGTCGCCGCCGATGTGGATGACCTCGGAGGGGAACAGCTCGCACACGTAGTCCAGCACCTTCTCGACGAAACGGATGGCGTCGGGATTGCCCACGCACATCACGCTGCTGAGGACTCCGCGCGACAGCGGCTGGCGTCCGTGTTTTAGGATGTCGTTGGGATCGCAGCTCAGCTCGGGATACGCGCAGAGCGCGCAGAGGAAGTGTCCAGGGAACTCAATCTCCGGCACCACGGTGATGTGACGCGCCTTGGCGTAGGCGAGAATCTCCTTCACGTCGTTCGCGGTGTAGTAGAACGGCCCCACCTTCTCGCCAAAGGAACGCGGTTTCTGTCCTCTGCGCGTCACCCATTCGTCGCCGTACTTCACGAGCTCTGGGAACTCGGGTATCTCAAGCGTCCATGACTGGTCGTCCGTGATGTGCCAGTGGAAGACATTCAGCTTGAACCAGGACATCTGCTCAAGCGTGCGTTTCACCACCTCCTTGCCGAAAAAGTGGCGCGCGTCGTCGAAGTGGACGCCGCGCCATTTGAACTTCGGAGCGTCCTTGATCTCCACGCACGGATAGACCTTGCACTTCTTCTGTACGTCGGTGCGGCCCATGTGGAAGAGCGTCATATTCGCGTAGTACGCGCCCGCGTTGTCGGAATAACGGATCGTAATGCCGTCCGGACGAATGGAAAGCTCATATCCCTCTGGCGGAATGCCGTTGACCTGCTCCATTGTCGGCGGCTTCGTCACCCAGTACTCGCCGCCCGTCACGCGCATCTCCTGCGGCGCGGGGATGATGGTGGCGGTCGGCGGCGGCACGGCAATAGTCGGATAAACCAGCAACGTGTTCGTCGCTGCAATGACCGCAACATGGATAATTTTCTTCATTGAACTGCTCCTTTTTTGCAGATTTCCGCCGCAACGTCGGCACAGCGGGCGGCGTCGGACGTGTAGTAGTCGGCACCCACCTCCTTGCAGAACGCCTCCGTGATCGGCGCGCCGCCGATCATGATCTTCACTTTGTCGCGGATTCCGGCCGCTTCCGCCGCCTTCACCACATCGCGCATCACTTCCATCGTGGTGGTGAGAAGCGCGGAACAGCAGATCACGGCGCAGTTCTGTTCCTGCGCGGTCTTGATGAAGGCGTCCGGCGGAACGTCCGTGCCGAGGTCGATCACCTCAAGCCCCTTCGACTCGAGCATCATCTTGACGAGGTTCTTGCCGACATCGTGGTAGTCGCCCTGCACCGTTCCGAGACACACCCGCCCCGTCGCCTTCGCGCCTTCCGCCGCAAGGTGCGGCTTCAGAACCGCCGCGCCCTTGTTCATCGCGCGCGCGGCCACGAGAACCTCCGGGACGAACGCCTCGCCGTTCTTGAAACGGACGCCCACAACGGCCATTCCGGCCATGAGTCCGTCCTGCAAGATGGACTGTGCGCTCATCCCCTCGTCCAGCGCCTGCTGCACGAGGGCGACGACTTCCTTGGCGCGTCCCGCCTGAAGCTTCTCCGATATGAGCGAAAGTTCCATTCCTCGACCTCCTAAGGATTCAACACGACGGTCTCTCCGGGCTTGAAGTCGCGCTCGAGCGTCGCCTCGCCGCTGTTGCGCGTCTTGCCACGCGTCCAGCCGGGTGGCGGCGAACGGCGGTCGCGGGGCGACCGCCCTACCTCGGTAGGGACGGCACCCCGTGCCGTCCGTGTATCCACCAGCCGGAACCGTCCGCCCTTCTCGCTCTTCACCTCCACGCGCACGACCTTGCCGCCCTTCATTTCGGCGGAGACGAGGAAACACCCCTTCGCGCGCAGGTTCTCGAACTTCGCGTCCGCGCCCGTCCAGTTGGGGAACACCTTCACGTACCCGTGGTCGCACTGGATGAGCATCGACTGCACGAACTCCATCGCGCCGATCTTCTCCACGCCGTGGACGCCGTCGTGGATGTGGAAGTTCTTCTGCATGATGGATAGCTGGTGCTTTTTGAAGGCATCGATGATCGCCTGCGCAGGATAACCCGTGCGGATAGCAGTCGCGAAAAGCTTCGGCGTCTGGTTGCATGTAGTCCAAACTCTCTTCGGCGACAACGCAATGTTGCCGTTGACGGCGTTCGTTGCAAGCGCACGGAACTCATCCGTCACGTCGAACGCGAACTGTTCGCCAGGGATGACGCTCTCCAGGTTGATGGCATTGCCGCCGGACGGATTCGCCGAGCCGTCCGCGTTCTCCACGCCCGACAGCATCTTCACGGGCTTGCCGTTGATGGGATAGACGCCGACAGCGAGCGGGGAGAGGTGTTCGTGCATGTCCTTCCACGCGGCAAGCTTCGCCGCCGGCACATCGATCCCCATCTCGCGCAGGACCGGTACGACATCGACAAGCGTCTCGAAGAGGTGTTTCACGCAGCCGAGCGCGGGTGCGCTGTTCTTCGCAAGACCGCTCCCCTCCCAGTGCGAATCCCACACGTTGTAGCGGTAGGCCGCGACGGAGCGCGGCCCTCCCACAACTTCCTTCTCGCACCACTTGAGGAAGAAGTTCGCCGTCTTGTCGAGAACCGGCCACACCTTCTTCAGATAGGCACGGTCGAGCGTGTACTCCCAATGCGTACACATCACGGCGCACTGGAACGCGCCGTCGGAGATCTGCCCCAGGAACGCATCTCGCTCGGCCGCCGCACCCCACGGACCGAGCGCCACTGGATAGAGCGCGGCGTCGTCAATGCCGTTCGCGACATCAGGGCGTCGGTCGAGAAATTCGCGGGAATTCTTGTAGAGGCGTCCACGGCAGCGGTCGATCCCCGGAAGCAGTTCCTTGGCATTGCGTATCGCCTGCGGCAGGTAGGCGATCAGCGGGTCGGGCATCGCGTTAGCGACTTCGCAGCGGTTCGCGGCGAAGCACCCGTAGTAGGTGCCCACGTAGTTGTAGTTCATGTGGAAGTCGTTGTGCCACTTCGGGTTGTCCGTCGTCACCCAGATGCCGTAGAGTCCGGGCGGAAACTTGCCGAACCGCACGCCCGAGCCGAGCAGATAGACCTGCCCGCAGTAGAACCAGTCGAGATCTGCGTCGCCCGTCGTGACGCGGCTGCGGCCCCACCATTCCTTCCACCAGGCGTTGTGGGCGCTCTTGAGATTTGCGAGCTCATCCCATGTGAAGCGGCGAGAGGGGGTGGACGAGATGACAAACGCAAACGGCACATTGGCGCGTATCTTCGCCCATGTCATCACGTGCCCTTCGCCCACTACCGAGAAGTTCTCAAGCTCCGTGCCGAGTACGCTCAAAGCGGCGGTGGCGTTCGTCGTCCAACCGCGCGGATCGCCTTGTGGGAGCAGGTTGATCGTGGAGCGGCGCACGTAGAACGCCTCCTTCGACGACTTCACTTCAATCGGGAATGGCTTCCTCTCGTTGTGCGCCGTCAGGTGAACGGCCCAGTTGTCGTCTGTATCGGAAACACCTGTCAGGACAAGCAGGTCCTCAGTGGACGCAACGTAGGTCTCGATCTTCACGCGTCCCTTGCCGAAGCCACCCTCAGTGCGGAGCGTGGCCGTGGGCAGGTCGAGCGTGTCGGTGGACTTGACGCTGTGCATCCCCGGCCCGATGGAGAAGTCTGCGAAGGAAATCGGGCGAACATGGTGGTCGGCCTTACCGCACGTGAAGTCGCCGCAACTCCAGATGTCGCCGCGAGTGAGGACGAAGTGCTTGTGATTGCCGTCGCCACCGTTCACCGCGCCGAGAGAGCCGTTGCCGAGCAGAGCCGCCGTCGGGAGGTCTGTGCTGTACGACGTGCCCGGTTTCGCACTCTCCCACGTCGGGTTGAACGTCGCAGGATCAGGAAACTCCGCCGCAGCAACTGGCAGAACCACACTCGCAGTAACCGCCGCTGCAAATAAACGACTTAATGCTTTTGGTATTCTTCTTTTTTTCATTTTATTTTCCTCTATGATGGCATCTCTGTCTTTCTAGGCCTTTCAGCGCGGGCGCACGCGAAGGGTGGCTACGGCGGTGAGCGGATCTTCCGGCCAGTAGTGCTTGGGGTAGCGTCCGCGCAGGTCCTTGCGTACGAGCGCGTAGGACGTGCGCCAGAAGGACGCGAGGTCTTTCGTGATCTGCACCGGACGCTGCGCGGGCGAGAGGAGCTTCATCACGATCGGCACCGTGCCATTCGCGACCTTCGGCGTCTCCTGCAAGCCGAAACACTCTTGCAGACGCACCTGCACGAACGGCTCCGCCTCCTCGTAGTGGATCGTCATGTTCGACCCGCTCGGCACCTCCATCTTCACGGGCGCGGCCTGGTCGAGCGCGTAACGGTTCACCCCTGCCTCCGCGAGCGCCGCGTCAAGCACCGCCGCGAGGTCGAGGCGTTCCAGGTGCGCCCAGCGGCTCATGCCGTCCACGAACGGCGCGAACCAGTCCTCGAGATGCGCCGCGAGTGCGGCGTCCGAGACGTCCGGCCATGGTGCGCCCAACACGCGGTTGAGGAAGGAAATGCGCGCCTGGAGCTGGCGCGTGCCGGGCGTCCACGGCAGCTGGTCCACGCCCTTCTGTCGGATGCCCTCGAAGAGCGCGCGCCGGACGGCATCGGCGTCGGGACGCGCCTGCCCGCCCTCACGCAGCACCATGCGTCCGAGCTTGCGGCGGCGGACGCTCTTCACGCACGCCTCGCGCTTGTCCCAGAAGGTGTCGGACACTTCTTCGATCTCGTCCGCGAACAGTTCCTCGATGGACGCCTCGTCGATCGGCGCGGCGAGATGCACCTTCGCGTCGCCGCCGCGGTCGTCGAGGTCGCAGAGAACGAGATAGGGACACGTCGCCAGCGCCTCGGTGCGCTCCATGAACGCGCCGCGTCCGCCCGTCATCTGGAACGTGCCGTTGCCGCGGTTGCGGGCGATGCGGTCCGGAAACGCGAACGCGAGCGCCTCGCCGGCCTCGCACCGGTACGCGCGCACACCCGCGCGCGCGCCCATCGCGTCCCAGCGACGGGCGAGTTCCTTCATGCGGGACGTGGGCCGCACGTCGCGGATGTCGGTGATGTGGTGCGGCGCGCCCTCCTCGATGATAGCCGCGAGGAGCGTGTCGCCCGTGTGCAGAATCATGTTCGCGAGACGCGGGTGGGCGGCAAAGCGCGCCATGCGCCGACCGTGTTCCGTGATGCGTCCCGACTTGTCGAGCGCGCCGAGCAGTTCGAGGAGCGATTTCGCGTTCTCCCAGCTTGCGGCGGGCGGCGGCGTGAGCCACGGCAGGCCGTCCCGCGCCGTAGCGCCCCATTCCGCGCAGGCGAGGACGGTTGACGAAAGGTCGGCCTCGACGATCTCCGGTTTCATCGCGGGGACGAGCGTGCGGTCCTGCGCCTCGGTCCAGAGGCGCAGACAGATTCCGGGCGCGGTACGCCCCGCGCGTCCGCGTCGCTGGTCCGCGCGGTCGCGCGTAAGGCGCAGCGTCTCGAGGCGGCTCATGCCCGAGCGCGGCGAGAACCGGCTCACGCGCATGAGGCCGGAGTCGATCACCGTCGTCACGCCCTCGATCGTGAGCGAGGTCTCGGCGATGGACGTGGCGAGCACGACCTTGCGGCGTCCATCGGAAAGCGGCTGCAGCACGCGGTCCTGCTCCTCCTTCGGCATCGCGCCGTAGAGCGGCATCACGACCGCGCCGGAGAGGTCGCGCAGCTCCTCCGCGCAGCGCTTGATCTCCCCTTCGCCGGGGAGGAAGCACAGCACGTCGCCCGCCGACTCCGACAGCGTGCGCTTCACCGCCCCCGCCATCTGCGCGGAAATCGGCGCGACGCTCTCCATCAGCAGGTAACGCGTCTCTACGGGATACATCCGCGCCTCGGCGGTGTGGACGTCGGCGTCGCCGAGGTGGACGGCGATCTCCTCCGTGGAGAGGGTGGCGGACATCACGAGGAGCCGCAGGTCGGGACGGAGCGCGCGACGCACATCCACGGCCATCGCGTAACCGATGTCGCACGCGAGCGAGCGCTCGTGGAATTCGTCGAAGATCACGAGCCCCACGTCGGAAAGCTCCGGATCGTGCAGGAGGCGCTGCGTGAGCAAGCCCTCCGTGACGATCTCGAGGCGCGTGCGCGGGCCGATGCAGCGTTCGAGGCGCACCTGGAACCCGACCGTCTCGCCCACGCGTTCGCCCATCCGGCGGGCCATGTACGCTGCGCAACTACGGGCGGCGAGACGCCGCGGCTCCAGCATGAGGATCTTCTTCCCGCGCAGGAAGGCGCAGTCGAGAAGCGCGGGCGGCACGCAGGTGGTCTTGCCGCTTCCGGGCGGCGCGCGCAGCACCACGTCGCGGTTCGCCTCAAGCGACGCGCGAATGCCGGGAATGATAGACTCGACTGGGAACATGGGAGGATACGTCCCGCGCTTTCAAATTGCGCGTTTTCCGGGACCTCAGCGAACTCAACGTCTCCCCGGACGGGTTGGAACCTTGGCATGACGTCCTACGCGGACAAGTAGGCTGCCTTGCTCAGCGGCGATACGAATTTGGTTCTCCTTCAAGAGGAGGTCTTGATAGAGCGCACTGGAAATCTTCTTCTCCTGTTCAAGCTGCTTCAGATCGGCGTCCGCCTTGACAATCTTCAACCTAAAGTCTTCAATCCACTTTTTCAGTTCAGTTCTTTTCTGTTTGAATCCCGCCAGTTGGCTCTCGTTGTGCGCCAGATTGCCCTTGGCCGTTTTGTATACACGCTCGAAGGTATCATTGAATTGACGTGAAACAGCCTCGAACTCGCTTTCCTTCGCCACCATGGACGGGTGTTGCGCCGTATACGCCTCTTTGAGTTTAGCGAGTTCCATCTTCACCGACTGCAACTTCGTGTAGGCGGCGGAAATTTCCCGGAATCTTGATCTTAGCCCGATTACGGGCAGTTCACCGAATTTTTCGGATGCACTCTGTGCCGTCTCCAGGATGTCCACCCATTCCTTCGCCTCCTTCACGCGCTTTTCGTACTCAAACACATTGGCGGTCGCCGTTGAAAGGCTCTTGTTGAAGATCGCCCGTTGTTCCTCCAGGTTGTCAACAGAATGCTCCATGTGGAACTTGAGCAGACGGGCAGCCAGATCGTCATCCATACGCTTCTGTTTCTCCACCTGCTCGTGGATCCGCGCGACGGCCTTCTCGCACCGCCTCATGTTCTCCTCGTCGGTGAACGATTCGATGGCCTCCGCGTAAGCGTTGGCAAGCGCCGCTGCAATTACGGGCGACTTGGAACGAACGGCAATTTCGATGAGCCGCGCACGCGGCACCCGCTTCAACTCGGAATCTGCCAGCACTTCGATGATTTCCTTATCCGTCATAGTTGAGTTGGGATAGTTGGCGCGATATTGCTGGAGTATCTTCGTGACTACCGCCTCGGAACGCCAACTTGGAAGGTACGTGTTGACAACCTCCTCGTAGTAGTCGCTGTAGTTAACCATGCAGCCCTCTGGAGGACGCACGTCAATCATGAACTCGCTCTTTGCCTCGAAGATGGAGTCATCTGGGCTTGCCGCCGTAGTAGTCAAAGCCGCCACGCAGAGCGCACCAATTATAAATGCTTTTTTTTTCATGCGGATAGTCTACCACAAATCTGTTCGGGATGGAACACCAAAGGGCGCATCTGCGTTTTTCACCCATACGTATTGGGATTTGGAAACAACCATGACAACTTTCAAGAACAACCTTATCCTGCGGGCGCACCTTGAACATTCAGAATTGTGGTAGTTTGAGGATCGGCAAATGGGCGCGGGCGAGTTAGCCCGCGCGCCAAAGGAAAGTTGTTTCAAATAGTTGTTTCCAATTATCAGAAGGCTCGGCGGTGAATTACACAGATGCGCCCTCTCCCGCTTTGGGCCTCGATTTTTTCAGACCGTCACCGTCAAATTGTGATAGAATATTTGCCGTTCCGCGTAAATCCAGTGAAAGGAAATATGGAAGCAAAACCCTTTGGAATCCTTGCCACGGTCGGCATGCTCGTGGCGAGCAACCTGTTCATGACGTTCGCCTGGTACTGGCATCTCAGGCTGCAGAAGCCAGGTGCCGCCAGTTGGCCGATCGCCGTCATCATCCTCGTGAGCTGGCTCATCGCTCTTGTCGAGTACATGATCGCCGTGCCCGCGAACAGGCTGGGGGCGGCGTCCGGACTAAACGTCGCGCAGCTAAAGATAATCCAGGAGGTGATTACCGTCTGCGTATTCATTCCGTTCTTGATGATCTTCATGGGCGAGAAGTGGCGCTGGGACTACCTCTGGGCGCTCCTCTGCATGGTCGGCGCAGTGTACTTTGTCAACAGAGCCAGACTGTAGCTCGCGCTCAGTGCCCCACCGCGATACGGAGAAGGTCCCAAAGCATACGGGGGGCATCGCGAAGGACACGCAGGGAGCTGCGCGTTCCGCCCTTCCACTCGACCGGCACCTCTGCAACCTCGCCACCCAACGCCATGACGCGGCGGATCAGCTCCACGTCAAACGCAAAGCGCGCGATTTTCTGGCGCTCGAACACGGCGCGCATTACGTCCATGCGGAACAACTTGAATCCGCACTGCGTATCGTGAACGCCGCGCACTCCGATACACCACACGAAGAAATGGAACAGGCATGAAAGCAGACGGCGACGCAGCGGCATACCGCGGCGTCCGTGACGCGAACCGCATACCATCCAGGCATCCGCCCGCACGGCGAGGCGCGCGAACTCGCCGAACGGCGCGCTCATGTCCACGTCGCTCATCAGCACCCACTCGCCCTTCGCCTCGAGCGCGCCGCGCCGCACGGCCGCGCCCTTGCCTGCGTTCACGTCGACGCGAATCACGCGGCAGCCTGGTGATTCCACCTTCAACGGCGGGGCCGAACCGTCATCGACAAAGATTGTCTCAACGAGCGAGAAGCCGCACGCCCCCGCCGTGCGCGCCAGCTCGGGCACGGCGGAAACCGCTTTCCGCACGAGGTCGGGCGCATTGAGAACGGGAATGACGAGTGAGAGGGTCCGCATGGGCGTCACGGCGCAAAGGGTGTGGTGGAGTCATCCGACAGGCGGCGGAACGCAGCGGGAAGCAAGTCATCGAGATGTTCTCGGTCGCGCCACTCAAACTCGATCCAGTCCTCCAGCGCGCGCGCGGGCGTCGCCACCGGAATTTTCAGTTCATAGACGAGGTTGATTTCCGCATGAGGCTTGCCGTGCTGCTGAAAGGCGTTCTCGACGACGCCGAGAAACGCGCCCGTCTCGGCGTCCACGCCGAGCTCTTCCTTCACCTCGCGCACGAGCGCCTGACGTCCCGTCTCGCCGAATTCAATGTGTCCACCCGGAAGATACGTAGTTGCCCCACCCTTTGCCCTGCACAGCAAAATCTTTCCACCCTGCACGCACACCCCCCGTGCAATCACCTCAATCCCCGCCAATTCATACTCGGTCATTTTCACTATTTCCCATTTTCACACTTTACACTTTACATTTTACACTCACTTCTTCAGTCCCATCCACGGGGCGAGTCGCACGCTACGCGCCTCGCGGGACTGGTTCGTCGCGCCGGGGAGTCCCATTTCCAATGCTGAGAGCCGCGCCATCAACGCCTGCTGCGATGCTGCGTGCTGCTGGCGTTCGGCCTCGGCCTTCTGGCGTTCCTCCATCAATTCCTTCTCGCGGCGCTGGAGACGCTCGCGCACTTCCTGGAGCTGACGGTAGATGACGGTCGTATCGGCCGCCTGCTGCTGTAGACGCTTCACCTCGGCGTCGCGTTCGCGCAATTTCGCCGAAAGATCGCGCACTTTTCTGTCGCTTTCAGCGGTAGCCTTCTCCTGAAGAAGCCGCAGTGCATCCACTTCCTGGCGCATGTGTACCAGACGTGGGTCTTCGGGATACATCTTCAGAGCCCGGCGCGTCATGTCCTCGGCGTCCGTTCCGATGCGCTTCAAGATTTCCTGGCGACGGGCGATAAGACGTTCGCGGCGGGCCTGATGGAGGCGGCGGAGTTCGTCAAGTTCGCGCGTCTCCTCCTCAATACCAGCGCCGATGTCGTCTGCCTCATCCTTCATCAGCGTGTATACTGCGGCCTGGGCATCCGCCGCGAGGCGCGCCGATGCAGGCAGACGCTTCAGTTCGTCGGAAAGTTCCTGGATGCGCACCTCGCATTTCGCGACATTGTCCTTAGATGCCGCAAGTGCCTGTTGTGCTTCGGCGCACTCCGCGGCCATTTCACTCTCGCGGGCGGCCTTCGCCGCAGCCAGTTCGTCGAGATCCTTGAGCGCCTTGGCCTTCTCGGACTCAACCGTGGCGCTCTGTGACATCACGGCAGACATCTTCTCCTCGGCGAATCGCGCAGCCTCTGCGGCATTCTTAGCCTCGCGCCGCGAAGCGCGCACGCGCGATTCGGCCTCCTTGAGAGACTCCTTAAGGCGTTCGATTTCTTGACGGAGCGCAGTGGTTTCTTGGTCACCGCTAGTTTGGTCCTCTTCCTTGGACTGAGATTGAGGCGGTGGCTGGGGCGCTGTCGTTTTGAACGGCGGGCGCACCTCTACGAGGCGAGAGCCCGGCGGGAGGCGTCCGCTTGAAAGCAGTGCCTGCGCGGCGTTTTTGTTGAATGGACCGCGCGGACGGCCATCGCCGATGTCAATGGACCAGCGCATGTCGAGGAACGGCACTTCCGTAGCGGGTGTCCACGTTTCCCCGTCAGATGATATATCCTGCCCCGGCTGGATGCGCCCCATGCGGGCCCATTCCAGCAGGCGGGCCTTGCTTTCGGGGCCGAATGTCTCGTCCTGGGTGCGAAGATACCACTGGTTGCTCATCGGCGTCTCCGGCTACGTCACTTCTTCATCCTGAAAAACTTCTTGGCACCCTCCGCGCCCATGCGTGCGAGCTCCTGCTGCGCGCGGCGCTCAAGTTCGGCGAGAGCGGCCGACGACGCGCCGCCGGCGAATGGGGACGACGTAAAGGCCTGGCGGGCTACGGGCGGAGGCAACTCGTTTGCGACGACCTCCGGCACGACCACCTCCGTCTTCCATTCGCGCTCGTGCACTTCGTCGCGCTTGGCCAGTTGCTCGCGCAGCGTGGCGATCTCCGCGTCGCGGCGTGCGATCTCCATGTCCTGCGCCTGACGCTCCGCGTCGCGGCGCGCGATCTCGGCGGCGGCCTTCTGGAGCTGTCCGTCGCGCTGCTGGACGATCTTCGTGAGTTCGGCAATCTGCGTGTCCTTCAGCATCAGCTGGGACTTCGCCTCCGAGATGCGGTCATCTCGCTCGCGCAGGGCTTTCTGTCCGGCAGCGAGCTGGAGGTCTTTCTTCGAGGAAAGCTTCAGCGCCTCGGCGAGAGAAGTGTCTTTCTGAACGGTCTCTGCGTCCTTGGCGGCAAGTGCGGACTCAAGAGCCCGGATGCGCTCAAGGGCCGCGCCGCGGTCATCTTGGTAGAAGCGGGCCGCAGGGGAGAGCGTGCCGGTCTTTACAAGGTCGTCCACTACCGACCTGTGCGTGGGCCCGTAGAACTGGCCGGGGTTGTTCTCCACGACCCAGTTCATCTCTAACTCTGGCCTGAGAGGCGCAAGAACCCAGTTCTTCAGGTCACACGAAACACCGGCGAGCGGTTCCACGCGCCCGTCCTTGACCCAGGACTTGAGTGACTCGAAGTCAATCGGACCGAACACCTTGCCCGCCGTGTTCCGCACATACCACTTCTTCTCTTCCACGGGCAATCTCCCTCTCGATTATCAATTATCGACAGAGCGTGTAGAGGACGCCAGCCACCACGGCGGAACCAATGACGCCCGAAACGTTCGGACCCATGGCCTGCATGAGGATGAAGTTGCCGGGATTCTCCGAGAGCGATACCTTGTTCGAGACGCGCGCGGCCATAGGCACGGCCGAAACGCCAGCCGAGCCGATGAGCGGATTAACCTTCTCCTTCGAAAGGAGGTTCATCAGCTTCGCCATCAACACGCCCGCCGCAGTGCCAACGCAGAACGCGCACAGGCCAAGCGCGAGGATGCCGAGCGTCGTGGCGGAGAGGAACTTCTCGCACGCGAGCTTCGAACCGACCGAAAGGCCGAGCATGATCGTGACGATGTTGATAAGGGCGTTGGACATCGTATCGGAGATGCGCGCCACCGACGGGCCCGCCTCCTTCGCGAGGTTGCCAAGCATGAGCGCGCCGATGAGCGGCACGGCGCTCGGCAGCAGCACGGCGCAGAGGAGAAGCACGATCAGCGGGAAGCAGATCTTCTCGATCTTCTTCACCTCGCGGAGCGGCGGCATCGTGATCGCACGCTCGGCCTTCGTGGTGAGCGCCTTCATGATCGGCGGCTGGATGATCGGGACAAGCGCCATGTAGCTGTAGGCCGCCACGGCGATGGCGCCGAGGAGGTCGGGGGCAAGGCGCGAGGTGAGCCAGATCGCGGTCGGACCGTCCGCGCCGCCGATGATGCCGATCGAGGCGGCCGCCTTGATCGGGTCGCAGCCGAAGAAGTCCGCACCGAACATGGCCGCGAGGCCGAGCGCGCCGAAGAGCGCGAAGAAGATGCCGAACTGCGCGGCGCCGCCGAGGAGGGCCATCTTCGGGTTGGCGATCAGCGGGCCGAAGTCCGTCATCGCACCCACGCCCATGAAGATCATGATCGGGAACACGCCCGTGTCGATGCCGAACCGGAAGAAGTAGTAGAGGAAGCCGCCCGGCTCGATGATGCCGCCCTGCATCACGGGGATGCCGGATTCAAGGAACGAGATCACGCCGTCGTGCATCATCGCGGGCGCGGTGACGCCCGCCAGCGGGCAGTTCGCAAGCAGGCCGCCGAAGCCGATCGGGAGAAGGAGGAGCGGCTCAAAACCCTTCACGATCGCAAGATAGAGCATCACGAGACAGAGCGGAATCATGATGAGCTGGCCGATGCCGTACGGCAGCCCGCCGAGCACCTTCACCTCGTGGCCCTTCACGAACGCGCCGGCGTCGTCGAAGTAGCCGCCGATCCAGTCGCCCTTCTTGACGGGATGCTTGTCGGTCGAGAGCTTCTTGGCCTGTTTATCGGTCAAGACCCAGAAGCCGTTCTTGTTCGCGTACTGCGCCGGATCGCCAATCGGCTTCGTGAAGTCTGGAGCCGCCGGGCGATCCGCCCATGAACCGTCGGTTTTCTTGTTCTCGAAATTGCCGGTGATGTAGTCGGGCGCCTCCTTGCGGGCGAATCCGGCGATGCCAGTGTCGCCGGAGAGGTCTTTCACCTTGCCGAGCGTGGTGCGCCAGTCGCCATCGGCCTGCACGCCCAGCGCGAAGGCCAATCCAAGGGCTGCCACAAGAAACTTTTTCATCTTTGATTTCCTCGTCTAGATTTGCTAGGGGTTCTAGATGTTCTAGGGGTTCTAGATTCCCTAGAGTTTCTAGAAGTTCTAGAAGCCCTAGGGATTCTAGGAATCCTAGGCGTCAGCCGATCACTGCGAGCACGTCGCCGGTCGCGACCTTGTCGGTGGCGTTGACGTTGACCGTGACCGTACCGTCGCACGGCGCGGTGACGGGCGTCTCCATCTTCATCACGTCCATGACGAGGATTTCATCGCCCTTCGAAATGGCGGAGCCGCTCTGCGCGGTAACGCGCAGAACCGTGCCGGGCACGGGAGCCTTGACTTCGGTGCCCTCACCGGATTTTCCGGAATTTCCAGATTTTCCGGAATTTCCGGATAATCCGGCCTTGGTCGAAAAAGCCACTTCCTTGCCGTTCACCACGGCCTTGCCGTCTCCCTTGATCTCCACGCCATAAGCCTTGCCGTTGATGGTCACCGTCACGGCGCCACCCTTCGCGGCGGCGGGTTTCGCCTCTTCGGCAAACCGGCAGCCCATCGGCGCCTTGGACGGATCCTTGAGGAAGAGGATGCCCTTTTCCTTGCAGGAAGCGGCGATGAAGATGTTCTCGTCAGTGATCGGGAGACCGGCTTCCTCAAGCATCTTCTTCGCGACCGCGCCGCCCTTGCGGGGATCGGCGTCGTTCATTTCGAGCACGGTCTTCGTGGTGGGCGTGGAATACGGCTTGTTCTGCTCGCTCGACGCCATGAACTCGGCCGCCTTCTTCACGATCTCCGGGTCCGGCGGGACGGGCGTCTTGCCAAAGTAGCCGAGCACCATCTTCGCATAACCCGGCGCGAACTTCTTGAACTTGCCGAACATGACGTTCTGGATCGCCTGCTGCGCGTAGAACTGCGATACGGGTGTCACGGACGTGCCGAAACCGCCGAGGCGCACGCAGTCGTACATCTCCGCGATCATGTCGTCGTACTTGTCCATCATGTTGTTGTCGCGCAGCATCTGCGTGTTCGCCGTGAGCGCGCCGCCCGGCATC
>CACZAK010000060.1 GCA_902779075.1 uncultured bacterium | reverse complement strand
CAGTTTTTGAACCCCCTGAAAATATTTTTGAGCCAATGTTTTCAAGGGTACGACGCGATTTCGGGATAACTCATCCCGAAAAAGTCGGGATAAGCGTGTCCCCAAAATCCCCAAAATCCCCGCTTGCTTTGGGCGGGGGAATGTGGTATCATTGCCGCCGATGACAAGCCATGAACGGCAGATTCCGCGCGGCGGGAAGGCGGTGGGGCGCACGCTCTTCCGGAGGGGGTCGCCCCACCCTTGCTCGCCCCACCATCGACAAGCCTTTGACTTTACAACAGCCAATTTAACAATGATCTAGAAACGCAGAAAGGAAACGGAAATGGAAACCACACTCAAGCAAAACACCCACCATGCCGTTCAGCCGCCGAGACGGCGGCTCCCCAGACGGAAAGCCGCCATCTTGGCGGCGGCGGCACTCTGCCTCGCCGCCTCCCCACGCTTCGCCTTCTGCTACTGTAATGATCATGAGGAATATGCCAACGGCTACACGTGGTCGTATCACGAAATCGCGTATCCAGGCGACAAGCCCTTGATGGCAATCCACAAGTGGAACGGCTCCGACGACGGCGGCACAACCGCCGTCTCGCCGAAACCGACGGGCGTGGTGACGATCCCGTCCACGCTCGGCGTCGGCGATGTCAACGACATCGGGATACGTGCGTTCTACGGCTGTAGCGACATGACGGGCGTGAACATCCCAGACACCGTCAAAGGCATTCATGAATCCGCCTTTTGGGGCTGCACCGGTCTGAATAGCGTGACGCTCCCTTACAGCTGTGGGTACATCGGGGATAATGCGTTTTCGCACTGCACCGGTCTGACGAGCGTGGAACTCCCCGCCAAAACGTATTACATCGGGGAGAATGCGTTTTCCGGTTGCACGGCCATTACTGACGTGTACCTCCACGCCGACCCCAACGGGCTGAATTGGGAGGACGCAAGCGACAGCTTCAAGCCCGACGGCTCGACGAAGATACACGTGCCTGAAGGGCGACTTTCGGCCTACCGGTCGAAGTTCGGCTCCACGGTCAACGCCACCTTTGTCTGCGACAACGTCGTCAATTTCACGGTGACGTTCAACGCCAACGGCGGCAGCGTGTTTCCGTCCACGCGCTCGGTTGAGGACGGCAGTGCGGTGGGCGGTTTACCTACGCCGACGCGCACGGGCTACGTGTTCGCGGGCTGGTTCACGGCGGCGAGCGGCGGCACGGAGATAAGCGCGACGACCAAGCCGACGGCGAATGTGACGTACTACGCGCACTGGGACCAGATCGAGACCGAGACCGTCGGTGGCTACACGTGGTCGTATCGCATCGTAGGCGACACGGCGGAAATCTACAAGGATTTTGCAGGGCACCCCGGAGTGGCTGATACCGCCGTGTCGCCCAAGCCGACGGGCGCGGTGATCATCCCCTCTACGCTTGGCGGCAAAACGGTCACCAGCATCGGAGAGGGGGCCCTTTCCGTTTGCAGCGGCCTCACGGGCGTGACGATCCCTGACAGCGTGACGAGCATCGGGGAATTTGCGTTCGTAAGCTGCGACAGCTTGACGGGCGTAACGATACCGGCAGGCGTGACGAGCATTGGGGCGAATGCGTTCTACCTTTGCACGGCCGTGACGGACGTGTACTGCCATCCAGACCCCGCCTCGCTGACGTGGGGCGACGCCAGCGACAGCTTCAAGAGCGACGGCTCGACGAAGATACATGTGAAGGGGTCGCAGCTTTCGGCCTACCAGTCGAAGTTCGGCTCCACTGTCCGCGCCACCTTTGTCGGAGACCTGCCAGAAGACACCTACACGGTGACGTTCGACGCGAACGGCGGCAGCGTGTCCACCGCGACGCGCACGGTCGCGAGCGGCGCGGCGGTGGGTGCGCTGCCCACGCCCACGCGCACGGGCTACACGTTCAAGGGCTGGTTCACGGCGGCGAGTGGCGGCACGAAGGTCGCCACGGCGACGAAGGTGACGGCGAACGTGACGTACTACGCGCAGTGGACGAAGAACGCCACGCCGCCCACGAACTACACGGTGACGTTCAACGCGAACGGCGGCAGCGTGTCCCCCGCGACCCGGTCGGTCGCGGGTGGCGCGGCGGTGGGCGAGCTGCCGAAGCCGACGCGCAGCGGCTACACGTTCGTGGGCTGGTTCACGGCGGCGAGCGGCGACACGCAGATCAGCGCGGCGACCAAGGTGACGGCGAACGTGACGTACTACGCGCAGTGGACGAAGAACAGCGGCGGTCCTGAACCGGTGACGCCCGTTCCAGTGCGACCTGATCCAGAGCCATGCTATGTTGCGCTGGAGGCCAAGGACGTCACGGCTCCGTATGCCGTGCCTAATGCCATGAAACTGTACGGCGTCGCCTACAACGGCTGCGACGTGGCCGGCATCATCGAGCTCAAGCTCGGCAAGGTGAACGCCAAGAAGAAAACCAGTAAGGTGTCCGGAACGTTGACGACGCTTGACGGCAAGAAACACAAGATCGCGTCTTTCAACCTCACGGAGATCTACGGCACGTCGCCCAAGGCCGTTACGCTTGAAGTCAAGGACTTCGGGACGATGTCGATCACCGTCGGCGGCACGCAGTTCGCGGGTTCGCTTGGCGGCTGGCACGTGCAGTCCGCAGACGTGGGCGGCAACTGGAGCAAAGGCGGCACGAAGGTGTATGTGGACGGCGCGCTCGGTGATCGCGCCCTACCGGCGGGGACGATTGAGAAGTTGCTGCCGGACGGGGTGCCGGTCATCGCGGCGGGCGGTAAGTGGAAGTTCGCGAAGGCCGCGAGCGTGAAGTGGGCGAAGCCGAAGAAGGGCGCGGCGCTGCCGGAGAGGTACGATGCGGAGTCCGGCAAGGGCCTCGTGATTGACACGTCGAAGGGCGACAACCTTTCGGCGATGAAGCTCTCCTACACGCCGAAGAAGGGCACGTTCAAGGGCTCGTTCAAGGTGTACGCGCTTGAGGGCGCGGGCAAGGCGACCAAGTTGAAGAAGTACACCGTCAAGGTGAGCGGCGTGGTCGTGGACGGCGTCGGCCACGGCGTGGCGACCTGTAAGAACCCCGCCGTGAGCTGGGCTGTGACGGTGCAGTAGCACGGTCCCGTCGCCCGACCTTTGCGAAAAACAGAGTTGACAACCTGTTCACAACCCTTAGATAACGTTTCACAACGCGGCCGCCCCCCAAGGCGGCCGTTTTGCTATAATGCTTTCCATGTCCGAACAACTTAGAACACTTCCCCACAGCGCGGAGGCCGAACGCGGCATCATCGGGTCGATCCTGCTGGATACGACGATGGGTGACGACGCCCGCGTGCTGGATCTCTGCCAGGCGCGCGGCCTCACGCCAGAGTCCTTCTACGAGCCGCGTAACCGCATCTTCTTCGAGACCTTCCGCGAGATGAGCGGCACGTCCGTGCCGATCGACGCAGTCACGCTCACAGACCGCCTCCGCGCCACAGGCCGCCTCGAACAGGTCGGCGGCGTCGCCGCCATTCAATCCCTCGTGGACAACACGCCAACCTCAGCCCATGCCGAATACTACATCGACATCGTCCGCCAGAAACACCTCCTGCGCACGATGATCCAGCGCGCACGCGAGACGGAATCGCGCTGTTTCGACGAGGCACAGGCCGCGAATGCGGACATCCTCCTCGGCGAAGTGGAGAAGAACTTCCTTGAGATCGGCGGTGCGAGCACCGTGCGCATGGAATGGAAGACCGCCGTTGAGAACACACTCCAGGCGATGGACCGGCTCTTCGACGGCGGCGCCGGGCAGTTCGACGGCCTTTCTACCGGCTTCAAGTACCTTGACGAGAAGCTGATGGGCCTCAAGGGCGGCGACATGATCGTCGTCGCGGCGCGTCCGTCCGTTGGCAAGACCTCCCTCGCCATGAACATCGCCGAGTGCATCGCGATGGGGCAGGACATCAACGGCATGCCCACGCGCTGCGACAACGGCAAGAAGCATCCCGTGCTCATATTCTCACTCGAAATGAGTACCGAGTCGCTCGCCAAGCGCATGCTCGCCGGCCGCGCCGGCGTGAACACGTGGCGTCTCCAGCGCGGGCTCATGGCTCGCGAGGAACGCATCGACGCAAGCCAGCGTCTGATGTCTGCTGCCAACGCCCTCCGCAGCGCGCCAATCTTCATCGACGATACGAGCGCGCTCGACGTCTCCGACATGCGCGCCCGCGCGCGCCGTATGAAGCGCACGCACGGCATCGAGCTGATCGTGATCGACTACCTCCAGCTCTGCAACTGCCGCGAGTACGCCCGACAGGGACGCCAGCTTGAAACCTCGCGCATTTCGGGTCAGATCAAGGCCATGGCGAAGGAGCTCAAAGTTCCGGTGATCGTCCTCTCCCAGTTATCCCGCGGCAACGAGCAGCGCGGCGACAAGGAGGAGACGCCCAAGCTCTCCGATCTCCGCGACTCAGGCGCAATCGAGCAGGACGCCGACGTGGTGTTTCTCCTTCGCCGTCCGTGTCGGTCGAAGACGGCCCAATGGCACGACGACGAACTGCTCGCGATCGTGGACGTGGCCAAGCACCGTAACGGCGAGACAGGCGAGGTGGACCTCAACTTCTACAAGGAGGGCACGCGCTTTGGCGACCGCAAGCCCGGAACGCGCGGACAGTCGCAGAACGACGCAGAGACCGCCGAAGCCGACGCCGCGACGGCCCAGGAGGTCGTGGAGCCGCCTCCAGACGTCGCGGAACAGCAGCCGACGTCGCTTGTCCAGGACCTCATCATATAGGTGTTGTCATGCTCCACGTCGTCGCCACGCCCATTGGAAACCTCGGAGACCTCACGCCGCGTGCGCTGGAGGCGCTGAAGGGCGCTTCGCTCATTGCCTGCGAGGATACGCGCCGCACCTGGCAGCTGCTTTCGCACTTCGGCGTACCGCGTCCGGAGATGATCAGCTACCGCCAGGGTAACGAGGAGCGCGTGTCCCGCACCGTGATCGACGCCGTCAACGCCGGATGCGAGGTCGTGCTCGTCTCGGACGGCGGCTATCCCGCGATTTCCGATCCGGGCTATCGCCTCGTGCGTCTTTGCGCGCAGGAGAACGTGCCGTTCGACGTCCTTCCCGGCGCGAGTGCCGTGAACGTGGCACTCGTTCTGAGCGGACTTCCCACGAGTTCCTTCACGTTCAAGGGTTTTCCGCCGCGTGGACCCGGTGCGCTCCGCAACTGGTTCGCCGCAGAGAAGGAACTGCCGCACACGCTCATCGGTTTTGAGTCGCCGTTTCGCATCGGCCCGACGTTACAGGCGGCCTACGAGGTACTCGGCGACCGCGAGGCGGCGGTGTGCATTGAATTGACGAAGCTCCATGAGCGGGTCTCGCGCGGATATCTTTCCGACCTCGCCGCGCAGTTCAAGGACGCGAAGGTGAAGGGCGAGGTCGCTTTTGTGATTGCCGGAGCGAACCCAAAGTTTACGCGAACCGTTTAATTAACCATAAGAAAACAAATGATTTATTGTTCACAAATCGCAATTGCCAAAATTGTTCACAAATCACAAATGGCAAATATTTATATTTCTGTCAATTGTGACATTTGTGAACAATTGAGATTTGTGGACATTCAAATCGGTAAATG
Organism: uncultured bacterium; assembly: GCA_902779075.1. The sequence goes on along the minus strand of CACZAK010000060.1, from coordinate 36,969 downwards.
AGGAGTGAATGATGAAAAAATTGGCATGTATTTTAGTTCTTGTGGGCATTTGTGCCGTTATGGCCGCGCCGCAGGCGGAGATAGACGCGGCGATTGCGCGCGGCGTGAAGTATCTGCTCGCGCAGCAGGCGGCGGATGGCTCGTTTAGCGACCCGCACATGCCGGCGCTCACGGGGCTGCCGCTCTGGGCGCTCGTGAAGGGCGGCGAAGGTAAGGGCGAGGCCGCGAAGAAGGCCGCGCAGTTCGTACTCGGCACGCAGCGCCCCGACGGGGGCTTCTACGTGCCGAAACCGGGACGCGGCGGCAGCGGCCTCGGCAACTACAACACGAGCGTGTGCGTGAGCGCGCTGTACGAAAGCGGCCTCGCGCCGAATCGCGCGATCCTCGACGCGCGCACCTACATCGCGGGAAGCCAGTTGACGGGCGACGATACGATGTCCGGCGGCTTCGGCTACGACCGCGTCTCCCGCCGCCGCTACGCCGACCTCTCCAACACATCCTACGCGCTCGACGCGATGCGCCGTACCGAGGGCGTGGAGGAGTTCCGCCCACAGGGCGAGGCAAAGGCCGACCTCAACTGGGACAAGGCGCTCGCCTTTGTCGAACACCTCCAGGCGAAGGACGGGCCGCGCGCCGGCGGCGCGGCCTACAACGACCGTACGGCGCAGGGCGGACTCGCCACGAACGCCACGGGACGTGTCCAGCTCCGCGCCTACGGCTCAATGAGCTACGCGGCAGTCCTCTCCATGTGCCACGCGAAGCTCACGCGCGACGACCCGCGCGTGAAGAGCGCGCTCGGCTACTGCTCGAAGTTCTGGACCGTGGATGAAAACCCCGGCATGGGCAGTCAGGGCCTATACTATTATTATGATATCCTTGCCCGCGCCCTCTCCGTGGCGGGTGTCGACGTGCTGGAACAACCCGACGGGCGGAAAGTGGTGTGGAAGGATGAACTCGCCGCGAAGCTCCTGAAGCTCCAGCAGAAGGACGGCAGCTGGGTGAACGACAACAACCGCTTCTGGGAGAACGACCCCGTGCTCGTAACCTCGTTCGCCATCCTCACGCTTTCGCTATGCAAATAGGCGTTTGTCGTATGCGCCGAGTTATGTTATAATTATCGCATGTTCAATACCCAGATTAGAAGAGTCGTGTCGGCAGTGGCTACTGCCGTCGCGTGTGTAGCGTATGCCGAGACGAGTGCATCGGTGTCGGCGGAGATGTCGCAGGCTGCTGCGGCAGGATTCCTGTCAAGGACAGGCGTCGGGCCGCTGCTCCTTCCCGGGCGCGAAGTCGCCTCCGCCGAGGCGCGTGGCAATGTGTGGATTGTCCGCCTCGCGCCGTCCGGCTACATCGAGGTCGCAGGCTCGACCAAGTGTGCGCCGATACTCTCGTTCTCGACGAAAGACTTCGTTGAGCCGGAAGTCGGTTCGCCGTTCGCGGCCAAGTTGACAGGCGACAGCCAGATGGTCGCGGAGAAGGAGTCGGGCGAATCCGCCGCCGACCATGCCGACTGGGCGAAGCTCACCGCGCCGGTTGCCAAGAAGCGCGCAAGGCTCGCCGCAAAACCGACAGGAACTGACGGTACTGGCTACACGCCCTACGTCGCGCCGATGCTGGGCGCGACATGGCACCAGACAGCCCCGTACAACGACCTTTCGCCCTACAACTATTTCTGCGGCTGCATGGCGACGGCGGCGGGACAGGAAATCCGCTACTGGCGTTGGCCCTACAGGTATGAGAAGATCCGCCAGACAACCCATGGTGTCAGGGACGCGCAATTCAACTACAGCGATTTCGTCATCCGTCCGAACGGACTTGTGCCGTTTGACTGGGACAAGGTAAAGACCAACTACACCGACGAGGCAAATGCCTCTACGCCTTGGGCGAATGACAAGCAGGCGACGTACAACGCGGCATGGCTCTCTCTCTGGATGCAGTCTTTGACAGGCATGGGCTACAAGCCCGGCGGATCCGGCGGCACGAGGCAGCTCGCGAGCACGGCCGAAGAGTACTGGTACGAAAAGGGCAAGGGCTATACTTACTGGAACGACGGCTACACGAATCTCTGGAACGCAATAAAGGCCGACCTCGACTGGGGTTCGCCGATTCAGATCAACACAGCCGCCCACCAGATGGTCATTGATGGCTATGCCGTGGAGAACTACGGTACGGCGGACGAGGTCGATTGGATCAACCTCAATCTCGGCTATGGCAACGCGACATACTGGGACAATCTCAAGATCGCCGTCACGGAAGGCACCTACTCAGGAACGCTTGCTTCCTTCCAGACAGGCTTTCGTCCGCAGAAGATCGTGCAGTTCGAGCCTGTTCCCAAAGTGAGCGACACGTCGCTCACGCTTGCCTGGCATCTGCCGCCTTGCTACACGAACAGAATCAGCGGCTTCCTGCTTAAGACATTGAAGGACGGCAATAACGTTGGTGCCGGCATGATTCCGTCTCTTGGCGGTACGACCGAAAGGTACACACACGAGGTAACAGGGCTTGAATCGGGCTGCGAATATACCTTTACCGTCACGCCGATTATGAGTGATGCCTCGGAAGCCCGCCCCAACTCGGTGACAACGACAATCGGCGTGCCAAAGGCCGCGCCGGAAATCATCTCGGTCTCTTCCGTCGCGTGCGGCATCGAACTTCTCCAGCAGGACATCTTCATCGAATGCGCACGTGGAAGCGTCAACAAGATCGATTTGACCTGCTCTGGCTCGACTACGGAAGTCGTACCGTATTCCAGCCACTTGACGATCTTGCCAGACAACAAGTTGAGCGTGACGAAAGTCGGCAATGTCTATACCGTCAATGTCGATGCCACGGCGATGGATGCGAAATGGGACGGCGAAATGCTTGTCTTGACTCTTGTCGCGAAGAATGGCGACGGCACGGAAGCATACAAAAACCTGATGCTTCGTTTCAACTCCATGCGCCAGGTGATTAACGGTACGTTCGCGGCTGCTGAAGGCGACGGCAATTCGCCGGTCTGGTTCTGCGGCGATACCACGATTGATGCCAAGGGAAGGGCGGTGTCGTTCGGCGCCAACGCCTTCCAGGGTACCGGCAAGGTGACGCTGATCGATTCTGTCGGCAACGGTTCCTTCACGTTTGCCGGTCTCGACAACTTCAAGGGGACGCTTGTGTTCGCGGGCGATGTTGGCGTAACCCTGCCAAGCGACATGTCGGGATTCGCGGGAGCCTTAAACATAACTTCTGGAACATACGCGATTTCCAATAACTTGCCTGCTACCGCTACCGTCACCGTAGCCGATGGCGTAAACGTCAACCTTGTCAATGCCAATGTCGCGTCCACGATCACTGGCTCAGGCTCCATAAATATCACTTCTGGATCCAGCGTGTTGTCTGGCACCGTCACATCGTCAGTAAAGCTCTATGGTGGAGAGTTGACCATCCCTGCCGGAACGGGAGACTACTCGACCGTGTCGGTCGGTGGCGGAACGCTGAAAATACAGCTCACCCAAGCGCAATCCATATTGGGTTATGATTGGTGGCTGCCTCTTTATACTTCTGGCGCAGTCAAGTTTGTGCTGTATGACGGCACCGAAGTCAATGCGACAACGACCGCGGCGACTCCGGGCATACGGATAGCGCTTGAATCTGAGGCCAATGTCTGGACAGGTGAGAATTATGCTTTGTTTGGCGACAAATATTCCGTGAAGTGGTCTAAAGGCTTGCCGGGAGAGGACGATTATGTGATCTTCAATTCCGCCCTTGACGACACCGACGGAACGATGATGAGACTTGATTTGTCGTCGGCGAGGAATCTCGGATACGTGCTTGTGAAAGGCGTGAGCAAATTGGAGATTGGCAAATACAATACAGACACATCGGCCTTGCTTACGGCGGACGTCCTTGAAAACGAGGTCGAGACGCACATCACCACCACATACTTCCAGCCAAAGGCCGTAATACCGCATAAGAAGCTGTCCACTTCCTCAGGCTTCATCCTGACATGCGAATTGGATTCCGCCTACGCCGACAACCTGAAAAAGCATGAGAATGGTGGAAGCGCCTTGCCAGATGCCAATTACTGGCAGGGAACGGTCGTGTTCTGCAACAAGAGCGTGAATAATTTGGAACTTCCCAATTACGGCAATGCGCAATCCAAGATCAGGCTCAATGGCGTAACCGGTTCGTTGATGGGCGGAAAGACATTTGATGGCATTCTGGAACTGGTTGACTATGAGGACGTGCCAGCATTCAATCTGAACTCTGGCAGCAGCCAATACCCTGTGGTAATTGGATATGTTGTCAGCAACGGCACGTTTAAGACCTCGGGGAGTGCCTCTTCTCTGAACGTACTTCTCAAAGACATATCCGGCTGGACTGGATCGTTTGACTTGGCTTCCAAGACGGTTGCAATCGGTCAGGCCGTTCCGTCGTCATACACCGGCACAGACGGTAGGTTGCATGTCTGCCAGGCGGCGACGGTTGCGGCTGGCGCAACTTGGAGGGCAGCTGGCGGTTTGTATCTTGGAGCTGGCGGAACGCTCACGATAAATGGCGCGGTCGAAGCGAAGAACATCACGACCTACGGCGCAGGCGCGTCGATTGCGCTTGAGGACAATGCCGCTCTTCAGGTGTCTGCGGCATCGGCAAGCGATTCTACGCCGACGCTCAATTTCAAGGCTGGCACTTTCCGTGTCCAGGAAGGCTCGAATCCGTTCAGGGAGACTGCAGCCGTCAACTTCTGCGCGGCAAGCGGCAAGCGCACGGTAATCGACGCCAACGGCTCTACGCTTACGCTCGGCCCCAACGTGTTCTCCGGTTCGGGCGACGTGTATCTTACGTCGTCCAAGGCTGGCGGGAAGATTGTAATTGAAGGCATTTGGCGACCAACTGCAATATAAATGTTTCCGATGTAATCCTTTCGCGCAGTTCGGGCGACATCGGCAACCTCACCATCGGCCTCGGCGCGACTCTTGAGGTAACCGTCACGAAGGCCGATCTGATTGAGGGCCTAGAAATTGGCAGCGTCACGTTGAACGATGGCGCAACGATGGTGCTTAAGGACAAGACGGGGAAAGAGCTTGTGACCTTCGCGGCAGTGGATGCGGTGGACGGCAAGTATGTTCTTGCGCCTGACCCGAATGTCACGGCGGAATGTCTGCTTGACTACGAATTCAACGGCAATATGATTTCTGTTGGAACCGACACGACCGGACTCAACATTTGGAACGGGACGGCGTCCTACGATTCTCAGTCCGAGAAGATCTACATGAGGTGCAAACCGTATATCAACAAGACCTTTGCAATGCCGGATGACGAGTGGTCGGTGTTCATGCGGTGCACATTGCCCGCCGCCAACAGCACGACGCCCACGATGATGCTTATGTTCGGAAAGAACGGCGGAAACGTTTTCGGATTGGTCGCAGGCACCGGCGAAAACACCGTCGCGCTTGCCAGCAAGGATGGTCTGATCGGCGAAGCTGTTCAGGTAAGCGATGCGACATCCAAGCAGCATGTCTATACGATTGTCAAGACGGCAAACAGGGTTCGCCTTTATGTCGATGGGGTGTTGAAAGTTGACGAATCGGCGACGGTGTCCGTGTCCAAGGAATTCCAGATAGGATCGGTCAAGAACGGCAACAATACCGCGTATGATCCTTGCGATGATGCAAATGCGCTCATCGACAACATGAAGTTCTACGACTTTGCCGTCGGCCAGGCGATGATTGATGCCGAAGTGGCACTGTACGACGATGCAGATCCGGAATATGACGGCCCTGCACCGGTTGCCGTGTGGGTCGCGGGCGAGTTCGGTGACGACAGGAGCGCGCATGGCGGATTGGAGTTCGCTCTCAACGGCAACACGACAAATTCTCTGGGGCAGATCGTCATCGGCAGCGCCACCACGCTCGGCGCGACGATTGCGATTCCTGATGGATTCAACAATGCGACGATGCTCGTTAAGTATGAAATCCCGTCCGGCGGAGCACCGGCGGCAAATTCCGTTCCCGCCTCGATGTTTGTCGATTATGACATGGGCGCATATGCCAACAGTGGCGCGTCCGCTCTTGACGGATACTTCTGGAATAATACGCAGGTTAAGTCTGGCTATGCGCTTTCTTCACCCGCGCCGTCAATTCCGCAAGAAGGATATATTCTTATATCTGCTCCTGCGAATTCGAATCAGAATCCAGGAAACCATTATACGGCCGTATATGTTGGAGAAAGCATTGGGCTGGTGTCCGGCGGCGAGGCTTCCGGATTGAGATTCACAAGTGCGGACAACCGCGTGACATCCGTCGGCGTAGGTGGTCCGACAGTCGCTGGTGCGAAACCTTGGGCTGGAATGGTCGTCAAGAGCGTTGCGCTCTTCGATGACTGGGTTACCCCAAGCGATCTCGCCAACTACAGTTTCCCCGCGCAGGGAGCGGTACGTCCGGTCGATCCCGACCGCTATGCGATCGAGCCCGTCGCCTCCTGGGTCAACGACTTCAAGACGACCGAGAAGGGCGACTACACGCTCTCCGTCAGCGGCACGACAGCTGCGAAGGACGACACCTTCGGCGGTACGCTCACCATCGGCGACGCGGCGGCGGTGATTGATACAACAGCGGCAAGCAGTGCCAATATGACTGTGCTCATCAAGTACAGAGCCGCATCAAGCGTCGTTTCTGCGCCCGTCGTTGCTTTCGGTGGTATGGCCGCTGTCGGGCTTGATGTTGGCGTTTACACGAAGTCGGACAAGACGCTGGCCGTCTACAGGAACTTCAGCAACGACAACGGCAAGCCTTACGATTTTGCTACGGCCCCAACGCTTTCGGCGAACGGCGGATATGTGCTGTGCGCAAGGGATAACGGGCAGCAGTGCATGGCTTATGTTGGTGATTCTCTGGATGCGATGACTGGCGGTACGGTTTCACATGCCAACATCAAATTCTCGAATGTGCCGCTCACGAAGCTGGGCATTGGCGGTAATTCCGGCATGACGGCAAGCGCCAACAACATGGTGCCGTTCACGGGATTCGTCGTCGAGAAGGTCGTCGTGTTCAACGGCTACTACACGCCGGAGCAGATTCGCTACGTGGAGAATCCCGAAGACGGTACCACGCTCTCAATTGCCAGCGGCGCGACGTGGAGGTTCGCGGCGGGCGAGACCAGGATCTACACGAACATCGGGACGCTCAGCGAGGGTGGCGCAATCGCAATCACGAACGCGGCGATGCTCGTGGAAGGCACGTACAAGCTCGCCGAGTGGACGACGCCGCAGCAGTACACGACCCAATGCGCCGGATACGGCAAGGTCGGTACGCTTGTGACGGACGGACTCGCAGCAGGGCTTTCGGCGCGTCTCGTCTATGGCGCGAGGGCAATCTACCTGCGCGTTGACGACACCGCCAAGCAGGCGACGCGCAAGCCGCTCGTGGTCTGGTGCTATGGCGACTCGATAACCGAGGGCTTCAACACCCAGGCGACCGGCGCGAACTACCGCATCCTCCTCTACCAGAAGCTGGAGAAGCTTGGCTACAATGTGAGGTCCACTGGCGTCTATGGACTCAGCAACGGGTACAATTCCGTCGATCCGACAGGCACTGCGCTCACGGACCAGTACAGGTGGCATTCCGCGAAGCACGGCGCGACGGCGGCCCCGTCGTCGCTCGCCCACCGCAGCAACCTTTCCGAGAGTGTCGATACACTCGCGATACAGGTTGGAACGCCGGACGTCGCGCTGCTCCTCATTGGTGTGAACGACCTGCCTGAGTTCAGCACGGTCGAACCGGTGTTCAAGGCGTGGACGAACGTCGTCAATCGCCTCGTCAACAACCTGCCAAATACGAAGATCATCGTCTCGACGATTCTCTACAGCGACGGCACAAGGACGGACATCGATTCCAAGATCACGAACATCAACAACAACTACATCAAGCCGCTGATGGCCGCCATGCCCACGGCATGGCAGGGACACGTGTTCCTTGCCGACCTCAACGCTTACGTGCAGAGCAGAGACCCCGGCATCATCTACTCCGACCACCTCCACCCCGATTGGTGGGGCTACGACCAGATGGCGGATGGCTATCTCGAGAAGATCGTCGAGTGCTATCCTGATCCCGACGCGACGAACTTCCCGTCCCAGAACCCGATCCCGGCTGCCCCGGCGGCGAACCAGCTCGGCGCGGCGAACAAGCCGGAACTCGCCGCCTACCGCGCGGGTTTCACGAAACTCTGCAACATCCGTGTCGAGAAGGGACAGGACGTCCGTACTGTCGTGTATGACGACGTGAACAGCGCCGCCGCATCGAATAACCTCGAGAAGGTCGGATACTTCGTCGAATTCGTCCGTGACGACAACCACGCGCACAAGTGGGTGTGGGTTGACATGGATGCGTTCGGCGACGCGGATTTGGCGTCCGTCGGTCTCCCGCAGCGCAACTACCAGCAGGCGGTGACGAAACTGCACGTCTGCTCCAACCACGGCGCAATCGACAATGTCGCGGCGGATGACGATTCCGTCACCGGCTGGATCGAGTTCTCGCCGTACAACTACAGCAACCCACAGTCCAACGCTTTCGCCCCAGAAAACTACGGCAACCCCTACGACTGGAACGACACGCTTTCGGAGAGCGGCTCCTACGGCTGCATGCAGGTGTTCCGCGTCATGAATCCTTCGTCGCGGGATCTGTATGAACGCCCGCAGCTGATGTTCGCGTTCAATAACTTCCAGTCAGAGAACGGCAATCCTGCCGATTTCGGCATCGGCAACTTCGCCCAGCACTTCAACGGCAGCAATGCCTACCACACCGAAGACTGGACCGGAGTCGGCGGAACGCTTGCCAAGATGGCCCCCGACGCCTACTCGGTCAAGACCATCGAGATCTGGACGAAGGCGGCAAGCGGTGAAAAGACCACGACGACGACGGACTTCCCCGTGCCATATTCGTGGATTGAGGCGTATGTTCCGGGTATCGCGGGCTATCCCGACGCGATGTATGAAACGGTGGCGAAATCGTCTGGCGACAATGGCTATGCCTATTGGGAAAGCTACGTGCTGGGGCTTGAACCGACCAATGCGCTCAGCAAGCTCACGGCGACGATCCGTATGGAAGGGCAGAAGCCGGTCGTCGAGTATTTCCCGACGAACGAAGTGTTGAAGGCGAGCGGCGCGATCGAGTACATCCTCCAGGGAAAGCCCGCGCTCTCAAATGGCTGGCAGAATGTCACGTTTGAAGAGCCCGGCGCCACCAACCGCTTCTTCCGAGTAAAGGTGACATGGTGATTCGCCGAAACAACAAAAGGATGAAAAACAGGTATGGAGAGCCTCGTCTCGGCGGCGGCAATTCAAGAAAGGTCGCGTTTATGGTTACAGTTAAATTGGCGTTGACGAGCGTCACGCTGGCGTTGGCCGCGCTTGCATCATCCGCATTCGCCGCAAAGATCTCGGACGGGATGCAGTGGGGCGTGACGTTCGGCTTCTACGCCACGAACGGCTACTTCGGCTCCGTCGAGGCGAAGGCGGAGATCGATGCAATCGCCCGTGCGGGCGCCACGTGGGTGACGGTGGTCCCGACCGTGTGGCAGGACACCTGCTCCTCCGCCTTTCAGTACAAGGACTTCGCCCTCACCCCGAACGACATCGAGCTCATGGACGCTATCGACCTCATCCACGCCAAGGGCATGAAGGTGCAGCTGCGCCCCATGCTCGAGTGTAAGGACGGCATCGGCCGCCTCGGCGTGTGGATGATCCCGGACCGCGAGCGCATGCCCGGCCGCGCCACACGGGAACGCGCGAAGTGGTTCGCCTCCATGGCTGCGCGCAGCGCCTACTACGCGCGCATCGCCGAACGCACGAAATGCGAGGCGTTCTGTCTCGACAGCGAACTTGACCGCATGGTGGAGGAGAGCGACAAGTGGAAGGCCGTGATCGCCGCCGTCCGCCGCGTGTATTCAGGTCCCGTCACGAGCTGCCACACGCTCCATACGGGCGTCGTGGACTTCAAGAAGTGCCTTGCTGACCGTAACCACTGGTTTCATTCGCTCGACTATCTCACGATCAGCTACTACTGCCCAGCACGCACGAGGGCAGACAGGGGGAAGAAGCTTTCTGTCGAGGAGATGGCGAAACGCCTCAAGGGCGCACACGCGCGGATGTCCGCGATTGCGAAGGCAACGGGCAAGCCGATCGTTTTCGGCGAGTGCGGATGCGCGTCGCTCAAGGACGGCGCGGAGTCACCGTCCGGCCTCAACGTGGAGGCGGAGCCGGACGAGGACGAGCAGGCCACGTACATGGAGGCGCTGTTTCGCGTGTTCGCGCACGAGACGTGGTGCCGGGGATTCCACTGGTGGAAGTGGGACCAGCACTCCCCGAGGCGCAAGGGCGTGAGGCGCGAACAGGTCCGCGCGCGCGACTTCACCTTCCGCGGAAAGAAAGCCGAGGCTGTCTTCCGCCGTTGGGCGACAAGGTGATAAAAACATCAGAATCATCCTAAATTTCTCATTTCGATTTACCACTCCATGTTATATCTCACGCAGAGGCGCGGAGAGGCAGAGTTCGCAGAGTTTATCCCATTGCTTTAGTATGTATTTGTTTGCACCAATTGGGTGAAAGAGCTTTCCGAGATTCTTCTTGTCATGGTTTTCTTTTCCGTCGGATTTCTGAACTTTCTCTGCGCTCTCCGCCTCTCTGCATCTCTGCGTGAGACTTTCAACCGAGGATTTTAGGATCATACCCGCGAGATTTCCTGATTCTTCGCCTTGACGTGCAAGCGCGATAATGATATCATTTGTCAACCGAAACCGCCGTTAACGAAACACTGGTTAACGAAATGAGTGTTAAGTGACGGCGGTAAGAGGGAGTGCCCAATGAAGTTTTTTGGTCGAGAGCAGGAATTGAAGGAGCTGCGAAAAGTGCGAGGTCTTTCTTTCGAGAGGTCTCGTTTTACGGTTTTGACTGGTCGTAGAAGGGTTGGCAAGACGGAACTTTCACGTGAGGCGTTTGATGACGGGAAGACGCCGTATCTGAATTTGCCGATTACGCGGCAGCCAGAAGTGACGCTCTGTGCGCAGTTGCAGGAAGAGGCCGAGCGCGTGCTCCATATTGGAATCCATGGTAAGTGCATGAGGTTCGGCGATTTGTTCCGCGAACTGATGAAAGAGGCGGTGAAACGTCCCTACACGCTCGTCCTCGATGAGTTCCAGGAGTTTGTCCGCACGAATCCGGGCGTCTATGGCGACATCCAGCATGTCTGGGACGAGTATCACAACAAGACGAAGCTGAATCTGGTGGTCAATGGCAGCATCAATCGTCTGATGAACAAGATTTTCTGCGACGATTCACAGCCACTCTATGGACGCAATACCGGCAATTTGGCGCTGAAGCCTTTCAGTACGGCTCTTCTGAAGGAAATCTTCCGCTCTTACAAGCCCGATTATACCAACAGGGATTTGCTCGCGCTTTGGACGGTCAGCGGTGGCGTGGCCCGCTATGTGGACCTGATGATGTCCGCCCACGCCTTTACGAAGGAGGCGATGCTTGAGGAAATCTTCTCGATGCTTTCCGCATACATTCCGGAAGGGCGAACCATTCTCGCGGAGGAATTCGGACCCGACTACGGCACGTATTTCACCTTGCTTGCGGCGATTTCCTCTGGGCAGACGACATCCGCTGAAATGAAGAACCTTCTTGGAGTCGATGTCGGCGGTTACCTCGCCAAACTGGAGGAACAGTATTCCATTGTGGTCAAGAAGCAGCCGATTTTCGAAAAGACGACGGCGAAGAACAGTCATTTCCTCATCGACGACTGTTTCTTCCGCTTCTGGTTCCGTTTTGTGTACAAGATCAACTACCTGAACGAGCTTGGAAGGCGGGATCGCATGCTGGAGGTCGCACGGCGCGATTTCGACACCTTCAGCGGATATGCCCTGGAGCGGTATTTCACGGCAAAGCTCGTGGAGGAGAAACGTTGCACGCGCATTGGCGGATGGTGGGACAGGAAAGGCGAAAACGAGATTGACATCGTCTGCGAGGATGAGGACGCGGAGACGTTGGGATTCTACGAAGTGAAGGTTGATCCTTCGCGCTTTGATTCCACGCGCCTCGAAGAGAAGGTCAAGGCGTTCTTTGCCAAGAACCCGGAAAAGCAGTCCCTTCAACACACGATGGGGCTTCTTTTCCTAGACGATATGTAGAAGAATGGGTCGCAATGCTCTATTTCGTGACAAAATGAAGGAGGAAGATGGATATCCGAATAATCAAGATTGCCTTTTTGATGAGTGCGCTGCTTGCAGGCGTTGTCCATGCCGGGACGGACGTCAAGCGGCCTAACGTCATTTTCATTCTGGCAGACGACCTCGGCTGGGGAGATGTCGGCTTCGCATGGCAGAACGCCCGTGCGGAGCGGTTGCCCCGCATCCGGACGCCGCACCTCGACCGTCTCGCGAGCGGGGGAACGGCGCTTTCGAACCACTACTGCTGCGCGCCGGTCTGCGCGCCGAGCCGCGCCTCGATATTGACCGGCCTACCGCAGGGACAGTGCTCGCTCCGCGACAACTGTTTCGACCAGCCGTTCTCCGAGACGAACACCATCGGCACCGTCATGCGTGCGGCGGGCTATGCGACGTGGGCCGTGGGCAAGTGGGGCGTCGCGGGAGGAGGGGAATCCGGGCAACCGGTCACGTCGCACCCGCTTGACAGGGGCTTCGACTACTTCTACGGCTTCCTCGACCACATGGCCGGACACACCTACTACCACTACGAGGGGCACATCCGGGGCGCGTTCATGGGAATCACCGAGAACCGCACCAACGCGACGGAATCCGCAAAGGGCATCTATTCCACCGACCTCTTCGCGGCGAAGACGAAGCAGCTGATTTCCGACCATTTGGCTCGCTCGCCTGAAAAGCCGTTCTTCCTCTACCTCGCCGTGAACGCAATCCACGGGTCCGGTCATTGCGGCAACGACGTTGTCTGCAAGAAGCCGCTCCACGTGCCGGGGCGTCCGTATCCCACAGACGGCGTGTCATGGCCGCTCGCGCCCGAGCCCGTCGATGCGCGCAACACGTGGATCGATCCCGCCTACACGAACCTGCCGCCGTCCGCCGCGCGGTACGCGACGGCGATCACGCGGATGGACGACGCCATCGGCGACATCGTGCGCCACCTTGAGAAGAACGGACTCGCCCGCGACACGCTCATCGTCTTCACGTCCGACAATGGCCCTGCCGACGAATACGGTGCCGACCCACGGACATTTGGCTCGGCGGGTCCGTTCGATGGGTTGAAGCGCGACGTGTTCGAGGGCGGGATGCGCGTTCCCGCGCTGATCCACTGGCCGGCGAAGGTGCCGTCCGGCGTGGTCGACGCGACGCCTTCGCAGGCTCAGGCGTGGAAGAAATTCCTCGCCGCCGCGGCCGAGGGACGCTACGAGCCGATGAAGTCGCTCGTCTACACGCGGTACGAGTTCCCGTGGGACGGCGCGACGGAGGCGTTCCGGGAGTTCAAGGCGCGGAAGGGGAAGGTGCGCGGGCTCCAGCAGATGGTGCGCGTGGGCGACTACGTGGCACTCCGCGTGCGCATGCGCGAAGGCGGCGCACGGGTGCGGCTCTACAACGTCGTTGCGGACCCGTTCCAGGAACATGACCTCGCGGACGCCCCCGAGCAGCGCACGCGCCTCGCGGAAATGACGAAGATGCTCAATGATCGCCGAAGTGATGAAAGTATGCGTTAGTCGTCGCTTGCGGTCGCCAAGCCGTATAGGACGGGCCGCATGTGAAAATTGCCAATTAGAAAGGAAAACAAAGATGAAAATAAAGATGAAAATGAAACTGATGACGATGGTTGCGGTTCTTGCGTTTACCTTTTTCACGGAATTGTCCGCGGCTCCCGTTTCTACCAATCTGGCGGGAATGGCCGCCTTGACGTGGCTGCAGACGGGAAATCGCCTTGGAATGGGGGTGAGAAACGACATCGGAGCGGTCAAGGCATTCTCCACGGTAAGCGGCGCGGCCTTTAACGTCGTTCACTTGCGGAACGGCGGTTTTGTCGTCACTTCGAACGACACCGAAATAGAGCCGATCATTGCTTTCTCCGGAACTTCCGACTTCGTCGAGAACCCGCAGGGCCCGCTCTGGGCGATGTTGGATAGAGACCTTGCGGCGCGTGCAAGGAAATGCAAGATTGTCGCCAAGTCGCCTTCTGCACGTTCGGTGCCGCTTTCCACGCCGGCCGCGCAATGGGCCCGACTGACAAGGGGTGCCTCGCTTGGGACCGAACTGAGGCTGGATGCTGACTACGCGCCCTCGGCAGATGGCGTGGTGTCCGACGTCCGCGTGGAACCCCTGCTTGAGACGAAGTGGTCCCAAGATGGCCCTTGCTACAACTTATATACGCCCAACAACTATCCGTGCGGGTGCGTGGCCACGGCGACGGCGCAGATCATGAGGTATTTCCGTTATCCTACGGGGTCCGTCACGCCGCGTACGAATACGTGCAACGTCCAATCAGGGAAGAGGGACATAAACGAGTGGTACTATGAAGTGCTGTTCTCGCCCATATCGCTTACGATGCAGGGAGGCGTCTACGACTGGAGCAACATGCCGGCGACGCCCGACAGCGGAATCACGGACGAGCAGCGAAAGGCGATTGGCAAGTTGACGTCGGATATCGGCATTGCGTGTTTCATGCGTTATGCCGAGAATTTCTCGGGGACGGGGGGATATGTGGCAGGGCCGGCGCTGACGGACGTCTTTGGATATGCGAACGCATTGCCGATTGTGGCTCCGGGCGGTTCGGACGGCTACTTCCCGGCGGAGACGATCAGGCAGATCCTGATTTCTAATCTCGATGCAAAACTGCCGGTCCTGACGAGTCTTGAGGGCCCCAACGGAGGACATGGCGCGGTGGCGGACGGCTACGGGTATTCCTCGGGCACGTTCTTCGTGCATTTCAACCTGGGATGGGGAGGCAGCGGTGATACCTGGTATGCGCCACCGAACATAGACGAATTCACCGCCATTGACACCTTCGTCTGCAACATATATCCCGACGGAAAGAAGGGCGGCGTCATTTGCAGCGGACGCGTAACGACGTCGACGGGACTGCCCATCGTCGGCGTCAAGGTTTCAGTTCCCGATCCAAGCCAACACAAGCGTGGGGAATGCATGACGGACGAAAATGGCGTCTACGCGTTGATTTTGTCTGAAGGGACGTATGACGTTACGGCCTCGAACGCGAAGGGGAATACCGTTCGTTCCGTCACATTGAAAGCCTGTGAGGGAACTCATGTGGTGATGGACGTCGCATACAATCCCTACCAACTGGGGAGGGTCACCAATGTCTATGGATTCGACTTCACGCTTGATGCCGGCTACACCACCTCCGTGGTGAAATTCAACGCGAACGGCGGCAACGTGTCGCCGGAATCCCGTTCCGTTGCGAGCGGTGCGGCCGTCGGTGCGTTGCCGATTCCGACGCGGGACGGCTATGCATTCGACGGCTGGTTCACGGCCGTGAGCAACGGTACGCAGGTGACGGAGTCAACTGTCGTGAAGGCGGATGTCACCTATTACGCGCACTGGACGAAGTTGCCGGAGTGGCATACGTCGAAAGACTCGGCCATGGCCGAGGCCAGGAGAACCGGAAAGAAAGTGTTCCTTATAAGCGGGCGCGACTCGTGCTACAATACGATGATGACAAGGGAGGCCTGTTCGGATCCTGCCTTGCTGCTCAAACTCGGCGAGAAATGCGTCCTGTGGTATAGCGACTGCGACACGCAGTTCATGGAGACTTACATGTACACGTTGGAGCTGGGCGGATATACGCTGCCGCTTGTCTGCATCATTGATCCAAATGATCCGGACAACTACATCAAGCAATGGACGAACGGGTACATGGATAAAGCGCAGATAATTGATTTTGTCGCTGACGTCCTCGAACTGGAACCCGAACCACAGCCCGAGCCGCAGCCCAAGCCGCAACCCACGCCGCAACCTACGCCGCAACCCACGCCGCAACCTACGCCGCAGCCCACGCCGCAACCGGATCCGGTCGTGGAGCAGCAGGTGTGGAAGGTGACGTTCGACGCTAACGGTGGTGTGGGAGTCATGGCGGCGCAGACGTTTACAAACAACGTGGCTCAGGCATTGAACGCGAATGCGTTCACGCGGTTCGGCTGGGAGTTCGCCGGGTGGGCGACTAGCGCCGATGGAGAGGTAGTCTATGCCAATGGACAGAGGATAGCTGTGTCGTCGGGGAAAAAGCTGTACGCACAGTGGACAGGGGTTAACGCGGGACATCTCGATACTGGTTTCGTCAAGGCGCAGACAGTGCTTGGTGCGCTGTACGGCAAGGGGGGCGCATCGGTTGGGACTGTTCAGGTGAAGGTCGGCAAGATCAATGCGAAGAAGGGGACGATCAAGATTGCTGCGTCCGTGACGTTGCTGATTGACGGCAAGGCGAAGAAGGTCTCGGCAAGGGGCGTGACGGTGGAGGTGGGTGGAGTAAATGGTACGGGCGCGCGGGCGCGCATTCTTCCCACGTTGATTCCTTTCAGGGCACCGGTTGGGGAGATGACGTTCGAAATGGCGGCGGATGGAAGCTTCACGCTGAAGAATGGCAATTATGTGATGGTTGAGAAAAAGGTGGGCGGCGAATGGAGCAAGGTGGGTGCGAAGGTGAATGTGGCCGCGACAAGCGCGGCCCTCCCGCAGGGGACGATAGAGGATTTGCTGCCAGATGGCGAGCCGATAGTTCCGAGGGGCGGGAAGTGGTCGTTCGCGAAAGCTGCGTCCGTGAAGTACGTTAAAGACAAGGCAACGGGCGGGTTCAATCTTGTCATTGATGACACTAAGGGGACGAACCGCTCCGCGATGAAGCTCACGTACACGCCAAAGACCGGGTTGTTCAAGGGGTCGTTCAAGGTGTACGCAATTCAAGGTGGAAAGCTGAAGAAATTCACGGTCAAGGTAATTGGAGTTGTCGTCGATGGGAAGGGGACGGGTAGCGCAACGGGGCCTAATGGGCTGAGCTTTGCCGTGCGAGTGGAGTGAGATTGCTGGGTACGGGGAAATTACGAACCCTTTAAAACCAATTTTTGTTTTCCCCCACAAGGAGAATTAGAGAAATGCCGATAGAAAAAATGTTTAGAGTTTTCGCAGTAGTCGCAGCATGCGCAGTATGCGGATGCCGCACGAATGACGCATTGTCGCTTTGGAACGACGGTTCCGCGTCGAAGGCGGCAATCGTAGAGTACGTGAACGCCGTGACGGATGAATCGTCGCCGGACTTCATTCCGCCCGAGCGGCGCATCGCGGTGTTCGACCTTGACGGGACGCTTTTCTGCGAGACGAACCCGACGTATTTCGACTGGCAGCTCTTTGAGAGCCGAGTCCTTGACGACCCGTCCTTCCAGGCATCTGAAGAGCTGAAAGCCGCCGCCCGCACATCACGCGAGAAGGGAGTTTATCCGCCGCTCGGCAACGAGCGCGAGCGCATGACCGCAGCGGCGTACAAGGGCGTATCAATCGACGAACTCAAAGCAATTGTCCGCAAGTTCATGGATGAGCGGGAGCCCAATCACCCCGGAATGAAGCGCGGGGGGATGTTCTACCTTCCAATGGTGCAGCTCGTCGAATACCTAGTCGAGAAGGGTTTCGCCGTATATGTTGTCAGTGGCTCTGAAAGGTTTGTCGTGCGTACGCTGGTGTGCGACAGGCTGCCGGTTCCGCCGTGGAGAGTGATAGGGTCGGACTATACGATTGTCTCGAAGGCGCAGAACGGCGAGGACGGGATTTCCTACGTGTTCGGGAAGAACGACGTCCCGATTCTGGGCGGGACGCAGATCGTGAAAAACCTCCAGATGAACAAGGTGTCGGCGCTCATCCGCGAGATCGGGGTGAAGCCGGTCCTCTCGTTCGGGAACAGCCATACGGACGCCAGCATGGCGAACTATGTCATCGGCGGGAACAAGTACCGTTCGGCGGCGTTCATGGTGCTCTGCGACGACATGAAGCGTGAGAACGGCAATCCAAAGAAGGCCGCAGCGATGAAGCAGTCGTGCGAGAAGTCGGGATGGGTCCCGATTTCGATGCGCGACGATTGGAAGACGATATACGGCGGGCAATAGCAAGCAAGGGACGGCTCGCCGGGACGGCTCGCCCTACCTTCGGCTCGCCCTACCATTTGTGACATACAGGTGACAAGATTTTCTCTGCAACATGCTTTAATAGTGCCATGCAAAAATCTGGTGCCAGTGTTGACGTGTCGCGCCGCGCGTTCATCGGCGGCACGGCGGCCTTTGCGGGCATGCCGCTCCTCGGGGCGGCGCCGCAAAATGGCGAGGCGGATACGACGTGTCCGCCCAATGCCGCGTGGGAGACCGTGTTCGGCGACGCCACGCCAGCGGTGCTCGTGCGGCGTCTCTACCTCGACTTGGCGGGACGCATCCCGACCGTCGAGGAGGCTAAGGAGTTCGTTCGCTCGCGGAACCGCAAGGACCTGGTGGACATGTTGCTCGCGTCGGATTCGTTCGCCGACTACTGGAGCATGCGCTTCTGCGACATCCTGCGCGTGAAGAGCGAGTTCCCGATCAACCTCTGGCCGAACGCGGTGTACGTCTACCACCGGCGCATCCGCGAGTTCGTGAAGAAAGACGAGCCGTGGACCGCGTTCACGCGCGCGCTCCTCTCCGCGACCGGCAGCGACTTCCGCGACGCGGAGGCGAACTTCTTCCGCGCGTCGGCGCTCCGCACGCCGGAGGGGCTCGCCGAGGCGGCCACGGCCACGTTCCTCGGCGAGAACTACGCCGACCTTCCGGAGAAGACCCGCGCCGAGTACGCGAACTACTTCCGCCGCGTGCGCATCAAGAACACGCGCGAGTGGAAGGAGGAAATCGTATATCTCGACCCGTCCCAGGACGGCCCCACGCCGGCGGCCTTCGCGGACTACCTGCTCGGCCCGGCGCGCGATAAATTCGCCCGGGCGTTCGTGCAGCGCGTCGACTGGTGGATGCTCGGCCTCGAAAAGCCCGATCCCGCGCACGTGGCGATCTTCAGGAAGAACGGCTTCCGCCTCAAGCCGCTCGTGCGGGCGATTGCCATGTCCAGGGAGTATGGGCGCGGCTCCATCACCGGCGGGTTCCCATGCCGCCGCCTCGACGCGGAGGTGCTCGACGACATGATCTGCGACCTCACGGACACGAAGCGCGACTACCAGTCCATCGCCCCTGAGCCGTTCACGTTCCTGCCTAAGGACCGGCGGAGCATCCTGATCGAGGACGGCTCGATCTCCAATGCGTTCCTGCTCCTCTTCGGACGTCCCGCGCGCGATACGGGCCTCCTTTCCGAGCGGCACAACGAGATCACGGCGAAGCAGCGCCTCTACCTGTTCAACTCCGGCAAGCTGTTCCGCATGCTCGGGCGCATCACGGACAACAGGCAATTCCGCTCACGCTCGATTAGCGCGATGCTGCAGGACCTCTACTGGCGGTTCCTCTCGCGTCCCGCCATGCCCGCCGAGTTGGACATGCTCGTTGCGCGCCACCGCGAGCTGAAGGGCGGCGCGCGCTGGCACTTCCCCAAGGATGTCGCCTGGGCGCTCATGAACACGCGCGAGTTCCTGTACCAGCACTGAGGAGGCCTGAAGATGTCCGCGAAAAGCGTAATTGAACTGTGGCTCTGGGGAGGTCCTTCCCAGCTGGAGACGTTCGACCCCAAGCCGGACGCCTCGCCCGACTACAACAACGGCCTGAAGGCGATCGACACCGTCGTTCCCGGCATGAAGGTACACGAGTGGTGGCCGAACCTCGCCAAGTGCGCGAACCTCTGCTCGTTCATCCGCACGATGACCCACCCGCACTTCGGACACGAGACGGCCACGTACCTCATGCAGACGGGGCGCAATCCAGGCGGCGGCATAGTGTATCCCGCGATCGGTGCTGTGATGGCGATGATGCGCGCGAAGACCTACTCCGGCGACCTTCCTCCGTACGTGATACTCACCACCGCGAAGGGGCGTTTCAGCGAAGTAGGCTTCCTCGGCGACAAGTACGCCCCGCTCGTCACGGGCGGCAACCCGAACCAGCCGAAGTTCGTCGTGGACGGCATCGTACCGCCCGGCGGCCTCACCAAGGAGGAGATCAAGGACCGCTTCGACCTGCTTTCCAGCATGGACACCTTCGGCCGCCCCGAGGCGTTTGCCGACTTCCTCGCGGCCGGCAAGGAGGCGCGCCGGGTGATCGAGGGCAGCGCGGCCGCCACGTTCGACCTCTCCCAGGAGACGGACGCCACGCGCAACCGCTACGGCCGCACGTGGATCGGGCAGTCGCTCCTCGCGGCGCGCCGTCTCGTTGAATACGGCGTTCCGTACATCACCGTGAACATGGGCGGCTGGGATTCCCACAAGCGCCACTTCGAGACGATGAAACAGCGCACGGCAGATACCGACAAGGCCGTGTCCGCGCTCCTCTGCGACCTCCACGAGCGCAAACTGCTAGACAAGGCCATCCTCTGGGTGAGCGGCGAGTTCGGGCGCACCACGAAGTTCGACCGCAACCCGCCGTGGAACGGCGGGCGCAACCACTACCCGCGCTGCTTCTCCGCCCTCGTGGCGGGCGGCGGCTTCCGCGGCGGCTGCGTAGTGGGTGAGAGCGACGACACGGCCTCGAAGGTGGGGAAGCGTCCCGTGACGCCGGTGGATTTCCTCGGCTCCATCTACGAGTTGTGCGGCATCGACCCCGACGGGCAAATGCCTAACAACGCCGGAAAGAAGCTCACCGTGCTGCCGCCTGCGTCGACGGAAGGCCGCCTAAGGGAAATCTACGCATGAGGACGTCTGCATGAAAAAGGTCATTCCCATCCTCCTGGCTGCGGCGGCTGCGTGTGCGCATGGTGCCGACCCCTACGTGGGCTACATCTACCCGTGCGGCATCCAGGCCGGAACCACGAACCGTCTCATCGTGGGCGGACAGGCTTTCCCGCAGACGGGTTGCAACGCCGTTGTTTCCGGGAAAGGCGTGAGGGTACTGTCCATTGAGAAGGTGCCCAATTTCCCGAACGTGACCTCCAGCCAGTTCCGCTACATGGCGAAATGGCTTGACGGCATCGCGAAGGGCGACCGCACCGCACCGCCTCTTCCGACGGATCCTAAGGCGCATGTGGACGAATGGCGCTCTAACCGCTGGTGGCAGGTACTGGGCGAGCTAGACCCGCAGAAGATATCTATAGTCGAACGCGCGATATACGTACGCCGCAACCCGCTACAGTCTACTCCGTCGCTGAACCAGCGGATGCTCGTGACCGTGGCGGCCGATCCGGACGCCAAGCCCGGTCCGCGCGAATTACGCGTGTTCGCCCCTAATGGCATGTCCGCGCCGCGTCCGTTCTTCGTCACCGCCGCCCCGCACATCGAGGAACCGCTCTACGCGCCGTCGCACCGTCCGCGTCCGCCCGCCCCCGCCGTCACTAACCTGCCGTGCGTCCTGGACGGTCAGATCATGCCGGGGCAGACCGACAAATGGACGCTCCGCCTTCAGAAGGGACGTACGATTACGCTGCGGACCGTGGCGCGCGAACTCCAGCCGTACATCGGCGACGCCGTGCCGGGGTTCTTCAATCCAGCGCTTCGCATCCTCAACCCAAAAGGGGGCGAGGAGGCTTTCGCGGACGACAACTTCTACCATCCAGACCCCGTGCTTGTGTTCACGCCGCAGAGGGACGGCGACTACACGCTGGAAATCCACGACCTGCTCTACCGGGGACGCGCCGACTTTGTCTATTCAATTACCGTGGAGGCGGGTGCGCATCCGGTGGACCCGCGCCGCGTGAGCCTGTGGCCGAATCCTGTGCCGCAGACGCCGCCAGGCGTGCCGTGCAGTACCTTTAAGGGCGTCGTCCCCTGCGCAGGCGTCGAGTGCGAGCATGTGCTTGAAGTGAAAGAGCCGGGCGAGTACGTGTTCGATCTTCTTGCGCGCCGTGTCGGTTCGCCGCTTGATGCGCGTCTGAGCGTGTTCGGCCCTGCGGGCGGGAAGCCCGTGGCCGTGTTCACGGACACCACGAACCTCGTTTTCCGCGGCTCGCTCATCCAGGGCGAGTGCGATCCGGTTGGAACGTGCCGCCTTGAGGTGGGCACGTACCGCCTGCGGATCGAGGACGAGGCGGGGAAGGGCGGGCCTGAATGGTCGTACGTGCTGCGCGTGCATCGTCCCGCGCCCTCGTTCGAGGTGTGGACGGGGAAGTCGTCCTTCGCCTTCCGCGCAAAGAGCAGATCCGCGCCGATGAAGGTTTTCGTGCTGCGCGGCGGCGGATTCGACGGCCCGGTGGTCTTGGACGAGACGCTGGACTTCTATTTCCAGCCGTCTGTCATCCCGGCCGGTACGAACACTGTCAAGGTGGCGCTTGTTTCGAAGTGGCGCGGCACGCAGCCCGTACAGGAACTGCAGTTCACGGCCTCCGCGCAGATCGGCGGCTGCACTCAGATGGTGCGCATCCAGCCGGCGGACGAGTACAACCAGGCCTTTGCCTGGGACCATCTCCTGCCGACGCATGCGTTCAACGTTCACGTCTGGACGAACGGCAATAACAAGGAGAAGAGGAAATGAAGGTCGCGCTTGCGTGCGTCTTTGCCGTTCTCCTTTCGGGAGGCGCATTCGCGCAGAGTTCTGGCCAGCATCTTGCAATCGTCATCGACTGCTCCGCCGCGCAGAGCAAGCGCCTGTTCGATCGTTCCATACGCCATGCGATGCGTGCCGTGGAGCGTCTGACGGCGAGGGACACTGTGTCGGTTGTGGCGTTCGACGATGCCGTGGAACTTCTGGTCCCGGCTACGTCCGTGACCAACAAGGCGCCGATCCTGGCAAAGCTCAAGGGCCTGAAGCCAAGGGGGAAGAGGGCGCTGTTCGCGGCCATCGCGAAGGGCGCTGACGAAGTGCGGCGATATGCGTCAGAGGAGCAGGCGAAGCGCGTAATGCTGCTTACCGGAAACGGGGCCGGTCCGTTGATCGGGCCCGGCACGCCGGATGAGATCCGCACGCTGGCGAAGTCTCTCGCCAAGGAGAAGATCACGCTGTTCTCGCCGCAGGAAGGCAACGCACAGGGCGGACGCCGCGCAACCCAGCCGCGTCGTCAAAGCGGAAAGAAGGATAAAGGGCGGAAACGCTAGGCGCATCGTATGAACCGAGACCTGAAATTCTACTTTCTCTTCATCGGCCTCCCGGCGCTCCTGCTTGCGCTCGGCGGACTGCGTCTGCTCAGCGTTGAATCCGCGCGCGCGCACACGCTCGGACGCGACGCGCTTCAGGCGAAGGCCACGCTTGCCGTCTCGGACGTGCGGCGGTACATACGCGAGTACGTGGATGGGGTGCTGTCGCGCGTGGAGCAGATGCCGGAGGGGACGACGAACTACGCGGAGATCGTCCAGACGGAACCGCTGGTGCGCGCGATTACGCCGGTCCAGCGCGCGAAGGGGCCAGCCAGAGGCCGCCGCCGCGCACACGTGCAGCTTGAGCCGATAGCCGTTCTTGCGCGCGTGCCTGGCTGGCTGGGGGATTTCGACGCCGAATCCAAGTCGGAGGAGGACCAGGAACGCGCGACGACCATTGAAGTGCGCGCGGCGGACGGGCAGCTCCTGATCCCCTCAACCGCGCGGCAACGAGGAGGATACTTCGTCTATGCGTCGCTTGCGCCCGAATTGCCGGACGTGCGCGTGGGCGTGGCATGGCGAGACGGACGCGAACTGGCTGCGCAGGCGCGTTTCCGGATCTGGTTCATCGGCTCGACCGTGCTGGTCCTGCTGCTCGGAACGCTTTTGGCGGGCGGCATCCTGCTCGTGCGGGCCGCGCGGCGGGCGCGGCTCGAGGCCCGTCGCGAGACGGACTTCACGGCGAACGTGTCGCATGAGTTCAAGACGCCGCTCACGGGAATACGCCTCGCAGCCGAATTCGCGCAGGAGCACGCCTCCGACGAGCTGACGCGGCAGGCCCTGAACGACGTGCTGGAGGGCACGGACCGCCTGCGGCACCTCGTCTCGGACGTGCTGGACTACGGACGGCTCATGGACGGCAAGCCCCTGCCCACCGAACCCGAGGACGTGGGGGACGGCGTTATCGCCGAGGTTAACCACGCCGCGCTCCGGCACATCATTGAAAACCTTGAGGACAACGCCGCAAAATACGCGCCCGGCTCGCCGCCGGAACGTCGCGTGCGCGCGGAGGGGGAGTGGGTCTACATCGACGTGATGGACCGCGGGCCGGGGATGTCTGCGGAGGAGCGTGCCAAGGCGTTCGACCGCTTTTGGCGCGCGGACAACTCGACTGCCCGTTCGACGGGCGGCTGCGGGCTGGGACTTTCAATTGCGCGCCTGCTGGCACGCGCCCAGGGCGGCGACCTCACCGTGTCGCCGCGCGAGGGTGGTGGGACAATATTCACGGTAAAACTCAAAAAAGTAGAGGAGAAAAATGGCTGACATCCTGATTGCAGAGGACGATGCGCGCATCCGCCTGTACGTGGCGGCGGCGCTGAAGGAGGCGGGGCACACCACGCGGACGGCGGCGGACGGCGTGGCGACGCTTTCCGCGTACGCGGAGCGGCGTCCCGATTTGCTCGTGCTGGACCTCATGATGCCGCGCAAGAGCGGATTAGACGTGTGCGAGGAGCTGCGCAAGACGGACGAGTCGCTGCCGATCCTCGTCCTGACCGCAAAGGAGGCGGAGTCGGACAAGATCCTCGCCTTCGGCCTCGGCGCGGACGACTACATGACGAAGCCGTTCAGCATGAGCGAGTTAAAAGTGCGCATCGGCGCGATCCTGCGCCGGGCGCGCCTAGGGGACACGGCTGGGCGCGTGGAGGACGTTTTCAAGTTCGTCTCGTGGAAGGTGGATGCTGCCAAGTTCATGCTCGTGGCGGCGGACGGCACGCAGACGCCCCTCACGTCGCTTGAACTGGGCATTCTGCGCCTTCTTGCCGCACATCCGGGCGAGGTAATCGTGCGCGAGCGCTTCCTCAACGAGCTGTGGGGCGTTTCCTACTACGGCACCACGCGCACGCTCGACTCGCGGATGTCCACGCTGCGGCACAAGCTCGGGGACGACGGCGCATACATCGAGACGCAGCGCGGCATCGGTTACCGCTTCAACCCGCCTGGATCCCGTAAATCAGCCAGCCGAGCGACATCATCACGCCGCTGATGCGTGAGGTGCTGTCGCTGCCATGGAAGATTCCGAAAAGATACGCCAGGTAAGGCGAGTCACGGTAGCAGGCATGGCTGTCAACGTGTGCCTTGCCGCGGCGAAGGCCGTTGCGGGGTGGATTTGCTCGTCACATGCTCTTGTGGCCGATGCGGTGCATTCGCTTTCCGACCTCGTTACGGACGCTGCGGTGGCGCTGGGGGTCAAGTTCTGGGTCGCCCCCGCCGACGACGCGCATCCGTACGGACATGGCAAGATAGAGGCGCTTGTGACGCTCTTCATCTCGCTCGCGCTGGCGCTCGTCGCGTACGAGCTGGGAGCGGCGGCGGTGGGGCGTCTCGTGTCGGGGAGCGCTGCGGCGCGCCCTGGTCTCGCGGCGTGTGCCGTGGCGGTGGCGTCCGTGGTGCTCAAGGAATCCCTCTTTTTGTGGACGCGCCGCGTTGCGCGCAGGGTGAGGTCCACGGCGCTGGAGGCAAACGCCTGGCACCACCGATCCGATGCATTTAGCTCCATGCCGGTTGCCCTGGCGGTGGGGGTGGCATGGCTGGTGCCGTCGCTCGCGTGGGTCGACTCCGCCGGGGCGCTTCTCGTGGCGGCGTTCATCCTGCGCGTTTCGTGGCAGCTGGCGAAGCCGGCCCTGCAGGAGCTTGTGGATGCCGACATCGACGCCAAGGCCGCAGCGGTGGTGTCGGTGGCCGAGAAGGTGCCGGGCGTGCGCGGCGTACACAAGGCGCGTGCGCGCCGCTACGGCGGATTGTTCCAGGTTGACCTCCACGTACAGGTGGATCCGTCGCTTTCTGTGGCGGAGGGACATGCCATCGGCCATGCCGTGAAGGAGGCCGTTTGCGCTGCGGGTCTGGACGTGAACGACGCAGTGGTGCATGTGGAGCCGGATGTCTGACAAATTCGGCGGTTGACATTTTTTTTTGAGTTAGGCCATTTCTGGCTTGCATTTGCCGTCAAAATTTCGTATCATAATCGCCGTTTTCCCATTGGAGGCGAGTGGCTGAAGGCAGCGGTTTGCTAAATCGCCATACGGACTAATCTCCGTATCGGGGGTTCGAATCCCCCTCCCTCCGCCAATGGTAGTGAATAGGTTAGAGTGAATAGTGAATAGGTATGCTGAACAGGTGAAGAGAGGGTAAGGGGATAGATGAACGCGATTTTCTTTGACGTAGATGGCACGCTGGTTGATTCTCGCGCGGATTTGGCGGCGGCCGTGAATGCAACGCGGCGCGAACTTGGCTATGCCGAGTTGCCCATGGAGGAGGTCGTGGCGTGCGTGGGCAACGGCGCGCGCTATCTGCTGGAACATGCAATCCCGGAGGCGGCAGGGCGTTTCGACGAACTCTGGCCGATGCACATGCGCAACTACTCCGCGCATCTCTTCGACGCGACTACGCTCTACCCCGGCGTGCGCACGACGCTCGCGGAACTGCACGACCGGGGCTGGCTGATGGGCGTGGTCACGAACAAGCCAGGCAACTTCACGCGACAGATTCTCGACCACTTCGGCATCGGACGCTACTTCGGCGCGGGCGTGGTGGGCGGCGGCGACTGCTCGGAGATGAAGCCCTCCGCGCTGCCGCTCCGCGAGGCGGCCTCGCGTCTGCGCGGGCACCGCATCTCGTCGCACGACTGGATGGTGGGCGACAACTGGACGGACATGGAGTGCGGGCGCAACGCGGGCGTGAAGACGGCGTTCTGCACATTCGGGTTCGGGCACCTACGCGAGAGCCGCTGCACGATGAAGATCAACCGATTTGACGAACTGCTGCGATACTGCAAGGCGGAGGACTGACTATGCAACGAAAAATCATGCCCCTCGGTTCCATTGACGCGAACTGCGTAATTCTCTGGGAGGATCCCGCTGCTACGTGGATCGTCGACCCCGGCGCTGAGCCGGAGGCAATCTGCGCGTTCCTTAAGGCGAAGGGCCTCACGCCCGCTCTCATACTCTTCACGCACGGCCATTTCGACCATATCGGGGCTGTGAACGGCCTTATTGCGCATTATCCGGACCTCCCCGTGCATATCGGGCCGGGTGACGTGCCGATGATCGGCCATCCGATGAACGCCTGGCCACCTGACTATGAGGTAGTGAAGAAGCCCGACACGCTTGTCGCCGACCTCGTTGAAGGCGCAACGCTCACGGCGGGTGGCCTCACGGCGCAGGTGCTTGCCACGCCCGGCCACACTCCCGGCGGCGTGTGCTTCCTCTTCGCCGCGCAGAAGCTTCTCCTCACGGGAGACACTCTCTTTGCGGGATCGTGCGGTCGCACCGACTTCCCCGGCGGGGATAAACACCAGCTTGACGAGTCACTGCGCCGTCTGGTCGCGCTTGATCCGGAGCTTACGGTCATCCCGGGACATGGCATGCCGACTACGATTGCGCACGAGGTGGCAACTAACCCGTTCATGCAATGAAGTGGCTTCGGCAATGTAATGGCCGCGACGTGTTGAAGTTGCTGGCCGTGGTGCTGCCGGCGCTGCTGCTTGTCAGCGCGGGGCTTGGCTGGATAGTACACGAATACCGCATCCAAGCCCGTGAAGAGAAAGCCAGTTACGCCGCGAAAGCGAGGTCCTACTACACAAAGGCACTGTTGCCGTGTCGTCGTAAAAAAGATGAGGGCGAGGATACGCAGCGGCGTCTGGAGGGGATTCTTGCCGACTTGGTGGCGCGGCACGATGAGCGGTCGGAGCGTTTCCCCTACGCATCTGCGGCATTCATCTGGAATAAGGGCGATGTGTCGTGGTCGACTAACCTAGTGGGAGATTGCCAGTGGTTGGCGTCCACGAAGTGGACGGACTACATGAATTCGGTACAGGAAAAAAAGCAGAGCATGCACTGGCGGTACCTGAGGGATTTCGGGTCTGGTTCAGACTTGATGGTCTTATGGTCGCGCAACAAGTCCACCAACTGCGTGTGCTGCCTTGTGATAGCCCCACCCGTCGACGACGGAATACCAATAGTATACGTTGTGGCTGTTACCCTGCTTGTCGGCATGGGGCTGATCCTCATCGCCGGGGGCGTGTCGCTTGCCGTGACAGTGCTGCGCGCGCGCGCGGAGATGGAGCGGCGGAACACGTTCGTCTCAAATGCCGCGCACGAGGTGAAGACGCCGCTTGCGAGCATTTTAATGCGGGCGGAACGGCTTGTGGACGGCTCTTATGCCACGGAAGAACGCCGCATAAAGGCTGCTGGGGTGATCCTTGAGCAGGGGCGGGAACTCCGTCGGCGAATCGAGCGCCTACGCGACTTCGACCGGCGTGAGCGCGGCATGCGCACGTACGAGCGGCAGGCGTTCGACCTTGGCGAGGCAGTGCGCGAAACGGCGCGTCCGCTTTCTGACAGATTCGAGGAACACGGGCTGGATCTTTCGGACGTCGCGTCCGTGCGCATGGTCGGCGACCGCGACTCCGTGACGGAGATCGTCGAAAACCTCCTGACCAACGCAGCCAAGTACGCGGCACACACGGGCTCCGTCTCTGTGCGCGTTGCGCGCTCGATGGACGGACGCACGGCGGAGGTATGCGTGGCCGATCGCGGGCCTGGCCTGCCGTCCGCCCAGTTGCGACACGTGTTCGACCGTGACTGGCGTGCGCCGAACGACCTCACGAAGTCGGTAGGTGGATGGGGAGTGGGTTTGGCGTTTGCACGCGACCTGGCACGCGACATGGGCGGAGATTTGTCAGTTGCGGCGCGTCCCGGCGGCGGCTGCGCGTTCACGCTCGTATTGCCCATTGGCGAAAAAATTGAAGAGGAGGCGAAAAAATGACGGATATCCTGATTGCCGACGACGAGGCCGAACCGCGCGATTCGGTGGTGGAGATGCTAGAGGACGAAGGCTACGCAGTGCGCGTGGCGAAGGACGGCGGCGAAGCGCTCGCGCTGTACGCGGAGAAGCGCCCAGACCTGCTGTTGCTCGACATAAAGATGCCGGTGAAGACCGGCTGGGACGTATGCCGGGACATTCGGCGCATGGACAAGTCGCTGCCAATCATCCTTCTCTCGGCATTCGGCGAGGAGGACGACAAGGTGCGTGGGCTCACGATCGGTGCGGACGACTACATAGTGAAGGACTGCGGTGCGCGGGAACTCCTCGCACGAGTGAAGCGGCAGCTCGGGCGCGTGGTGCAGATCGCCGCCGAGCAGAACCGGGCCGCGCAGACCGCCGCGCAGCCCTCATCCGCCGACGAATTCGCGTTCGGCGCTCGCCACAAGGTGGATGCGAAGAGGTTCGTGCTGCTCGACGCGAGACGGCGCGAGACTAAGCTCTCGAAGCGCGAGCTGGCCGTCCTCCAACATTTCGCGAGCCATCCGAACGAGGTCGTGGAGAAGGAAGACCTGCTGCGTCGGTTCTGGGGAATTGAGAACCTGGAGAGAATCGAGTCGCGCGTACATGACACGCTCATCTGGGGCCTGCGCGAGAAGCTCGGCAGCGACAAGGACGTGATCGAGACCGTCCACGGCATCGGCTGGCTCTACCGTGTCTGACAGCGCGCGCCCTGTTTGGCTTGCCCTGCGGCTAACACGAAAAAACCCCTTGTTCTGGCATTTTATTCAATATTAGCGCAAACAAAAAGGAATACTAACATGAAAAGGCACATCTTGTGCTCAACCGTCGCCGCGATAATCGCCATCGCGTGCGCGGGAACCACGGCAGCGGGTGCCAACTTGGCTCCCGTGGCCGTGGATGACCAGTTCTACGTCAACAGGAGCGACTACTTCCTCAGGAACGTCGTAGCACGCACCGGCCCTGTGGCCGCGACCCTGAACTGCCCGGACGGAGCCGACACCCCAGCAATCCTGGTCAATGGCCTCTATACGGGCCCTGACAGCTCCGAAGTCGCCTGCGGCGTCATGCGCGGCCTGGATGACGCGAAGACCGTCGTTTCCTCCCAGTTCTTCGGCGAGATATTCCACTCGGTCGTCAATGGCTCGGAAACCCCAGTCTCGCTTGCCGACGTGGAGAACAGCGGCCCCGCCTCGGGGGTGGTGAAGATTGACGCGACCGACTACTTGACGCTGCTAGGCGGAGGCACGTACAGTAACCACAACATGGCATGGTATGCCTATAACGACAGGATGCTGTTGGTCAATGGCAATGTGTCCCTGGCGCCGCCTGAAAACGCGCTGACCGTTGGCTTCGCCTGCCCCGCCATCATCCATGGCAACCTGACCGTCGATGCCGGCTCCAACCTGGTCAGCACAGCGCAAATCAGCAGTTTCCTCTACGTGACAGGCGACGCCCAGGTCGAAAACCTCTCCGTGACGAGCGACGGCGCCTTCGCCGTGGCCGGCAATCTATCGGTCACGGGAACAGTCTCGAGCACCAGTATGGGCGCCACTGCGACCTTCGCCATCGGCGGCAAGTTGCTCGCGGACGGGGAAACCCCTCTGGAATACACCTGTCCGCTGGCGGAGTTGCTCCAGCGGCATTCGCGGCAGGGCCAGGACTACGATCCGGACAATCCGGACTCCCATCTCACGATTGACGTACGCAGCATGATCCAGACCGCCGCGGCATACCGCATGACGCTGTATTACGACAACGGCACGGAGATGGTTGCCATCGGCACTGTCGGTGCGGCCCCTATGAGCGGCACGGCGGTTTCGCTGAACGCCGGATATCATTTCAACGCGACCGGGCAGGTCGTTGTTGACGGCAATGGGGTGGTCATCAGCGATGGCGACCTTTCCTTAGGCGTCAGGCAGAGCAGCACGGCTTTTTCCGTCTCGCCGCAGTTCTCCTACCGGATATGGGACAACGACGCCGCGGAGAACATGCAGTCCGATGCCGCGACGGTCACCATCGTCGTGGCCGATACCATCCTCGGCGCCGGCGGCGACGACGTCATCGCCGCCGTCGGCGACGGTTCCGGCGACGTCATCCGCGCGGACGTGGCGGGCGAAGGCGAGATAATCATTCCCGGAGACGGAGGCGGGGACGAGGAGCCCGGAGACGGAGATGGGGACGAAGAGCCTGGAGACGGAGACGGGGACGAGGAGCCAGGAGACGGGGACGAGGAGAATGAAGACATTTATGTCGCCTTCTCAGCCAAGCCCGGCTCCGACATCGTCGATGGGGGCGGCGGGAACGATGTCCTTTTTGGCGATTCCGGCATAGTTGGCCTGGAGATGAGGGTCGCCGTCGAAACGGGAGTAAGCGAGGACGCCGTGACGGACGCGGACATCCTCCGGTATCTTTTCGAGCATCCCGACGTGGTCGCCGGCTGGCATGGCGCGGACAACAGCCAGACGGATCCAGATACCGGCGAAAGCCTGGACAGGGCAGACGTGCTCATCGGCAACGACGGCGGCGACATCGTCTTCGCCCAGGGCGGCGACGACATCCTGTTTGGCGACGCCTCGCTTGACGCCGTGGCCGGATGGCTTGAACTTTCGGGCGGCTACTTGACGTCCGTGAACATGGCGGTGAAGATCGGGGCCATGTACGTCGCACAGCTCAAATCGGATCTGGCAAATCTGGAAGGCAGTCATGACGGGGACGACCTGCTCCTCGGCGGCGATGGCGACGACATGATCTTCGGCCTTGGCGGCGACGACGAGCTGCATGGCGGCTCCGGAAGCGACATGCTCCTCGGCGGCGGTGGCGCGGACGTGCTGCATGGCGGATCAGGCGGCGACTATCTCGACGGAGGAGCCGGGGCGGACAGGATCGATGGCGGGGCCGGACCGGACATCATTCGCTACGATCCGGCCGACACCATCGACGGCGGAGACGATATCGACATTCTGATCGGCAACTCCGGCGACGGTTCATTTGCGAATCTCACGAATGTCAGCAACGTGGAAATCTTCCTCAAGGTGGGGAGCGGCGACTTCGACGCCCTCAACCTCACCGACATCTCGAAGCTGGAGGCCGTGGCTGGTCTGTATGTTGACGACAACGGCGAAGTTCGGCTTGAAGACGAGGAGGGTTGTCCTGATGAAAATAAATGGCAGCTTGTCGGCAGGGAAAACGGCATCACGACGGTCACCTGTGCAAAAAACGACTTTGCCCTGACGCTTGAGACCACGATGGGATACGAGGACGGCAAGCTGGTGATCCTTCCGCCGCCCGACCCTGACCCCGACCCGGACCCCGACCCCGTTCCGGACCTCGCCCCCGTCCCCTACCTAGACCCGGTGGCAAACACGATCAACAATTGCGAGACCTATACCCTCTATGTCGGCCAGACGGCGCTTGACAGCGGCTGGTACGTGGTCACCAACGCCGTCACGAACAACGCGCGCATCGTCGTTTCGGGCGACGTGAACCTCATCCTCGCGGACGGCGCGGAGCTGGTGGCGAAGAAGGGGGTTAACGTGGCCCTGGCCAACAACACGACCAACAGCCTCACCGTCTGGGCCCAGTCCGACGGCGAGGGCATGGGCAGCCTGACGGCCACGCAGATGGACGTCTCCCAATACCAATCCGCCATCGGCGGCGACGCCGGACAGCAAGGCGGCACGGTCGTCATCAACGGCGGCAGAGTGTTCGCCACGGGCAGGGGCGCGGGCATCGGCGGCGGCGATGGCGGCTCCGGCGCGACGGGCGACGGTGTGGGCGTGAGCGGCTTCAAGGACTTTCAGATAAACGGAGACTCGACGCTGATATCCGACGTTGAGATACAGCTCTCGCCAGCGGAGAAGACAAAGGGCGGCTCGGCGTTCTGGAGAAAGCGCGTGAACGTGACGCGTCCGTGGCGCGCGTTCTTCACGTACAAGACCGTGTTGTCGTCCGTCCCGGCGGACGGCTTTGCCTTCTTCCTGCACAACGACGCGAGAGGGCTTTCCGCGCAGGGCGACATGGGCGGTTACCTGTGCGCAAACGGAATCACGCCGTCCGTCGGCACGGCGTACAACATCTACCGCGACGACTCCGCAGGCTGGATCAAGGACGGCGCCACGACGAACATGACCACGGCGCTCGGCGGCATCGTCATCCAGGACGGCATGGACGTCTGCGTGACGTACGACGGCGAGGGCCGCATCGTGCAGCATCTCTTCTCGAATGGCAGCTACGTGGCGTTCACGAACGACGTCAATCTGGCGGAGGCCCTTGGCGACACCACGGCGTGGATCGGCTTCTCCGGCGCCACCGGAGCCTCCGTCTGCGAACAGCGCATCACGAACTTCCGTTTCTGGCAGGCCGACGCCAAGGGCAGCGCACCCGACATCTCCGCGTCGGACGACGCCTCGAAGTGGCGGCTGAACGGCTCCGCCGTGTATGAACCCTACAACAACGCGCCGGCGTTCCGCATCACCGACATGTCGAACAACACGTCCGGTCTCGTGACACGCCTTGAGCGCGTGTACGTGGGCGGGCCGTTCAAGGTGCATGGCACGTACCATGTCACCGGCAACTCGGCAAACGACGGCAACATGGCCGACGGCATTGCCATATTCTTCCATTCGCAGTCGCCCGCCGCCATTGGCGGCAAAGGCGGCGATCGCGGCGTATTGGGCAATTCGGCGCTTCCCTCCGCGACGGGGTGGATGATCAACATCTACAACACGCCGAACATTAAGCCGCTGAAGAACTGCGTGCAAGGCTCGTCCTTCACCGAGCTCAACGGCATCAATCCCAAGACAACGGTTCCGGTGGATTTCACTCTCTCCTACGTTCCTGGACGCCTTTCGTTCACGCTTGAACAGGACGGCAAGACGGCCACGACCTCGCAGAATGTGGATCTCGCGCAGACGTTCGGCGACAAGTTCGCGTATTTTTCGATCTCCGGCGGCACTGGCACGCGCAATGCGCGGCAGTACATCTACAACCTCTCGATGGAGAGCGTGAACGAAGGCGGCGGCACGGTCGTCGTCAACGGCGGCACCGTCACCGCCACCGGCAACAACTACGGCATCGAAGCCGGCGACGGCGCAGTCACGATCAACGGCGGCACCGTCGCAGCCACCGGCGCTGACGGCATCTACGCCAGATGCGGCATCACCCTCGGCTGGACGAAACCCGCCGACAGCATCACCGCCAGCAGCTTCAGCTCCGGCGACGGCGTCTTCGTCAAAGTCGGCCAGACCTTTGCCGACGAGCGCCAGAACCTCTATGAGGGAACGCTTGATGCCGACGCCCTCGTCGCCGTCCGCAACAAGACGCTGCGGCCGTACATCGAAACGCCGAGCTTCACGGATCCCGAAGGGCGCGAGATCGGGGATTCCGCCCTTGTCGAATGGCTCTCGGCGAACAACTTCACGCAGGGCGACATCAACGCCCTTGGCGAAGACGCCGCCGCCACGGAAAAGCTGTATGAGTGCTGGTTGCTCAACTGCGACTTGACGGCGGAGAATCCCGGCGGTGCGCTCAGCATCACCGGCTTTGCGGTCAGCAACGACCAGATTTCCGTCACGGTGCAGCTCGTGCGCCAGTCGCCGCTGGGCTACATTAGCGGCGAGCTCCAACTCTACGGCGCGGATGATTTAGCCGATGGCTTCGGCCGCAGCTCGATTGCGAAGGAGATCATCAACTTCTGCTACGGCGATTCGACCTTCGACGTTGATTCTGCCACCGTCCAGGCCAGCGGTTCGGTCACGCAGACCGTGACCGCGACCTTTGACAACTCCTTGGTTTCGGCGAAGTTCATTAGGGCCGCGATTGAGTTTGCGCAGTCCGAGGAGCCGGGGGAGGTGGAGTGATGGGGACGGTGGGGACTTTGAGGACGATGGGGACTTTGGGGACGGTGGGGACTTTGGAGACAGCTGGTCGCCAAGGTCGCCACAGTCGCCAAGGTCGCCACCACCCCCACCACCCCCACCACCCCCACCACCCCCCAAAAGGAGGCCACCCCTAATGCCCACTAAGATGCGACCAGCAAGGAGACCGAGCTGAAGCTCACCAACGTCGCCAAGGCGAGCCTTGAGGAGCTTCTCGAAGACTACCTCGACTACCTCAAGGTCCACGGCATGCCCGAATGGCCGAAGGATTCCGAGAAGGGGCTTGCTGCGCGTCGGCTCGGGCGCAATGGCGCTTGGGAAGCATTCGCGCCGCACATCGAGAAGAAGAGCGACGAAGTGGCGGCTAACCTGATGGTCTCGCTCATCCGGCAATGCACCTATCTGCTGGCGAGGCAGATCGCGCAGCTCGAGGCGGACTTCAAGCGGCACGGCGGCATCAAGGAGCGCATGTATGCCGCCCGCAGCGAAGCGCGCGGCGAAGACTGGGGCAAGGCCGCCTACTCGCACCTCGCCGCCGTGCAGTCGCCCGAAGAGCTAACCACGCGCTACCGCGAGATGTCGGCCGAGCTTCGTAGAATGGCCGACGGCATCAAACGGAGAAAGGGCTGGTCATGAGAAGCTCAAGAGAAAAGGGGACTATGGGGACAATGGGGACATTGGGGACGGCCAGTCCCCAAAGTCGCCACCGTCCCCAAAGTCCCCATCGTCCCCACCGTCCCCATCGTCCCCACAGTCCCCAAAGTCCCCATCAAGGAGCACCAGCATGAAAAAAAGCCTCTTCCGCTCAACCGCCGTCGCGACGATTGCCGTTGCGGGCCTCGCCATGTGCCACCATGCGCGCGCATCCCCCTCCGCCATCGCGGGCGTGACGTTGCGGCCGGCCTTGACCGTTATTACCACGCGCGCCGAACTCGCCGCCATCACCAATAACCTCGCCGGTGCCTACGAGCTCGGTTGCGACATCGATCTCGCGGGCGAGCCCTGGACGCCGATCGGCAATAACTTCCATAAGTTCACCGGTTCGCTCGACGGGTGTGGCCACGTCATCTCCAACCTGACCGTGACCGCCGACTCCTCCAACTACGTGGGCCTCTTCGGGTACCTCGGGTCCAGCGGCACGGATGCGAGAGTCGCCAACCTCCGCATCGCGAACGCGACCGTGAGCGGCCGCAGCTACGTCGGCACCCTCGCGGGCTGCGCCGAGGACGCGACCGTGACCAACTGCTCCGTCGTGGGCGCGACCGTCATGGCCACCGGCGGACCGAACTACGGACGCGCGGGCGGCCTCATCGGCCACATCAAGATCAACTGTTTCGTCTCGCGCTGCTTCGCGATCGCCGATGTTTCCGCCGGTTCCCACCACGTTGGCGGCTTCATTGGCGTCATCGATGATGATAACCATGCCCCGTGCGTCGTGAGCAACTGCTTCTCGGTCGGCTCGGTTTCATCCACCGCCAACTGCGTCGGAGGCTTCATCGGCTATGTGACAGGCAGGCATGGTAGCGGTTCCTCCGTCTTCGACTGTTACACGGTCGCGCGCGCCCATGGCTCCGACAGTGTCGGCGGCTTCTTCGGCAAGTTGGAGCAGAACTGCAAAGTCACCCTTGTGCGCTGTTACGCGGCGGGTGGTGACGGCGACACGACCGGCAATTCGCACGTCGGCGGCTTCGCGGGCACCCTGTCGGGTAGTGCGACCTGCGACAACTGCTTCCGCCTCGTGGACGGCCTCGCGGATGTCGGTTCGGAGGAGATGGGGGGGGGCTATAACGGGACCATCGTCGCCCTTGACGCGGCGGAAATGCGCTCGACGAACAACTTCACCGCGTTCCAGGCGGCGGGCTGCTGGACGCAGACCGATGGCCAGACGCAGCCCTACTTCGACTGGGGGCTCGTGGACGGCAAGTTCCTCCTTCTTGCCGGTGACACCGCCACCGCCACTGTCAACGGCCTCGGCGCCTACGCCCCCGGCACGGACGTCCCAATCTCCATCAACCCGACGGACAGCATCTTCCTCGGCTGGACCGGCGGCGCGACCTACGCCAACGCCTCCGCCAATGAGACGACTGTCCTCCTCGACAACTACCATGTCGTTTCGGTCACGCTCGGTACGCGCATCACGACACGCGC
>CACZAK010000059.1 GCA_902779075.1 uncultured bacterium | reverse complement strand
CTCAACCGCCACCGGTGCCTCAGCCACCACGGGCGTCACAACCCCCTCGACCACCACAGGTGCCTCTGCCACCACAGGCCTCTCGACCTTCTCGGCCACCACCGGCCTCTCCACCAAGCCCTCCAGGGGGAGGGTTGTGCTTGCCGCAGTTGTCTCGGTTGTCTCGGTTGTCCTGGTTGTCCCGTTCGTCCCGGTTGTCCCGGCCTTCGCAGCCATCTCGCCCGCCACAGGCGGCATCTCAGAAGCCGCATAATCAGGAGCCTTGGCACCGGAATTTCCGAGATTTCCGAGCTCTGCATTCGGCACTACTTGCTCTTCATCGGTGACCGCCACAGGCACCTCAGTCACCACAGGCGTCACAACCCGCTCGACCACCACCGGTGCCTCAGCCACCACAGGCCTCTCGACCCGCTCGACCGCCACCGGTACCTCAGTCACCACAGGCCTCTCGACCCGCTCGACCACCACAGGTGCCTCAGCCACCACGGGCGTCACAACCCGCTCGACCCGCTCGACCGCCACCGGCGCCTCAGCCACCACAGGCGTCACAACCCGCTCGACCGCCACAGGCACCTCAGCTACCGCAGGCGTCACAACCCGCTCGACCCTCTCAACCGCCACCGGTGCCTCAGCCACCACAGGCGTCACAACCCGCTCGACCCGCTCGACCGCCACAGGTGCCTCAGCCACAACAGGCGTTACAACCCTCTCGACCGCCACAGGCACCTCAGCTACCGCAGGCGTCACAACCCGCTCGACCCTCTCAACCGCCACTGGTGCCTCAGCCACCACGGGCGTCACAACCCGCTTGACCGCCGCAGGCACCTCAGCCACCACGGGCGTCACACCCCGCTCGACCGCTACCGGTGCCTTAGCCACCACGGGCGTCACACCCCCCTCGACCGCCACCGGCACCTCAGCCACCACAGGCCTCTCGACCTTCTCGACCACCACCGGTCTCTCCGCAACGCCCTCCAGCGGAATGGTCGCGCTTGCCGCAGTCGTCTCGGTTGTCCTGGTTGTCCCGGTTGTCCCGGCCTTCGCAGCTACCTCGCCCGCCACAGGCGGAACTGCTGAAGCCGCATAATCAGGAGCCTTGGCACCGGAATTTCCGAGATTTCCGAGCTCGGCATTCGGCACTACTTGCTCTTCATCGGTAGCCGCCACCGGCACCTCAGCCACCACGGGCGTCACACCCCGCTCGACCGCTACCGGTGCCTCAACCACCACGGGCGTCACAACCCGCTCGACCACCACCGGCGCCTCAGCCACCACAGGCCTCTCGACCCGCTCGACCGCCACAGGCACCGCAGCCACAACAGGCTTCTCGACCCGCTCGACCGCCATCGGCGCCTCAGCCACCACAGGCGTCACAACCCGCTCGACCGCCACAGGTGCCTCAGCCACCACGGGCGTCACAACCCGCTCGACCGCCACAGGTGCCTCAGCCACCACGGGCGTCACAACCTTCTCAACCGCCACGGGAGCCTCAACCATCACCGGCGTCACAACCTTCTCTATCACCTCCGACTTCTCAACCACGCCATCCAGCGGGAGGGTCGCGCTTGTCGCGACCTGCTGCGTGGCCGCGCTTGTCGCGACCACCGTAGGCCCCTCAAGCGTCATAGGCGTCACGACCTTCTCGACCACCACCGGTCTCTCCGCAACGCCTTCCAGCGGGAGAGGTGCTACCGTCCTGGTTGTCTCGGTTGTCCTGGTTGTCTCGGTTGTCCTGGCCTTCACCGGCACCTCAACCACCACATGCGGAACTACTGAAGCCACATATTCTGAAGTCTCGTCACCGGAAATTCCGGATTCTCCGGAATATCCGGAAATTCCGGCATCTCCGGAATATCCGGATTCTCCGGAAAGTCCTTCGGCCATCGCCTGCTGGAACTTCTCCACGGCAGCTTCGAAAGCCTCGCCGCACTCCTTGTTCTGGCCCACGAGCATGCCAAGGCACATGGCCTGTGTCTGGGTAATTCCCGGTCCGTCCCGAACGACGGAACTCGAAAGCCCGTCAATCGAAATCGTCGGAATCATCATCGGTCATCTTCCTTCCTGTAAACTCTTCCATCTCGGCGTCGGCGCGCATTTCCTGCATCCGGCGTTCCTCCTCCGCCCATATTTCACGGTGCTGCGACACCTTTGCCCGTTCCTTCACGGCCGCGACGAAACGTCCGTGCGCCTTCTCCGCTTCCTGCTCCCGCGTTTCAAGGTCCGCTTTGGCGCGGGTGACTCCATCCGTGAGCAGCACGCCCTCCTCGTCGATCTGCGAAATGGCCGTCCGCACGCGGTCGATTTCGTCCCGCGGCACGGGACGTCCCAGAATCGTGTCGAACACCCGGTCGCGACGCTCTTCCTTCGTCTGCGCGTAGGCGTCCAGCTTCCGCTTCCGCGAATCGAGTTCCACCTGTGCCACCTCGCGGGCATGCCGGGCCGAGACGAGGTCTTTCCCCGCCCGGTCTTCGCGCATCACGCGGATGCGCAGCATGCTCTCGAGTGCGTATGCCATTACGAAACCACCTGCTTCAACTTTGAAATCGTCTCCTCGTACGACGGCCTCTCCTGAAGACCCTGCCGGAGGAACCCGTTCACCGCGTCGATCTTCGCGATCGCCTCGTCCGTGGAGGGATCCGCGCCCTTCTGGTACTCGCCGATCTTCAGCAACAGCTCGACTTCGGCGTATTTCGCGAGGATTTCGCGCAGTTTCGCGGCGGCCGCCTTGTGGTCCTTCTCGATGATCGCGCTCTGGCAGCGGGAGACGCTCTGGAGCACGTCGATGGCGGGGTAGTGGTTCTTCTGCGCGAGCTTGCGGGAGAGGATGATGTGTCCGTCGAGGATGGAGCGCGTCTCGTCCGCGATCGGTTCGGTCATGTCGTCGCCTTCCACGAGCACCGTGTAGAGCGCGGTGATCGAGCCCTTGTCCGAGTTGCCCGCGCGCTCCATCAGCTTCGGCAGCTCCGAGAACACGCTCGGCGGGAAGCCGCGACGCGTGGGCGGCTCGCCGGCAGCAAGTCCGATCTCGCGCTGGGCGCGTCCGAAACGCGTGACGGAATCCATCAGGAGCAGCACCTTCTCGCCCTTGTCGCGGAAGAACTCTGCAATCGACGTTGCCACGTAGGCGGCCTTCAGACGCTCCATCGCGCTGCGGTCGGACGTGGAACACACCACCACGCTCTTGCGCATGCCCTCGGGGCCGAGGTCCTTCTCGATGAACTCACGCACCTCGCGTCCGCGCTCGCCGATGAGCGCGAGCACCGTCACATCCGCGCTCGTGTTGCGGACGATTTGCGCCATGAGGGTGGACTTACCACCGCCGGCCGCCGCGAAGATGCCCATACGCTGTCCCTCGCCGCAGGTCAGCAGGCCGTCCAGCGCGCGCACGCCGAGGGAAAGGGGCTTGGAGATGATCCGGCGGTGGAGCGGACTCGGCGGGTCGGCGAACACGGGATAGTAGGCATCGGGGCGGATGGGGCCCTTCTCGTCCGCCTCGATCGGATGCCCGAGGCCGTCCAGCACACGCCCAAGCAGCGAGTAGCCCACCGGCACCATGTGGATGCGCCGCGTGGGGATCACCTCCGTCTGGGCGGAGATGCCGATCATCTGCCCGAGCGAGGTGAGCAGCACGGCCTCCTTAGTGAAGCCCACGACCTCGGCGAGTACCTCGAAGTCCTCCCACGGGTTGCGCAGGATGCACACCTCCCCGACCTTCACGCCCGGTACCGCTGCCTTGATGATCGTGCCGACGACCTGGATCACGCGGCCCTTCACCTCGATGGGCTGCGCATCCTCAACGGCACGGTCCAGGACCTGCGTGATATAGTCGAACGATCCCATTTCCTACTTCGCGAAATTCTTCCTGATTGACTTTTCTATGGCGGCGATCTGCGCGTCCACGGACGCGTCCACCGTGCCGGCAGCCGTCTCCACCACGCATGCGCGGTCGTCGAGCTTGCCGTCCTCCACGACCTCCATGAAGTTGACCGAGGGAAAGTCCTTCAGTATGTCTTG
Organism: uncultured bacterium; assembly: GCA_902779075.1. Next base: position 17,404 of record CACZAK010000059.1, on the reverse strand, counting down.
TATCCTGGCCTTCACCACTGGCACCATCCGGGTGCTCACGCGCACTGTGATCTGCTGCTGGTTGCGCACGATGGCGCGCATCGCCTTCTTCGTGACCTGCACTACGAGTTCCTCGTCGCCGATCTCGTCCACACACTTGCGCAACGCCTTGAGGACGATGCCGCACATCTTGTCCTCAACGCTCTCCATGTACTGGACGGAACTTTCCAGGAGATCGAGCTTCTGCATCGTGATCTCCATCTTGCCGTCCTGGATGCCCTTGTCGTAGCCCTCGTCATGGGCGGCCTTCATCACCTCGTCGATTTTCGCGACGGCGGAGACGTCTGCGGCCTTCACCAGACGCGAGGCCGATTCAAGCGAGAATGTGTCCTTTTTCACGAGCAGCATAGCGCATACTCCTTTGGAAATTGAATCTGCATGAGCCGGGAAACCTCCGCCAGCGACACCTCGCCGTCGAGCGGCGCAAAACCGCCCTCCCGCTCAACGGGATAACGCAGGCGCTGTCTATCGAGCAACCCCGCAGGCAGGTCCTTCAGCACCGTTGCGAGGTAACGGAGTCCGTTCACGGCGAAGTCGTCGCCGTCCGACGCCGGCAGTTTCCACTTGTGGAAATAGGGGGCGACCTTCAGCACGTCGGGATAGACGCCCGGCAACGCGGCCTTCAGCTCGCGCACGCGCGCGCCGGAAATGACGTTGCGCAACTCGTCCGCACGCGCGAGGGCTGCAAGCCAAAGCCCGATGTTCTGGTAGGATTCGGCGGCAAGCAACAGCAGTCTGCTGCCGTCTTCGGCGGGAAAGGCATGGAAGAGGGGCGTCACGCCGAGGCGTTCGCACACGAAGGCGTCCACGCGCGGCAAGCCGCGGCGCGCAGCCGTGCCGTCGCCGCAGGCCGCGTCCACGCGTGCGGCGTCGGCGAGCGACGCGAAACCGAACAGGAACTCGCGCACGAGCGGCCATCGCCGTTCGTCGCGCACGAGTGCCCGTGCGTCCTTCATGTCAATCGGCTGCGTCATTTCTTCTTCGGAGGTGAATCTCGGAACAGTGTTACGGAAATCTTGGAGTAGTCAAGGCCCTCGATCGCGTTCTTCACGAGGCTCTTGATCTGGGGGACGAAATCGGCCATGTCCACGTCGTAGCGGTGGCGGATTGCGACGGCGGCGGAACTCGGTTTCGCGTGCTTGGCGAACGGGTCGTTCTCGGGCAGCACCACGTGCACGCGCGCGTCAACTACGCCCTCGATCTGCGAAATCGTGCGGGAGAGATCCTGCGCGAGCGCGTCCATGAACCGGATGCGCTCCTCGGAGGGCGAGGACACCATTCCCGTCTTCTTGAAACTCTCGGCAACGCCCTGGTACTGGCGGCGGGGAAGTCCCTTCTGTTCGAGCAGCTCCACAGCCGTCGCGAACTTGCTTTCGCCGATCATCACGTTCCACGTGCCTTCCTCGCCGGGCGTCTTGCGGCAGGAAATGTCGTGCGCCTTCAATTCGGCGACTATTGCGTTCGCCTGACGCTCCTCTAGCTGCGAGTAGAGCGTCGTCTCCTCCTCGCACCCCGCGAGGAGCATCAGCGCGGCACAGCACGCCGCCCTCAACCAAATTGTCTTCATCTCTTTAATCCCTTCGTTTACTCTATTTAAGGTTAACCTCCCACGACCCATTCGCGGCTGGATCCGGCGGAGGACTTCACGAACCGCGACCATCGGGCATCTGCCTCGGAATTCTTCCCGAGCATCCGCAGCGCGCGCGTCTCGAGAAGAGCCTCGGCGCGGCGCAGGTTCGGCGGGAACTCGGCGGACCGCACGACGTCGAGCGCGGCGGCGGGCTGGTGCTCGGCGAGCAGGAGATCGGCAAGCATGGCGGCGGACACGCCGTCGCGCGGGTCCTCCTCCACGACGGCTTCCAACAACACGCGCGCGCGCGGCCCCTGCCCGTGCCGGGCGAAAAGCCACGCAGTCGTGAGCATCAGCTGTCTCTCTTCCGCTTCCACCGTAAACGCCCGCCTTGGATCATCAGCCGTTCTTAACCAGCGTCTCGACCGCGTTGCTCGCCTTCTTCGCGATGCTCGTCACGACTTCCTGCTGGAAACTGAGGTTCGCCACCTCGTACTGCAGCTCTGTCATCTGCAGCACGCTCGGCGTGTTGCCGAGCTGCTTCGCCTCCGACAAGGCGTGGATGCGGTGCATGATGCCCTGGTTCATGTCCTGCGCCACGCGCCACGTGTCGCCGATCTGCTGCGCAAACGGGATCGGGTCGGGTCCGCCCACGCCCATCGCCGCCTGGAAGGCCTTGACGGCGTCTGCGTCCGCGACCTTGTTCGTCGCCAGCTGCTCGTTCAGGTACGCGACGCTCTGCGGCGCCTGCGCGGCCCGAACCGCCTCTATTGCTGCTGCTTCTAGCACTTCTTGCTCTCCTTCATTCCAACAAATCGCGAGCGAGGTTTGCAGCGGCCTCGTCTTCCGACTGCGCCGCCTCGACTAGACAGTCCCTCGCTTCGTCCTTACGCCCCATCCTGATCAGCGCCATGCCGCGGAATGCCCGCAGCATCGCCGAGTTCGGCCACTTGACGAGCGCCTCGCGGTCGATGTAGCCGACCGCCAGCTCGAATTCGCCGAGGCTGATCATCAGTACGACCTTCGCCGTGCCCACGGACTCCTCCTCGGGTCGAAACTTCTCAAGTGCGGCGAGGATCTTCGTCGCGCTCTTGAAAAAGTTCTTCCCCGTCGCCATGAGGGCGACGTTGAGGAGGAGCCGGGCTTCGTCGGGCCGCAGATCAAACGCTTCTTCGGCCATCGCGCTCAGCGCATGTTCGAAGCGATGGACGACAATGCGTCCGCCATGTTCTTCTGGATGTTCGTCATGGTGGTGAGGCAGAGGTTCCACTGCTGCAGGTCGTACTGCAGCTGCTGGAGGTTCGCCTGCACGTCCGGATGCTCCTGGTACGTCTTGAGCGATGTCGCCAGACGATCCTCAAGCGTCTCCACCGCGTTGAAGAGCGCGTTGTAGACGTTGTCGAGGTGGATGACGAAATTCGTGCTGCTATTGACGCGCTCGATTGTCATCTGGTTGTCGACGACCTGGCACAATCCCGTGCCGGGATGCGTGGAGGTTGTGATGAAGGTTGCCATTTTGTTTCCTTTCTTTTGTTTGTTTGACTGCTGCGGCCGCTCGGCCACAGAAGATGAAATCCTATCCTTTCGCCGCCACGAGGCGCAGGACCTTCCGCGCCAGGACGTTCGCCTCTTTTAGGCTCGCGCACCTCTCGTATTCTTCCGGCGGCAGGCCGCGCGCAAGGGCCTCCGCAAGCCGTGCATCAAGTCCCGCCAACACGGCATCGTAACGTCGGAGCGCAGCGGCTGCGTCCGGCCCGGCCAGCTCCTTCTCTATCTCCAGGAGGCGGATCGGCGATTCACTGCTCATGGTTTCCATGTGACCGTCTCCTCTCCGCGTTTCAGCGTCACCTTGTCCGCCTCGATCTTCTCCACCTTGAACTCTCCGACCATCGACCCTTCCGCCGCGCGCGAGCCGTCGCGCAGCACAAGACACGGATACGGCATGAGAATCACGCCAGCCACGGGGCACTTCGGTTCGGGCATGCCCGGCCTAGGAGCCGGCGTGATAAACGGGTGCTTGCGCGCAGCCTGCGACGAAAGCGCCTGGTAGCGAGTGGGGGCATCCGTCCGCTTCCCGTCGTCGCACACCACCGCCGTGTCGTCCACCACCCGAACGCGGTTCACGTCCGTGCAGATCGTCGCCACTGTCTGGAGCAGCTCGTCGCGCGAACGCGCCCGGCCTGCGAGCTTGACCACGCGGTTCGTCGCCACCTCCAATTTCGTGCGCCCCTCGGTTATGACGAACAGCACCTCCTCAACACCCGCCTTCAGCGTCTCGTCATCGGAAAGGTCGAGTATCAGGTTCGCGTCGCGCTCGTATGCATCCTGCGCGAAAGTGAGCCGGTCCGCGCGCTTCGCGAAATTGCCAAAAATCACGGTCTCGCCGTCCTTTTCCACCATGTCAAGCCCATTCGTAGCGACCCATGCCGCAAGGGCTTCCGCAGGGGACACGCTCTCAACCACGGGAGAGTCGTTCTCTACCGCAGGCGTGCCAAGCTTTTCGCGAACAAAAGGCACGGATTCCCATATACGCCCGTACCGCAATGCCAGGAAATATCCGACTGCGAAAAACACCAAAATGAGTACCAGCACGAGCAGACACCCGAGGCAGCTTCGCCGCGACGAGCGTTTACCCTCGGCCTCGGTTGGACGCGGCTCTTCCGTGACAGGACGCGGCCCCTCGTCTGTCGAAGGCGGCGGCGTATCCGATGGGGCGGACGGCGCAGTATCGGAGCCGTCCGTCTCCGTGTCCGCCGCAGGCTGTTCTGGCGGAGGAGGCGGTTCGGGCGACTTCAGTTCTGGCCAGGCTGCGCCGTTCTCGCCGACGGCGAAGGACGAGTTTCCGAATGAAAATAACGTGTAGAGGTCGATTTTCTTGGCCTCGCCGTCCGGCAGTTCCTTAAGGCTTACGCCTGTGTCCGTCGTCTCGATGGCAAATGCCTCTGCGGCCAGGGACGAGTCGGCAAGCACGATGTCGCAGGAGTCGGCAGACCCGAAGGTCACAGTCCCCTCGGCGAGCGCGATTTCCGCGCCCGCATTGGCCCCCTGGACGATTTTGAGCAGATAGTTCACGTGTTAGCCCTTCAGTTTCAGACGGCCCAGGGGCTGGATGTTGATCTCGCTGCTCAGCTCCTGGAAGGAGAGCACCGGCAGTTCGTAGTACTCGCGCTCGATCATCTTGCGGAAGTAGCGGCGGATGTCCACCGAGACGATCAGTACGGGTTTCTGAGGTATGTTGGCGAGGTCGCCGATCGTCGATTTGACCGTGCCGATGATCCGGCGGACGTTCTGCGGGTCCATCGCGAGATAGCTGCCGGCGGACGTCTGGCGCACGCTCTTGCGCACCATCTCCTCGAGGGACGGGTCGAGCAGGTAGGCGGCGATGATGTTCTGGCCGCCGCTGAACTTGTAGGAGATGTAGCGGCTGAGGGCGCTGCGCACGTACTCGACGAGGAGGACGGTGTCCTTCTCCTTCTGCCCCCACTCGATGAGCGTCTGGGTGATCTGCTTGAGGTCGCGGATGCAGATGCCCTCCTGCACGAGACGCTGCAGCACGTCGGTGATCTTCTGGAGCGGCAGCACGCGCAGCACCTCGCGCACGAGCTCGGGTGCCTCCTTCTCCATGTGGTCGAAGAGCAGGCGCGTCTCCTGGATCGAGAGGAACTCGTGGGCGTAGCGCTTTAGGACGCCCGACAGGTGGTACGAAAGCACGCCGTTGATGTCGAGGTAGCGGATGCAGCCCGCGTCGAGGTCCGCCTTGTGCGACTCCTCCACCCAGCACGTCGCGTAGTCCGCGAGGAAGCGCTTCCCTTCCGTAAACGGGATTCCGGCGGCGGAGAGGTTCTCCGGCGTCTCGAGCGCGAGGAGGTGCCCGCGGTTCAGCACACCCTCCGAGACGGGCACCTCGTTCACGAGGATGCGGTACTTGCCGTCCTTCACCGTCTCGTTGAGGCTCAGGTTGATGCCAGGGAACGGCACGCCGAGGTCGTGGTAGAGGGCACGGCGCACGCCGATGATCTGGTCGTTCAGCTCCTCGTAGGTGAGCGCCGAACGGATGGAGGCGTCGATGTCCACCATGAGCGGCGTGACCATCGCGAAGTCGTCGCCGCCCTTCTTCGGCTTCTTCGGCTTGCCCTCCTCGCCGGACGGCTGCGCCGCCGTAAGCGGGTCCTCTGCGGCCGCTTCCTGCGCCTTGCGCTTCTTCATGCGCGAGACGAGCGCGTACCCCACGATTCCCACGGCCGCGGCCAGTCCGAAAATCTGGAGCTTCGGGAACCCTGGAATGAGGCCGATCGCCACGAGCATGAGCGCGCCGAGGAGAATGGCCTTCGGCTGGGCGAAGAACTGGTTGACGATGTCCTGGCCGAGGGGTTTCGCGCCCTCGTCGCCCACACGCGTCACGATCACGCCGGCGGTGATGGACACGAGCAGCGCGGGAATCTGCGAGACGAGTCCGTCGCCGATCGTGAGGATGCCGTACTTGGTCACGGCCCAGCCCACGTCCTTGCCGTTCATGAACACGCCCACGCAGATGCCGCCCACGATGTTGATGGACGTCATGATGAGTCCGGCGATGGAGTCGCCCTTCACGAACTTCATCGCGCCGTCCATTGCGCCGTAGAGCTGCGACTCCTTCGCTAGCTCGGCACGGCGCTGGCGGGCCTCGTTCAGGTCGATGGCGCCCGCGCGCATGTCGGCGTCGATGGACATCTGCTTGCCGGGCATAGCGTCCAGCGTGAAGCGCGCGGCCACTTCTGACACACGCTCCGAACCCTTGGCGATCACGACGAACTGCACGATCGTGATGATGAGGAAGATCACCGCGCCTACCACGAAGTTGCCGCCCACCACGAAGTTGCCGAACGTGTAGATGATCTCGCCGGCGTTCGCCTTGAGCAGGATGAGTCGCGTGGTGGTGACGTTCAGCGCGAGGCGGTACAGAGTGGTGAAGAGCAGCATCGACGGGAACGTGGAGAACGCGAGCGCCCTCGGCAGGTAGAGCGAGAGCATCAGCATCACCGTCGATATCGTCAGGTTGATGGAGATCAGGAGGTCCACCACCGGCGTTGGAAGCGGGATGATCAAGAGGCCGATGATCGCGACGACGAGGAACGCAAGCACGAGATCGCCGTACTTGCTGAAAACGTTCGCAAATCCTGTCCAGTCCTTGCTCAAGTCGCAGTCCTCAGTTCATCATGTCTCCAGGAGCGCCGCCCGGTAGTGGTCCAGCAGCTCCGTATCCGCCAGCAGGTTCTCCAGCTCCCGCGCCGCCGCGTCCGCCTTGGCGCCCTTCCTTCCCCGAAGCGTGCGGATCGTCCGCACCGCCGCCGACCGGAAGCCGTGCGCAGTGCGGAGGAGAGGCGATCCGCCCGCCGCCGCCAGCGCGTTCATTATCTCGGCGCCCACCGAGGCGCCCGTGGGGAATAGCGACTTCAGCGTCTCCGAGACGGTCGTCGAGCCAGGGAGGAGCGGACCCTGCGTCTGGCCGGGCGTCTGCCCAACCGGCCCGCGCGTCCAGTCCGCGGTCGATATGCCCGTATCGAAACGGACGCCGCTTGTCACCCGGTTCAATTCCATGTGACGTCGCCTCCAAAGCGCTTCGCGAGCGCCCACATTTCCGAAAACACCTGCCAGAGCGCCGTCTCCGTCACGTCGCGTTCTGGGAACTTCACGAGGAATATCGCCTGGCCCGTCTTCGCGAGGTAGGCGGTGCGGAGCGGGAACGGGAACCTGTTGCCGGGATGCGCCGCTACGAGCAGCTTGCGCACGGACGCGCCGTCCGCCGCCATCGGCACGCGCACCTGGAGGCACAGCGACTCGCGCGCATGTTCGACAGCCACGGACGCCCCGTTCTCGAAGCGCGCAGCAGCCACCCCGCGCTCGTTCAGCTCGAAGTGCGCAAAACCGAAGTGGCGCCCGAACTCCTCTACGGCGCTGTCTATCCAGGAAGCCCTCATTTCTGACGTCTCTCCTCCCTGCGCCGCTTCTCGGCCTCTTTCTCCTCCTCCTCGGCTAGACGGTCGGTCGTCTCCTCCAACAGCTCCTGCGCGGCCGCAGTGAGCTTGAAGCGGTCAGCCGCCTCCGCGAACAGGCGCGGCGACAGCTCGCGGAACACGGCCAGCATCTCGCGCGCGAAGTCCATCTGCGCAAGAAGCGCACGGATGCCGCACGACGTCATGATGCCGCCCACCTGCGCGGACGACACGAACGGCTGCTCGGTGAGGTCCATCACGCGGCCCGTGAGCTTCTCGCCGTCGAGAAGGCTCCGCTCCCCGAACTGGTTGAGGAGACGCGCCACAAGCCGGTCGAGCCGGTCCATCACCGTACGGAGCACCTCAACGCACTGGAGGTCGGAGATTATGCTGCGCAACTGCTCGGCGGACTGCGACGGATTTGCGGCCTGAAGGTCCACTCCCGCCGCCGAAATGAGGAATTCGAGCGCCTCCGCGATGTGTCCCGCCCCGCGCGATGCGAGCAGGGAGCGGAAGCAGTGCTGCGGCGACGAGAAGCCGACGACCTCGCCGCGGTAGAGTTCGCGAAGGTCGTGCATCTCCTCGGGCGTAGAGACGCGCTTGTTGATCTCCTCGGCCACGTTGATGCCTGCCCGCATCTCAGGGCCCTTCGTGCGCTCAAGCTGCGCCTTCGCGTCCTGCACGGCCTGACGCAGCTCCGCCTCCCCCTCCGCAAGTGACTTCTCGAGGCAGTCGAGCATCGCGAACTGGTGGGACGGGTCGCCGGACCCCTCGCCGAGCATTTTCAGCAGCTGTTCGGCGCCGGGCGGCGGCTGCGCCGCGCGGAGGAGGCGCAACATGCGGCGGATGAAGTCCGCGCCGGGCATGTCCGGCATCATCTTCATCCACGACTGGATGGCCTCGATCTGCACGTTCGGCGCACGCCTTGCGTCGCCGAGCTTGCGCTCGGATATTTCCTTCGCCTCCTTCTCCTCGAACTGGAAGGACAGCTCCTCCATGGAGTCCATCAGCTCCGCCGTGGGATCCGACATCACCTGCACGCCAAAACCCATCGCCACTCCCGACTCTACTGCCGGGGCGGTTGCCTTCGCTCCTGCGTCGAAGGTCGTCGACGCGATCGACTGGCGAAGAATCTGGGCTGCGTCTAGCTGCATGGCCTACTTGTCTTTGCGGGCCTCCCGTTCCCGCTTGCGCTCCTCGCGCCGAGCCTTGGCTTCCTTCTTGAATTTCTCCATGCGCTCCTCGTGCTGCTCGGTGCGGATCTCGTCCTGCTCCTCCAGACGCGCCTCGCGTTCCTTGCGTTGCTCGTCGTCGGCATCGGAGTCGCGGGAGAGCGTCTCCTCGTAAGTGATGTCGCGGTTGCGGGCGGACTGCACGCGTGCGATATCAGCCGACGGGCCGACCGTGACCACGTGCGGGGTGATGATGAAGAGGCGCTGCACTGTCTCCTTCTGTATGGAGACCCCGCCGAAGAGCCATCCGATCCACGGGATGTCGCGCAGCCAGGGGATGCCCCAGCCCGCGTTTTCGTTTACGTCGCGGAAGTAACCCGCAAGCAGGAGCGACTCGCCTTCCGGCACGGAGGCCTGCGTCTGGAGCGTGCTCTGGCGCGTCATCGGCATGGAGTCCACGCTTACGGTCTCGAATCCGCCGTCCTGCAGGTCCATCGCGAGCCAGAGGCGCAGGACCTCGTTGGTCGAGGCGGGAATCATGACGCGCGGCTTGATGGAGAGCTTAGTGCCTGCCGTAACCTCCTCAAGCGCGGCAACCTCGGTGCCGACAACACGCGCGTGGTAGCTCTGCATGTCGGTGATTTCGGCCGCTAGGTTGTCCGTCGTGAGGATCGACGTGCGGGAGATGTTACGGGCCTTGCCCTTCGTGCGGAGCGCCGAGAGCGACGTGCTCACGTCCACGTGGTCGCCGAGGTACGTAAGCGCGCCGGCAAGGCCGCGTCCCGCGAGGGCGGCCGGGGCGAAGAGGTTGCCGGCGTTCTGCCCGGCGGCGGCGTCGAACTCGCTGTGTGCGCCGTGTACCGCAAGCGAAAGCTGCCAGTCGAGCGAGTCGTCGCGCGTCATCTCCACCACCGTCACGGCAATCTCCACAAGGCGCTGCGGCACGTCGAGCTGGCGGATCAGGCGCTCGTACATGGGCATGCGCGTGGCAACGTCGCGCACGATCACCGCGTTCAGGCGGTTGTCGGGGCGGATTATGGGCGACACCGTGCTGCCGATCGAATCATGGAGCTTCGCCTCGGCAGTGTCCGCGCGGTTCGTCTCCTTGTCGCGTGACTGGCTGGTGCGTCCGACAGACATCAGATCCTGCAATATCTGGGCCACGCCGCGAATCTGCGCGCCGGACTCCGGGTCGGTCGAACGGAAGTTCACGTTGTCCGCCCACGTATTGACGAGCGGGAAGACGCGCGTCTCGAATTCGTTGAACGTGCGCAGCTGCTTGAGATGGTCCGCCTTCTCGATCATCGTAAGCACGAGCTCCACGTAGCGCGGCGGACCGGACACCATGATAAGCTCGTCGTTACTCGTCGTCTTGATCGGGAATCGGCTGTCCTCCACGCCGAGTTCGCGCAGCATCGTACGCACCTCGCCTGCCTTCATGTAGGCGAGGTCGACGAGCTGGCTCAGGACTTCTCCTGATGAATAGATGTACAGCGCCACGCCGTCGTAGTACCAGATCAGGTTGTGCATCGTGCACACTCGCTCGAGGAACTCCTGCGCCGGCATGTCCACGAAGTCGCCGGAGAAGCTCCCCTTCACGCGTTCGCTCATCACCACGCTCAGTCCCTCGGTCACGCCGAATGTCTCAAACGCCTCGCGCAACGCCATCTGGCGCGCGACGAGCGAGTATTTCGCTACGCGCCAGGGGATCGCGTTAGTGGAGCCCGCCTGCGCGGCGAACGCCGCCACACAGAAAAAGAGAAACGCTAGGAAAAATCGCTTCATGGCCGAATCATCACCTCCGGGAAGGAAGGTTGTGGGCTTTCAAGCTCGGCCGCGCGCGCGCGCCACCAGTCCCAGGAAGCCGTGAATGAGCGGAAGAATTCGCGTAGGGCAAGGGCGTCCGCGTCGGACGGCGCAGCCTGCCAGAGGAGCGCCACGTCCGCCTTCGGCTCGTAAGCGAGCACGGCCTCCTCGCGGAGGATGCGCCCGGCCGCGAAACCCGCCAGGGAAACCAGCGTTCCGTCGGACGGCGTGGCGGCCACGTTCGCCTGCAGGATGGCGCGCCCGCCCTCGTCAGACGCCACGACCTCCTCGCCGTCCACCAGCAACGCGGCGCGCGCCGCGTCCGCCGCGACGGCGTCCGGGTAACCTATGGCTCGTGCGAGCCGCGCTGGAAATCGTTCGCCCATGTCCGTTAGATGTGCTGCGCCGTGTTCAAGCCGCAATTGCCGTAGCGCGTCACAACGCTGCTCGACGTGTTGAACGTCATGTCACGCCAGTTGATCATGCTCTGCAGCTCGATCGCGTCCTCCTGGCTTGTCGTGTTTGCGCTGTCCATCGCCGTCTTCAGCTGGTTGATCACCGTCATGCGGTCCGAATACGACCAGCCCGTGACGGAGATTGTGATTCCGCATTCCGTCTCAAGGAACGTCCTAATGTTGCACCCGCGCGCGGCCTTGCGCATCTCGTAGCTGTCCGGGATGTTCGCAACGTCGTCCAGAGACGCGCCACCAGCCATCTGCGAGCATACGCTCGACATCGCCTGAAGATAGGTGTTGTTCACCGTCATCTTGTTCATGCGCCCGACGGCGCGTGCCTCAAGGCTTGCGCCCCGGTGGATGCACACGGCCGCAACGAGCTGCGCGAGCGTGAGCCCGTCCGCGCCTTCGATGGAGTAGAGGCATACGGCGTTCGCGCCCTCCGGCGCATACCTGTTCGTGCCTATCTGCTGGATTTCGATCATCGTTCAGCCCGTTAGATGTTGTTGGCGTTGCCCACGAGCACCGTGTTAAAGCTCTTGAGGGCGTTCGACACGAGGTCGTACGTCTGGTCGCGCTTCGCCGTGAGCGACTGCAGGTTGATGAGCGTGTCCTGGCTGATCGTGTTCAGCGAGTCCATCTTGTCCTCAAGTACGGAAATCACCGTCTGCACCTGGTCGAAATTCCACTTGCCGTCGGACGACCGCGCGGGAAGACCCGTGATGCCCGCCTTGTTCGTGAGGAAGTCATAGTACGTGATGCTGTTGCCGTCGTACGTGAACGTGCCGTTCACGTTGAACGTGCCGCCCACGTCGACCTTCACGAGCTCCGACTCCGCCGTCGTCAGCCCATTGATGAGCGCCGTGTTCTGGTTGATGGCGTCCATGAGGTCCACTATGTCCCTCTCCAGGGCCGCAGCGCGCTGCAGGCAGATGGCCATCACAAGCTGTCCGATGGACATCAGCCGCGGCGAGCCGTCCGCCGCCGTCACGCCCTCGAGCGTGTAGACGTTCGCCGTCATAGGCAGTCCCGTCTGGGTGCTGCACATCGAAAGATCGATCTGTTCTGTAACAAAGCTGCTCATTTTACCCTCACTTCCTTTTCAGTTCCAGCCAGCTTACCCGATGTTCGAGATCAGGTTGCCGCGCGTGTCGCTCACGTTCGTCATCAGCTCCGTCGCAGACGTGAACGACTGGTCGCGCCTGTCTACGAGCGACTGGAGACGCGTCATGTCCGTCTGGGACTGGTTGTTGCACGAGTCGATTTTCGACTTCACGAGCTGCACGAGTTCCTCTACTGTGCTCTTCGACAGGCTCTGGGTACCCGTACTATAACTCGTCTTCCCGCAGGCTTTCAGCGCCTTCACCGTGTTGGCAGAAAGCGATACGGACGTCGTCTTCGACCCCGCGTCGTCGCTCGCGAAGGCCGCCTGCGCGCCGCTCAGGACCGACAGCGCCTCGCCCAGGACGTCCATCAGCGCGTTGCGCGAGCGAATGCGAGCGGAAAGCGGAACGATCTCGCCCTCAACGGCAACCGCGCGCTTCTTTGAGATGTTCACGAGGATGTCCTGGAAGTCGACCTGCTTGCCGTCAATCTTGTAGTCGTTCGCCTCGATCCCCCACGAATTCAGGATGTCCGATCCCACGTTGACTCTTTCTATCGTTTGCATTTTCTGCTCCTTCCCTAGCGAATCGCCCGGATGCCGGACGACATCGTGTTGTTGACTTTCTTAACGAGCGACGCCGCCATCGACAGCGCCTGGTCGCGTTTCGAGAAATAGCTCTGGAGGGACACCATGTCCTGCTGGAGGTAGTTGTCCTCCTTGTCCAGCGCATACTGCGTGTCCGTCTGCAGCTTGCCCACGTACTGGTTCTGGATGGCGCCGATACGCCCGGCACCCAACGTGGAAAGATCGACCACCACGATGTTCGAGGTGTCGATGCCGTAGCGGTCGAGGATGTCCTTCGCCGTCGCCAGGCCGGGCGAACTCGTCGAGTCGTCCGTTTTGCTCTTCGACGTGAAATTCGCAGCAGCCGCCGCAACGTAGGCAAGCGCCTCTCCGATTTCCGTCAGCTTCCGCTCACGCGCGCGCACGACGTCCGCGAGCGCACTTGTGGCGCTCTCGACGGAGACCGCGCGCTGCATCGACGCCCGCGCAACGGCGGTGCCGAAGTCACACCCGGCCTCTCCGTCGACAGTATAACCAACCTGCTGCTGGCCGTAGACCTTCAGCCCGGTTATGTTGTTTGCCTGTATAAAATCAGCCATAGTTGCCCTCCTATGCGGAAAGACACCATAATTTTACCATAAATTGCGCCTTCCCCGCAAGGCGTATGCAAGATTTAATTTGAAAAATTACACTCCCTCAATGGCGGATGTAAGGCGTCCGAGCCAGTCGTCCAGGCGCGCGCGCGTGTCACACTCCACTATCAGGCGCAGGTAGGGCTCCGTGTTCGACTGCCGCACGCTCACCCATCCGGCGTCGTACTCGAGGCGGTAGCCGTCAATCGTCGTGCGCCCGATCTCCGGTGCAAGCCCTTTCGCGGTCTCCAGCACGCGCGCGATGGCCGCCGGTTTATCTTCCACCTTGAAATTCACCTCGCCCGAGTTGGCGTACTTGCCGAGAAGCGGCGCCATGAACGCGCTCACCGTTTGGCCGTGCGCCTTCGCCTCCGCGAACGCGCCGAGAATGCGCAACGCGGCGAGCTCGCCCGAGTCGCAGCCGTGGAAGTCGCGGAAGTAGTAGTGTCCGGCGAGCTCTCCGCCGCACACCGCCCTCACCTCGCGCAGAAGCACCTTCGCGTAGGCGTGCCCGACCTTGCCGATCACGGGCGTCGCGCCCTGCGCACGAATCGCCTCGATGGCGGCCCGGGACGTCCGCACGTCGTGGATGACGGTGGCGCCCGGCTCGTGGTAGGTCGAGGCGAGCACGGGAATGAGGTAGTCGGGCTGGATGAACGCGCCCGTCTCGTCCACGAACATGCACCGGTCGGCGTCGCCGTCGAAGATCACGCCGCAGTCGAGCCCCTGCTCGCGCACGACGGCGGCGAGCTGTTCGCGCGACACCGCCAGGAGCGGGTTCGGCGAATGGTGCGGGAAAGCGCCGTTGGGCGTGTCGTTGATGAACACCGCGCCGGGAAACAGCTCGTGCGCAAGGATCGACGCCATCCCATCGGAGCAGTCGACCGCGAACTTCAAACCAGAAACGGGAGTTTCGCGCTTGTCGCGACCTGCGAGAACCCGCAAACTCTCGATATACCGGCGAAGCCGCTGCGCGTCCGTCCCCTCCGTCGCCAAAGTCCCCACTGTCCCCACCGTCCCCTTGTCGCCCATCACCCGACGCTCGACCTCGGCGAGGCCGCTCTCGTAGCCGACGGGCAGCGCGCCGCGCTTGGAAACCTTGAGGCCGTTGTCGGTGGGCGGATTGTGCGAGGCCGTGATCATCACGGAGGCGTCGAAGTCGTCCTCAGCCGTGAAGAAGTAGACCATCGGCGTCGTGGCGAGGCCGAGGTCGGAAACCTCCGCACCGCCTTCAGCAAGCCCCGCCATGAGCGCCGCCGCCACCTGCGGCGACGTCTGGCGGCAGTCTCGCCCGATGAGAAACCGCTTCGCGCCGATCACGCCGGGAAGTTCGCGTCCCACGCGGTAGACGGTGTCGAGATCGAAGTCAACCCCGAACGTCCCGCGCATGTCGTATGCCTTGAAGAATCCCATTTTTCCTTTTCCTTTCTGATTTTCGCTGTTAACAACCACATTGCACGTCCGCGATCGAGGACGCGCCGCAGGCGAGCATCACGAGCCGGTCTACGCCCAGCGCCACGCCGCCGGAGGGCGGCATCCGCGCAAGCGCGTCGAGGAACTCCTCGTCCAAAGGGTAGTCGGCCTCGCCGAGCGCGCGACGTTCCTCGCGGGCGAGCTCAAAACGCCGACGCTGCTCAACGGGATCGACCAGCTCCGTGAAGGCGTTCGCGAGCTCAATGCCGTCCACGTACAGCTCCCACCGCTCCGCCACGCGCGGGTCGTCCGACTTGAGCCGCGCAAGCGACGCGGCGGGCGCGGGGTAGTCCGTGAGGAACAACGGCTCCTTCGGCAGGTTCGGCTCAATCTTCGTGGCCATGTCGAAATCGAAACGGTCCTGATCCCACGCCTCCACAGGGTCCCACCCCGCCCAGCGCAGGTAGGCCTCCCGCACCGTCACACGCGGGAGGGCCGCGCTCCGTCGCGGCCTCAAAATCTCCACCAACAACTCCTCCGCATCGCGCGCGATGTCCGAATAGTCCGCGTTGGCGCGGTACCATTCGAGCATCGTGAACTCGGGACTGTGCCGACGCCCCTTCTCGCCCGCCCGAAAGCACGGCCCGATCTGGTAGATGCGCTCCATTCCGGCCGCGAGCAGTTTCTTCATCTGCAGCTCGGGCGAGGCGCGCAAGAACCAGTCGCCGCTGGGCGGACAGTCGATGTGCGGCTCCGGTGCGGGCGCGGGGATGCGCACGGGCGTCTCCACCTCCGTGAAGCCGCGCGCGTCGAAGAACGCGCGGATTTCGCGCAGTACGCGCGCACGTTCGGAGAGGCAGGCGAGGTTCATCTCACTCCCATTCGATGGTGGCGGGCGGTTTCGAAGAGATGTCGTACACCACGCGGTTGATGCCGCGCACCTCGTTGATGATGCGGTTCGACATCCGCGCAAGGACATCGTATGGGATACGCGTCCAGTCCGCCGTCATTGCGTCGATGGAATTGACGCTGCGGATCGCGCACGTGTACTCGTAGGTGCGCTGGTCGCCCATCACGCCCACCGAACGACACGGCAGCAACACCGCAAACGTCTGCCAGATTGTCTTGTAGTCGGGCAGCTTGCGGATCTCCTCCTGCACGCGCACGTCGGCCTGCTGGAGCAACTCCACCTTCTCTCGCGTCACCTCGCCGAGAATGCGCACGCCGAGGCCGGGTCCGGGGAACGGCTGGCGGTCGAGGAGTTCGTCCGCCATGCCCATCACGCGCCCGACGGCGCGCACCTCGTCCTTGAACAGTTCGCGCAGCGGCTCCACAAGCTCGAACTTCAGGTCGTCGGGAAGCCCGCCCACGTTGTGGTGGCTCTTGATCGTCTGGCTCGGACCCTTGCGCGGGCTGCGGCTCTCGATCACGTCGGGGTAGATCGTGCCCTGGCCGAGGTAGCGGCAGTGGCGGAAACGCCGCGCCTCCTCGGCGAACACGTCGATGAAGTTCTTCCCGATCGCCTTGCGCTTTGCCTCGGGTTCGTCGAGGCCCTTCAGCGCGTCGTAGAAACGCTGTTCGGCATGGACCACCGTGAGGTCGAGGCCGAGGTTCTTCTTGAACATCTCCTCCACCTGCTCCGCCTCGCGGTAGCGCAGGAGGCCGTTGTCGACGAAGATGCAGTGGAGACGCCGCCCGATCGCCTTGTTGAGGAGCACGGCCACCACGGAGGAGTCGACGCCGCCGGAGAGGCCGAGCACCACCTCGTCCTCGCCGATCTGCTCGCGCAGGCGCGCCACCGTGTCCTCCACCCACGTCGTAAGTTTCCAGCTCCGCGTGCAGCCGCACACCTTGAAGACGAAGTTCGCGAGGATGTCCGTGCCGTACTGCGTATGCACGACCTCGGGGTGGAACTGGAGCGCGTAGAGGCGCTTCGCGTTGTCGAACATCGCGGCGAACGGACACGTGGCGGACACCGCGCCGCGCTCGAAGTTGGCGGGGATCGCCTCCACGCGGTCGCCGTGGCTCATCCACGCCGTGATCGTGGAGGGAATGCCGTCGAAGAGCGGGTTGCCGGGCATCACCTCAATCGGCATCTTGCCGTACTCGCGCTCCGCGCCGGGCACGACCTTGCCGCCGAGCGTCTGGCTCATGAGCTGCATGCCGTAGCAGATGCCTAGCACGGGCACGCCCATCTCGAAGATCGCGGGATCGACCGTGGGCGCGCCCTCCTCGAACACGCTGTTGGGTCCGCCCGAGAGGATCACGCCCGCGGGAGGATGCGCGGCGAGGTCGGATGCGGTCGTATCGCACCGGATGATCTCGGAATACACCTCCCGCTCGCGGATGCGGCGGGCGATGAGCTGGGTATACTGCGATCCGTAGTCGAGGATCGCAATCCATTGTTTCTGCGTGGGCAGTGCCTGGTCTTTCATGGGGCAATAGTATACCACACCTGCGCGGCCCTGCCCACACGAGACTCACGGTCGCGGCAATATGGTAGGGCGAGCCCTCCGGGGTGGGGCGAGCCCTCCGGGCGAGCCGCAAGGGCAATGGGGCACTTGCCACTGCCAACGACGTGTGCGCAAGCCCTTCGGCTCCACGAAGGCCCCTCGTCAATGGTTCAGCAATGACCTGCCATTGGTGTGTGCGACCGCAGTTCAGCAGTTCGCGCCC
>CACZAK010000058.1 GCA_902779075.1 uncultured bacterium | reverse complement strand
ATCATACTTCGGCTTCTCTTCTTTGACTATCGGGATCATTACAATCTTGAACGTGTACTGGCCAAACTCTCGTGGAACCTCTATAGAAATCCTGTTCCGCCGAGGTCTTACCACTCTTTCTAGCGTTGGCATATCCATCTCCTTTCTTTTAGTGGTTTTTGTGAAATTCTACCACTCACCGTTAGCACACCCCCGTGTGCTCGGCATTTTGGTGTCGCTCTCCATCGGAGGCGGCGGTTTCGATGAAACCGCCCTACCGTTTCGGTCACGCGGGACGCATGACCCTACCAATGTGGCGACCGACCCGGCGGCTCACAACCGCCGGTATGTCAAAGAGCGATGTTCTATGGCTTTCCCTTTCTCAGCTCTGAGGTGGGATATCGGTTTTCAAGCCGCAATGAACTTAACGCCGTCCTTTTTTGCGGCTTCCTGTTCTGACATCAGCCATTCGGCGAATTGTTCGTAGGTCTCAAAGGATGATGAAATACTCCTCTTGACCTCATACACCTCTTCAAGGGTGTCGCGTTCAGTCGTTTCCATGATACACCTCCTTCAATTGTTCGGGAGTACCAATCAAGGGGCACTTAAATCCATTCTGTTCGCACACGGCAATAATCTTAGGCATTGTCTGGGGATTGTTTATGTGGCGACAATTCCACGTCGCAAGGCAATCCATCTTAGAAACGGTTGCAATGGCAACATGCGTCGCATCGTCAAAGGAAGTCTCTGGTATGGCCGCCGCAGCAAGGAATTTTCGAGCAAGGTCAAGCGCAACCGCTCCATACTCAAGCCAATTCAAGTTTGCAAGAAAATCTTTCCTCCTCTGGGCGGCATCATCGTCGCCACGAGCGGACTCTATGGCGACCAGTTGCGACACGTAGAATTCTGATTGCGGTGCCATAGCGTCCCACCATTCCCGCGTAATCATCTGACGGGCAAGATTGCGTATAAGCGGCGACGGGCGGGACGTCATGTCTCCTATGACTGTCGTCTCGCAATAGACTTTCAGTTTCCTTGTGTCCGCCTTTTCCTGCATTGCGTTTTTTCCACTGTTGAGCTTTTTATGTCCGAAGGTTCTGAGGGATGTCGGCCTACATGCGTTGCTTGACGCACCCAGTCAGTTCCTCGAACTATGCCTGCCCTCCTCGCGGAGAACGCCATTAGTCTATCACATTCCGTTCGCATGTCGCAATCGGGAAATTGATAAAATAAAAATCTTTATCGACAAAGTTCTGGTTCATTCGCAATCAGGTCTCGAACGAGATACTTGTTGTGTCAAATAGAAGGCTGGGCCAAAACCGACTCCTCCATTACGCCCGTCGCTCCGACAAAATGACGCCTGCAAGAATGAGGCCTGCGCCGAGAGCGCCGATGGCTGTAAGCCTTTCGCCGAGGAAGAACCAGGCAAAGAGAATCGTAATCGCAGGTAGCATGTAGATTCCGATCGTTGCGCGCACCGTACCGAGGCGCTCGCATGCGGCGTTCCACGCCGTGAAGCAGAGAGCGCTCGCGAGGACGCCGAGGAAGCCGAGGTTCATCAGGTTGACCGGACGCATTAGGCGCGCCGCGTTGGCCGATGCAGAGAAGTTGATCGCGAAGATGCCGTCCGCGAACGTATCCCCGCCCGGCATCATGGAGATGCCCAGTAGCGGCAGCATGGCCACTAGCGCCCAGAAGAACATGCGGCGAGTCGTCAGTATCGGATCTCTTCCGCGCGCGTTCACCTTCGTCATGAGAACTGAATAGAAACTCCACGACAGCGCTGCGGCGATGGCGAGCATGTCGCCCACGGGATGGAAGGACAACACGTAGACACCGTTCAGGCACACGAGCGTTATTCCCGTCATGGCCATCACGAACCCGGAAATGAACCGCAGCGTGAGAACGCGTTCCCCAAGGAGAACCTGCGAGAGTATGGCAGTCGTCATCGGACAGACCGAGACGAGGATGCACACGTTGGATGCGTTCGTCCAGTGCAGCGCGCAGTTTTCAAGAAACTGGTAAACCGTCACGCCCGCAAGCCCCATCCCGGCGTAGGCCGCCTCCTCTCGCCATCCGTCTACCGCAAGACGCCGCGGCTTCAGACACCAAAGCACCCCATACGCCATGAGAAAACGCAGGAAGAGAATCTCAAATGCGGAGAAGTCGTCCAGAAGCGCCTTGGTGTTGACATACGTTACGCCCCAGATGACAAGAGTGGGGATCGCCAAGAGCAATCCCTTGGCGAATGCACTGCGATCTGTCGTCTTTTGGTCCATTGGTCGGCTGGATATTATACCACAGCCGCCAAGGACCACCGATACTTTTGCAAGCGGCACTCAAAAAACAACTTGAACACTTGTGAACAATTGAGATTTGTGAACAATCGCAATTGTGCCAACAAGAGTGCAAGTTGTTGTTGAGCAACGACTTAGTCCAGGACAAGCTGTCCCTTGGAGGCGGTCACCTTCACGGTCGACTGCGGCGGATACTTGCCGGCGATGATCGCCCGCGCGACCGGCGTCTCCAGCTCGCGCTGGATCGCCCGCTTCACGGGACGCGCACCGTACGCAGGGTCGTAGCCGTCCTTCGCGAGCACCGCAAGCGCCGCGTCGTCGACTTCGAGACCGATCTCCTGCTCCGCCAGACGCTTCGCGAAGTCCTTCAGCTGGAGTTTCACGATGGCCTTGATCTGGTCCTCGGTGAGTGACTTGAACACGAGGATTTCGTCAAGCCGGTTCAAGAACTCGGGACGGAAGATGCTCTTCAGCGCCTCACACGGCGCGTTGGAGGTCATGATCACGACCGTGTTCTTGAAGCTCACCGTACGCCCGTGGCTGTCCGTAAGACGTCCGTCATCCAACACCTGCAAGAGCATGTTGAACACGTCCGGATGCGCCTTCTCGATCTCGTCGAGGAGCACCACGGAGTACGGCTTGCGGCGCACGGCCTCGGTGAGCTGTCCACCCTCCTCGTAGCCGATGTAGCCGGGAGGCGCGCCCACGAGTCGTGACACGTTGTGCTTCTCCATGTACTCGCTCATGTCGAGACGCACCATCGCCGCCTCGTCGTCGAACAGCTCGGCGGCAAGCGTCTTCGCGAGCTCCGTCTTACCCACGCCCGTCGGCCCGAGAAAGAGGAACGCGCCGGACGGCCGCTGCCGGTTCCCCACACCCGCACGCGCCCGCAACACGGCGTCGGATACGGCGTCCACCGCCTCGTCCTGTCCGATCACGCGCTCGTGCAGCTTGTCGGCGAGCTTCAGCAGCTTCTCGCGCTCTCCCTCCAGCAGCTTCGTCACGGGGATACCCGCCCAGCGGCTCACCACCTCGGCGATCTCGTCCGCCGTCACCTCCTCGCGCAGGAGCTGTCCGCCGTCCTTGCCGATCTCCGCCTCATGCGCCTTGAGCTTCTTCTCCAGCTCCGGCATCACACCGTATTTGATACGGCTCGCCTCGGCCACGTCGCCGGACGACGCCGCCTGCTCGTACTTCAGCCGCGCGGCGTCCAAGTCCGCGCGTACGCGCTTCACGTCCTCCAGCACGGCCTTCTCGTTCTTCCACTTGGCTGTCATCGCGTCAGCCTTTGCCTTCAGTTCGGAGAGTTCCTTGCGCAGTTCCTCGAGGCGCTTCTTCGACGCCTCGTCCGTCTCCTTCGCGAGGGCGATTTCCTCGATCTCCAGACGCCGCACGTGGCGCGTCGCCTCGTCGAGCTCCGCCGGACACGAATCCATCTCCGTGCGGATCGAGGCACACGCCTCGTCGAGGAGGTCGATCGCCTTGTCCGGCAGGAAGCGGTCCTGGATGTAGCGCGAGGAGAGCGTCACCGCGTTCACGATGGCAGCGTCCTGGATGTGGACGTTGTGGTACTTCTCGAAACGCTCCTTCAGTCCGCGCAGGATCGATACGGCGTCCTCCTCCGAGGGCGGGTTAACCATCACCGGCTGGAAACGGCGCTCCAGCGCGGCGTCCTTCTCCATGTACTTGCGGTACTCGTCGAGCGTCGTCGCGCCCACGCAGTGCAGCTCGCCGCGCGCGAGCATCGGCTTCAACATGTTGCCCGCGTCCGTGGAGCCTTCCGTCTTGCCCGCGCCCACGATCGTGTGGATTTCGTCGATGAAGAGGATGATGCGTCCGTTCGCCGCCTTGATCTCGTTCAGGACGGCCTTCAGACGCTCCTCGAACTGTCCGCGGTACTGTGCGCCCGCCATGAGCGCCGTCATGTCAAGCGAGAACACGGTGCGGTCCTTAAGCCCCTCCGGCACGTCGCCGCGCACGATACGCTGCGCAAGCCCTTCCACAATGGCCGTCTTGCCCACGCCGGGCTCGCCGATGAGGACCGGGTTGTTCTTCGTCTTGCGGGAAAGGATGCGGATCACGTCGCGGATTTCTGTGTCACGCCCTATAACGGGATCAAGCTTGCCCGCGCGCGCCATCTCCACGAGGTCGCTTCCGTACTTCTTCAACGCCTCGTACTGCCCTTCCGGGTTGTCCGTCGTAACGCGCTGGTTTCCGCGCACCTCCCGCAGGGCCGCGAGGAAGTTCTTCTCCGTCACGCCCGCGTTCTTGATCGCCTTCGCGGCGTCCGTCGCGCCGTTGCGCATGATTCCGAGGATCAGGTGCTCCACCGAGACGTACTCGTCCTTCATCTCCTTCGCGGCGTCCTCCGCCCGCATGAGGATGTTGGCGAGATCGTTCGAGATGTAGAACTTGTCGGCCTCGATCTGTCCCGTGATGCGCGGCTTGCGGTTGATGGACTCCTCCATCTGCGCCGTGAGAGTTGGTAGGTTCGCGCCGATCTTCGTGAAAAGATTGGGGATCAGCCCCTGAGAATCCTTCAGTAACGCAAAAAGGACATGCTCGGCGTCAAACTGCTGTTGGCCGTGGTGTTGGGCCACGTTCTGCGCGGCACCTAGTGCCTCGCGTACTTTTGTTGTGTATTTGTCGGCATTCATTTGTTATTCCTCCTGGCGTCTCTGAACTGAAACGCCGCAAAAGGCATAGCACAGACCATGCCACCCACTAAATCCACGCATTCCATGACACCTGATGTGTCATTTCGTCACACTAGTGACACGTTGCGACACACCACGGTACAATTTACGGTACTTTTCGAACGGCGAACAGTTCGTGGAGCGCGGCGAGCTGTGGCGGATCACCGATGACTACCGCCACGTCGCCCGCCTCGAACGTCCATGAGGGGCCGGGATTGCGGAAACGGTTCCCGGCCCGCTCCACCGCCACCACGCTCGCGCCCGTCTTCGCGCGGATGTCGAGCGAACGGATCGACTCGCCGATGGCTGGAGACGACTCCGGGATGGCGAGGTGCTCGTAGAAATCTCCCGGAACGGTTAGCGTAACGTCGCCACGCGCGGTCGCCCGACGCGTACGCCGGCGTTCCGCGGCAAGAGCGGAGTTGAACCTGTAGGTCGCCACGTGTCCCGCCCGCTTAAAATGCTTCCAGCCCAATATCGCCGCCGTCACAAGCAGCGCAAGGATTGTCAGGCGCGCAGGTCGTTCCGGGGGAAGGAGGTTCACGTTGATCATCAGGTTCTGAACGAACGCAAGCACAAGCACTACGGTCCAGCACGCCCACGAGACGAATTGCCGCACCGCCACCTTCCACTTCTTCGGCTGGCGCGTACCAGTGAGGACGGCCGCGATGTCGCGTCCGATCGACAGTGCCAGACCCAGCATGAGCGCGAGCATCGACACGCAGAAGAGGTTCGCGACGAGGCAGAAGAAGAAAAGCTTATGGTCGTTGAAAAAACGCGAGAACGGCGAGTAGTCGAGGCGCGTGAGCATGGTAGCGGCGACCACCACGGCGAAGTTCAGCATGAACGCCGCAACGAGCCATGCGAAGCGGCTGCGGAGATGTTTCTGCAGCTGGGTCGGCACGGAGGCGCCCCTGAAGCGCGCAAGCCAGTCCTGATACGCGGCGATCCAGCCACGAAGCCGTTCGGGGATGTGCGTCTCGCACCAGTCGCCCACGCGGTCCGACAAGCGCAGCATCGCGGGGTTGATGCAGGTCGTGACGAGCGAGACGGCCACGACCACCTGGTAGATGGGGCTTGCCGTGTCGCCCGTTTCCGTCATGTATATGAGCGCCACCATGTAGGCGAACTCGCCGATTTGTGCGAGGCCGAACCCGGTCTGCACCGAGTTCTTCACGCTCTGGCCCGTGAACAGCGACATAAAGCAGCAGTTGAAACCCTTCCCCAGTACGACAAGTAGCACGAGACCCAATATCAACGGGAGGTTGCGGAAGCACACCACGGGGTCAACGAGAAGGCCGATCGTCACGAAGAACACAGCCGAGAACATATTGCGGAGCGGCGACGCCAGCTTGTGGAGTCGGTTTCGCACGTCGCTTGATGCGCCGAGAATTCCCACGAGGAAGGCGCCGAGCGCGAGGGAGTAGTCGAACTTGAAGGCGATGAAGCTGACGAAAAAGCAGAGTCCGAGGACCGTTAGGAGGAGTGTTTCGTCGTCCTTAAGACTCGCCACGCCGTTAAGGAGGCGCGGCGCGAGGACGAGGCCGAACACGAGTACGCACGTGAAAAATACAAGTAGACCGCCGAGCGAAAGGCCCACCGCGCCCACGCTCATGCCCTTCCCTGTCGCAACGCCCGTCACGAGGGCGATCACGCCCACGCAGAGGATGTCCTCGAATATCGTGGTGCCGAAGATGTAGCGTACGAACGGACGGTCTCCCCAGCGCATCTCCTCTATCGTCTTCGCGAGGAGCGTGGTTGCCGAATCGCACAGCGCCGCACCGAGGAAGAGGCTCTGCACACCGTCCCAACCGAGTACGCGCGTGCCCATGGTATAGCCCAGCCATATCATCATCAGCGTGTCGAAGATCGCGGTAGGTATGGTAACGTGCTTCACCTTCTTCATGTCGTCCGCGCTGAACTCGAGGCCGAGCGTGAACATGAGGAACACGATGCCGAGCTGGCCGATGGTGCCGATGGACTTGGGGTCGGCGAGTAACGACCCACCCCACGTATGCTCGCTCATCATGACGCCGGCGAGCAGATAGCCGATCACCTTCGGCCAACCAAGGCGCGTGAAGATGACCGACACCAGACCGACGACCGACATCATGACGGCCAGGTCCTGGAAAAACAGACTTTCGCTCATGGCCGCGTATTATACCACAATCAGGGCGTCAGATGCGTCAAGAACTCACCCAGTTCGTTTTAGGCGTCGCCAACGCCACGCCCACGCCGCCACACTGCGCGCCGAACGGCACAACCATGCACCGACAACGCCAACCCACATCAGCTTAGAACACGGCGATTTCCGAAAGGCCAACGTGGCATCCGCCCTTGTTCACCTTCTCCACCGTGAACATCACCCAACTGACGTTTTTCGGCGGAAACTCGAACACCACGCCCTTCTTCGCGTCATCCGGCAGCGCGCCGGTGCGGATCGTCGTGCCATCGCTGAACACGAGAAGCCCGTCCTCAATGCACACGATGTCGTTCGGACGGTCGAAGAGCCACACGCTGCGGATCTTCGCCGACGATTTTCGCGTGGCCCGTCGTTGCGGTGCGTGTGCCGGAAGCGCTGCCAAGACGTTTTTTCTTGCCGTTGCCATCTGTCCACTCAACGACACCGTCCGTCCACGGCGAGTACAGGTCGCCGTCCGACGCCCACGACGGATACCACGTGTCGGCCCTCGTGTATTCCGCATGCCGCCCCGTGAACTCCACTCCGCAGAACGCCGTCGACTGCGGGAACGGGCAATCCTCCGGCGGCGTGGACGGCCATACGCCGAACCCATCCCACACCGCCGGCGCATCGACCAGGCGCCGCACGATGTTCCCCGTCGGGCAACCGTTTTCGCCCATCGCCGCCATCGCGCAGATGGCGAGAGCCAATATAACTACATTGCGCACCATCACCATCTCATTCATGCAATGGAAATCTCGATTGGGATGGAGGCGGCGTTACCGATATGGAACTGGCGCTTGACGGTGCGCCCGTACGAGGTCGCCTCAACCTCGTACGTGCCGCAAAAGCCACGGAAGGACAGCCGCCCGCCCGGCGCATCGCGGTCGAAGTTCGTGCGCCACTCGCGTCCGAAGAGGTCGCAAATGACGTTGTAGGCCGGCTTCGGGCTCATGTCGCGGCGGAGGAACGAGCCGTAGAGCTTGGGTTGCCACGTATAGGCGTCGGAGAGGTCCCAATACACAATCGCCTCCATCGCCTTGTGCGAGAACCAGATGCGGTAGAGTTCGCGGACAATCTCCGCCTGTACCGCTTCGTCGCCTGGATCCTCCGAACAGGCGGGGATGGTGCATTCCGTGATCTGGAGGGGCCTGCCCAGTGCGGCGTAGGCATCGAACAGCTCGAACGTAAAATGCGGATTGTACTGGAACCGCCCTTTCTGCACGATGTTCTTCATGTCCGCACCCCACACGGCGTGCGCCTGGATGCCGATGCCGTCGATGCGGCATCCCTTCAGGAGCGCGTTCTCAATCTGCATGTAGTAGGCACTGCGGCTCCGCTTGAACGATTCCCACACGTACATGTGCGTCTCGTTGATGACGAGTTTGTTCTTCGTAAAATACTTCGCCGCCGTCTTGAAGCTCCACTCGACGAGGTCGGGCTCCGAGAACAGGTTGCTGAGCCGACGCCGTCCGTTGGACCAGTGCAGCGTCTCGTTCACGACCTCCCACATCGGAATCCTTTCCGCATAGCGCTCGGCGAGTTCGCGGAAGCGCTTTTCAAGAAGCTCCTTCTCGCGCCGGACATCTCCCTTCGCCCATGCCGGGAACAGTCCTTCCGCCACGTAGTTGAGGCAGTGCGCCTTCGGCTCGATGCCGTGTGCCTCGCAGAACTCAAGACACATGTCAATCGGCGGACGACGGTAGATGTATGGCGCGTCCTTCGCAAAGCGCGTCTTGCCGGGCTGCGGCTCGTTGCCCTCCCAGTAGAACGGCAGCGTCGCCATGTTGAAAGCCGCCGCAAAGAGTTCCCGATACGCGGCCGCGCTCTCCGCGCCGTTCTTCGTCTCGGCGAGACCGAAGAGGTTCGCACCGTACTTGAAGTCGTGGTTCAGCTGGCGCACCTTCACATGGACGCGCTCGCATGGACGTCTCTGCGCATCGCGGAACACAAGCGTCGCGTCGCCCTTGCGGTTCGTCTCAATCCCCTCCTTGACGCGCGCGTCCGTCTCGGACGCCTGTTCGCGGAAGTACCGCATCGCGGCGTCCTTATTGTACTTCATAGCCGCCCACAGGGGAGCGGTCACACCCGCCCCGGCCAGTATGACCGCATTGCGCAGAAAATCCCTGCGCGACTGTATGTCACTGTTTACCATTACGATTCCATCCATAAAGCCTATTCCTTTACCATGATGTTCGGATGCGTCAAGCGGAACGGTTTTGCCTCCAGTGTGTTCGCGCCGGGCTTGACGGACTTCGTGATGTCTATGCGATACGGCGCACCGATGAATCCACCCGCGTAGGCGCCGTTTACCGTCACCGCCGCACTCCTCTCGCCTTCCGTACCGTCGCAGACGAGATACACGCGCGTGCCGTCCTTCAACGCCGGGAGCGTGAACCTGAGTTCCGTCGAAACGCTCTCCTTGTAGGGACTGCGCGTCGGACCCAACATGCATTTCTTCCACGGCTTGTCGCCGAAGTTGCGCACGATCTTGGGATTGACGAAGCTTTCGCCCGCGCGGGTGACTTGCCACGACTTGTCGTCCGTGCGGAACAGGCCGCCCGACCATGTGAACGCCGCCACGAACCCGGCGAGTCTCGGCCTATTGCTTTCGGTGGGATACCTGTTCTCGGCCTCGATCGTGATTTCGTTGCGTCCGGCCTTGAACGCCAGATTGGTCCGCACGGGCACGCTCCATCCATAGTAGTAGCCCTCGGCGCCGGGTGGCTGGTGGGCGACCTTCTCGCCGTTCACATAGATCGTCGCCGTCGTGTCGCACGCGAACACGACCTGCGCCTTCTCGGCCTTCGCCAAGTCGAGCGTCGCGCGGAACTTCACATGTCCCTTCGCCATGGGATTCTTCGGATGCCAGATCCACTTCGCGCCCTCAAGCGGTTTCACGAAATCCATCAGCGCCGCGTATTCCGGCCCTTTCTCAACCACCACGGGCGTGACGGTCTCCTTCACATCCAAAGGAATGTCAACAGAACGCCCCACCTCTTGCTGTTGTACGCTTGTTGTTTTCCCAACCGAAGAGACAGCAAGCGTACGACAACAAGAAACCCCGCCCCCTTGTTGTTGTACGTTTGTTGTTTTCGGCCACACCACGAAAACCGTCTCGCTCGGCTCCAACGTCACCTTCACCATCCCGTTCTCCACTGCCGGCCGCTCGATCGTGCCCTGCATCGGGTTCCACAACTCCGCCTTCTCCGCCGGCAACTGCGCGCGCACCTTCAGGTCGCGCCCGCGCTTGTCGTCCTGGTTTGCAATGAAGAGAATCGTGTCGCCGTCCTTCTCGTTGAGCTTCACCGCGAGCTTGCGTCCGTCCTTGGGGTCAAGCCCCTCGAAGTCGAATTCGCGAATGGCCAGCGGACGCCTCTCGCCGGGATATTCCTTCGCGAGCGCGGCGCGGAGCTGGGCGCCATCCGGCTCCTTCTCAAAGAAGAGCGACGCCTTCTGCGCGAAGATTTCCGCGACGGTCTTCCGCACGTCCTCCGCCGTCTTTCTCTGCGTCGGCGTGTTGCTCGGCCTGATGCCGTAGCCCACCACCACGCCGCCCGCCTTCGCGAACGCGAGCGCCTTTTCGAGGATGGGGAACGGCACGTACTCCGTGGCGGGCAAGACAAGAATGTCATACCACTCGACGCCGTTTTCGGACTGGAGCGCGGGACGCCCCGTGCGCGGGTTCTTTCCGATCCGGCACGTCTCGACCGCGCCGTAGTCCATGAAGTCGCCGTCGAGCTGCGCGTCCTGGATCGCGAACGCGAACATCTCGGGACGGATCGTCTTGCCGACGTGGTAGCTGATGCCGGGCATGCACTGCGCGATGCGGCAGATGTGTCCCGTGCCGGACAGCATGAGCGCGCAGCGGTTGTTGTAGTCCGCCCACACGCGGTAGAGCGGGAAGCGCGGTTCGTATCCGCCGTTGTAGAAGTACGGCGGGCAGTCGCTGTCGAGCGGCGCCTTCATGTTGAACGAATGCGGAATCAGGAAGCTGCATCCCTGGTACTGGAGCCAGTCGCAGATCCACTTCATCTGCGGATAGGAGAGGTCCTGTCCGTACGCGCCGAACGTCTCGCACCAGTTGAGCCCGCCGTTGCGGTTGTAGACGTGCGCCATGGACGAGGCGTACTTCGGCATCTGCCCGCAGTCGATCTCGACGTTCCTCTTTTCGCGCATGTTGGAATAGACCTGGCGGCAGACGACATCGATACCCGGCACGGCGACGTACTTCAGCAGCTGCATCACGTTCCCGCCGGAAAAGGTGAGGTCGTAGTGCGTGCTGCCATGCTCGAAGAAATGTCCGCTCGAATAGACGCCGTGACGCGCGCACCAGTCGCTGTGGCGTCCGTACATGGTGCGTCCCCACACTTCGACGTGCGCATCAAGGAAACGGTAGCGCGCGCGGGCGTGGCGCTCCGGGTCGGCGATCCGGAAGAAGAGCGCGGTGATGAGCTCGCCCACATTGTCACCACGCGCCGCGAACTCCCTTTCGAGCGCGGGGCCCCACCATCCCTTCGTGTAGGGCTCGTCGAAGAAGAACCCGGGGATCGTGCCGTCCTGGAAGGCGTCCTTGTAGCGATCGTAGTAGGGCTGGTAGAACTTTTCGAGGAACCAGTCGACCGCGGCCTCGTCGAGCCCGTTCACGAGCGGGATCTTGCGTCCGCGCGGAAGCGCATAGACATTGCCGGGATTGGCGACGGCCCAGCTGTAGACGATCACCTTGTTTCCGTCGGGACGCAAGTCGAACACGTTCTTCGAGACTTCGTTCGCCGTCACGCGGGCGATTTCGTTCTCGACCCGGACGGGCTCCTTGCCGCGCGCGTAGAAGGCGAACTTGATGTCGCGGCACTGAAACTCCTTCGGGATGGGGAACATGCACCCCATTCCCTGGCTCGGCAGCCAGTAGTCGTCGTAGATGAGCATCTTGATGCCGCGCTTGCGGCATTCGTCGAGGATGATGTCCACGTCGCGCCACCAGCTGTCGAGCATCCAGCCCTCGTGCGGACGCGACTCGATCGTGAGCGAACCCTGTCCGCTCTCCGCTACCACGCGCACGTAGTCGCGCAGATGCTGCTCGCTCTCCGTGCCGTGCATCCAGAAGAGCGGCCCGGTGTTCACCCGTGCCGCGCCTTGCGGGCTGACGAAATCTTCGCGCTGCTTCTGCTTCGTCAGTTCGAAAAAGACGACCGAGTTAACCGGCAGGGATGCAGCCAGTTCAACAGTCCCGTCCGCACGTACTTTTATGCGCTCCTCGACGGGCCTCAGCTTCGCGCGGTCCCGGAGCATCGGCTCTATTTCCTCCACGAACATCTGGCGGTCTTTCTCGGATTTCAGCCCGCATCCAGCGTGTACCGGCGCCGGATCGTCCGGAGACCAGTTGAAGCGATCGTCACCGATGCCGCGCTCTCTGCGAATACGCCTCCATTCGTCGAACCAGTTGGCGTCGTCGTCGATGACACTGCGCACGATGCGCACATCTTGTCCTTTCCACGCGACGGGCAGCTTCACCTTCATGCGAAGCGGCGTCTTCCCCTTCGCATGGAGATTGTTTTCGAACGAGTACGCCATGATGCGAACCGTCCCGCCGTCCGCCGAAAGCGCGGCCACCGCGTCCGTCTCCACTCCACCGTCCGCCTTCCCCTCGACCGCAACGGGGAGCCTGCGCATCCCCTTGAACTTCGCCGACTCCCGCGCCACGTGGAACGAGACCGATGGCAGGCCGTCAAACCAGGTGTGAGGCCCCGAAAAGTATCCCCACGCGGCGAAATAGTCCGCGTTGGAGTCGAACAGCTGCCTCACGATCCTTGCGTCGTATGCCGCCTGGTATGTATCGCCGACGATGCGCATGGCCAGGGCCCCGCTTTTCGCGCCACGCGCGAGTCCAGAAAGGATGCGCCCTTCGTCAATTCCGTAAACGAGGTTTGTAAGTCCTGCCGATTCGGCGGCATTGCGCAGATGCCCGATCGTATTGGGCAGGTTGAATCCACTCGTGAAGCGTCCGGGGTTGAAATCATAAAACGACGCCGTTACGAACTTCAGGGGGATGCGGCGTTCCGCCGCGTACTTTATGAAGTTGCGCTCGTCCCACAGTCCCTCGGTTACGGCCATCGCGTGCGCGCCGAACGTCAAGTCCGGCGAGATCGTCCGCGTAAACGCATCAACCGTCACCTCGTACAGGCGGCAGTAGGCCTGAAACGTCTTTTCCGCGCTGCCCGACGCATCCTTGAACCAACCAGCGTTCTCAAATTCGGTCAGCACGGCGAAGCGCCACGTGAGAAGTTCGTCGCGCCCGAACGCGTCGAGCAGCGCCTTTGCGCAGGCGGCCATGTAACGTCCGTAGGCGTCGTAGTCAAGAGGCGGACGTATGTTCATGCCAAAGTCCCCGCTGCCGATGTCGGACGAGAACTTCTGCGGCACGTTTCCGAGCTTGAGGTACGGTTTCAGGCCAAGCCGCACGATACTGCGGCATCCCGCGACAAGGCGCGAAAAGTCGTAGTCGTCGAGGGCGGCGCGATTCGCCGGATTCTTGAAGCAGTCGCGTCTATCGTTTCCGCCCGTCGCCCCCATCACCTCGACGTATTCGGCGAACTCCAGTACGTCCGCGTCATGCCTGCGTTTCACGTTGGCTAATGTCGATTCCTGCAGTTCCCAGAGCGTAAGCACCTTGTTCACATTCGGCAGCGTCTTGCCTGGTTTGCCAGCGTCTATGGAAAAGACGGTTTCTCCCGTGCCTTCAGCGGCGATTCCACACCATGTGAATGCAAATGCGCCGACGACTGCGGCAAAACCCTTTTGCGTGATGTTCATAACTCCTCATCTCCTGTTGAATTAAATCATTATGCCTATCGAGCGTGGATTCTCTCGTCCGACATGGAATTGGCGTTTGACGGTGCGGCCGTTCGATGTCGCCTCAACTTCATATGTGCCGCAGAAGCCGCGGAAGGAAAGACGCCCGCCCGACGCATCGCGCTCGAAGTTCGTACGCCACTCGCGCCCGAAAAGATCGCGCACGACATAGTAGGCGGGCTTCGGGCTCATGTCCTTGCGACAGAGCGAGCCGTAGACCATGGGCTGCCACGTATAGGCGTCGGAGAGATCCCAGTAAACGATCGCCTCCATCGCCTTGTGCGAGAACCAGACGCTGTAGAGGTTGCGCACGATCTCCGCCTGCACCGCCTCGTCGCCGGGATCCTCGGAACAGGCTGGAATGGTGCATTCCGTGATCTGGAGGGGCTTGCCGAGCACGGCGTAGGCGTCGAACAGCTCGAACGTGAAAGCCGGGTTGTACTGGAACCGCGCGCGAGAGGCGACGTGCTTCATGTTCGCGCCCCAGACGGCGTGTGCCTGAAACCCCACGCCGTCGATCCGGCATCCCTTCAGCAGCGCGTTCTCAATCTGCATGTAGTATGCGCTGCGGCTCTTCTTGAACGCACCCCCCCACATCCAGTTGTGCATCTCGTTGATGACAAGCCTGTTCTTCCGGAAGTATTTCGCAGCAGTCTTGAAGCACCATTCCACGAGGTC
The DNA here is from genome assembly GCA_902779075.1 of uncultured bacterium. The sequence continues at coordinate 6,760 of CACZAK010000058.1, read as the reverse complement.
GGGTTCAGAGAAGAGGCGGCTCAGCTGCTGCTGGTTTGTGGCAAAGGTGAGCGTCTCGTTCGTCACCTCCCACATCGGAATCCGTTCCGCGTAACGGTCGGCGAGTATGCGGAAGCGCTTCTCCAGAAGTTCCTTCTCGCGCTTCACGTCGCTCTTCTTCCACCACTTCGGGAATTCTCCCGGCACCGTGTAGTTCAGGCAGTGGGCCTTCGGCTCGATGCCGTGCGCCTCGCAGAATTCCAGGCACATGTCGATCGGCGGACGACGATAGATGTAGGGCGAATCCTTTGCGAACCTGTACTTTCCCGGCTCAGGCTCGTTGGCCCCCCAGTAGAACGGCAGCGTCGCGAAGTTGAACGCCGCCGCGAAACGTTCCCTGTACGCGGCGGCGTGCTCCGCGCCGTTCTTCGTCTCGGAGAGGCCGAAGATGTTCGCGCCGTACTTGAAGTCGTGGCGCGTCTGGCGTACCTTCACGTGGACGTTCTCGCACGGGCGCCCCTGCGCGTCCGTGAAGAGGAGCGTGACGTCGCCCTTGCGGTTCGCTTCGATGCCGGCCTTCACGCGCGCGTCCGTCTCTTTCGCGCTTTCGCGGAAGTACCGCAGCGCGACATTCCTGTCGTACTTCATCGCCGCCCACAGCGGCGTCGTGACGCCGGCGCCCGCCAGCATCACCGCGTTGCGCAGGAAATCCCTGCGCGGCAACAATTCCTTGTTCATCATGGCTTGTCCGTGCCTCACTTCTTTTTGGGTTTCGCGTAACTCGCCGGGTCGTCCGGGTTGAGCGCCACGTTCTTGTTGCCCTCCGCCGAAAAGAGTGGCGCGTCGATTACGGCGCGAAGCTGGTCGGGCGTGAGCGTCTGCGCGGGCTGGAACGCATCCGACGCCGCGTACGCCTCAAGACGCGCCTTGAGCCATACGGCTGCGGGGTCGTTCGCGTTGAACGCGAACGAGCAGACGAGAAGCCGCCCTTCGCCCACCTTGTACTCGAAGAGCATCGCCTGGCGGATCAGGTACTTGTCGGACGACGCGACTTCGACGATCGGGTCGAACGGAACGCCCGCCTCAAGCTGCACCGCCGCGCCATTCTGCATCAGCCGCCTGAACTGCCAGCCGCAGAATCCTTCGTGGGGCAGTCCCTCCAGCGCGGGATGACCTGGCTTGATGATCGTCGCGTAGTGTCCGGAAGTGCGTCCGGCAAGGCCGATCCGGAACGAGGTCCGAAGCGACTTGAACGGCCCCTTCCCGAGAAGCAGCACGCGTTCGCCACGCCCCATCGCCACGAGAAGGTCGTCGCGCGAGATGCTGGAGACGATACGGCAGGGCATGCGGTCACGCGGGACGCGTGACCCCACCTCCGGAAACGCATAGACCTCCCACTCGTTCTCCGCCTTCACCGCACCGCCGACGAACGATGCGCGAAGAAGATACTTCGTCGGCTTGTCCGCCACAGGAATCGCCACCTCAAACTCCCCAAGCTCTGCGATCTCCCCGTTCTTGACCGGTCCTATCTTCTTCTCTCCCTTCCATGCTTCCTCTTTCCTGTTCCCCAATTGGGAATTGGCAACATTGGAACTGGCAACATTTTCACATTGGCAACATTCTCCATTCCTCGTTCCCTCTCTCACAAGCGACACCTTGACCACCCCTTCCTTCGCGTCGCCCGCGAAGTTGGAGATCGTGAACGCCACGCGCCTCTTCTCGCCCGCCTTGAAGTTGAAGTCGCTGCCGAGGCTGCACAGCAAGACCGCAGCGGAGTTGTAGCGCCGCACGTTCTCGACGGTCTCGCCGTGTTTCAGGCGGTAGAACTCGTCCATCATTCCGTCCGAGTAGCCGAACGTGTGCCAGCGCGAGTCGATGTCGCCGAGGTAGTCGTACCCCACGATCCTGCGCGACGCGCGCACCTTCTCGAACGTGAACTTGCGTATCCGCCGCATCCATTCGCTCGAGTTGCGCACATACGCGGGCGCGCGGTCGAGGAGGCCGCGCTCCGCCAGATGGCGACGCACCTCGGAGAACACGCCTTCCCTCGTGATCGGCGAGTCCTTCGGATAGTCCTTCTCGAGCGTGATGTCGCAGAAGCTTCCGTCGATGCACGTCTCGTGCATCGTGCGCGGCTTGCCGCAGTACGCGTCGCCCCAGGCGTCTATCGTCGCGGCGGACGCCCCGTTCAGCGAATTGTACGACACCGCGCCGAGCTGGTACGACGTGAAGTAGTCGCAGTACGCGGCGAGCCGCGCCATGCGCGACGGGACGTGCAGGAACGGCTTGTCCGCCGTGTCTTTGCCGCGCCGGACCATGTACTCCACGTTGCGCATCGCGCTCATCGGCGTGAAAAGCGAGTCGGTCTCGGCGTGCACCAGCTTCGCGACCGCCTCAAGGTACTTCTCGGCATTTCCGTCGATCCACGTCTCGTTGCCGGTGCAGTACGCGACGACGCACGGATGCCGCCGCGCAAAACGGATGATCGCGTCGTACTCGTCGAGCGTGACGAAGTTCGGCGACTCGATGTGGACCATGATTCCGAGCTCGTCCATCGCCTCTAGGTACTCGTCCGTCGGAACGAACGTGTGGAAGCGCAGGAAGTTGAATCCCAGTTCCTTGCGCTTCGCGGTGATCATGCGGTAGTACGCGAGGTCGCGAGGAAGCTGCACCGTCTCCGGGAAGTAGCAGTGCTCCGTGACGCCGCGCAGGTACGTCAGCTCGCCGTTGAGGCGCATTCGCTCGCCGTCCGGCACGAGACGGCGGATGCCGAACTTCTGCGAACACGTCCCCTCCGGCGTCGTGAGCGTGAGCGTGTAGCGGACAGGATTCTCCGGCGACCAGAACGCGAAACCCTTCGTCGGCAGCGTGAAATCCCCCTTCGCCTCGCCCTTCGCCACAACCTTGCCGGTGGCATCGGAGATTGAATAAGCCAACTTGTAATTGCGGGCGAGCGGGACGCTCGCCCCTACCAAATTGCCGGAATTGGGTAGGGTCACGCGTCCCGCGTGACCGAAATCCGTACCTACATGCACCGTGAACGTCTTGAGATCCTTCGCCGTCGTGACATAGACGTCGCGAATGCCGTTCCCCGCGAACCGCAGCTCAAGGCGTCCGTCGATTCCGCCGGTGGCCTCGAAAAGCCCGCGCGTCGTGAGCCCGCTGACGTCCGACCCGTTGTACCCCTTGTTCGAGTTGTTCGAGACGGCGAGGACGATCTCGTTCTCGCCTTCGCGGAGAACGCCATTTGGGATCGGCAGCTCGAACGGCGTGGAGAATCCCTGGCGGAATGCGACGAACTTTCCATTCACCCATGCGTGGACCTGGTTGCGCACGCAGTCGAACGCGAGGAACGCCGGACGCCGCGGCAGCTTCTCCAGCGTGAACGCGCGGCGGTAGAGGAAGCATCCGTAGATGTTGGGGAGCGTCGTACACTTGGCCCATTGCGTCATTGGAATCGTCTGGCGCTCGTACGCGGGGTTGATCCGGAACGCGTCCTTCATCCCCGCCGCGCGCAGCGCCGGAACCATGTTCTCCCAGAACCCGGGCACGGCCTTGGCGACGGCGACGCCCTTGAACTTCGGGCACGCCACCGAATCCCATGCGTTGGAGCAATAGGACATCTCCCACGCGCCTTCCAGTGGGATCGCGTCGTAGATGCAGTGCTGCCCCGCAGGAGGCGGCATCATCCCCGCCTTGCCGGGCCATGTCCACTCCTTCAGGTCATCGGACCACGCGATGCCGATGGAGCAGTTCTTGTAGCAGTCGCCCTCGATCTCCTTCCGCGGACCCGAACCGTGGAAGAACATGACGTACTTCCCGACGCCCTTCACCGCGCGGCAGTCGATCACGGTGGCGGCGGTGATCCGCCCCTTCGCCCAGTTCCAGTCCTTCTGCCCGAGAACCGTCATTCCGCAGTCCGTCCAGTGGACGAGGTCGGTCGAGCGCTTGAAGCCGATTCCGTTGCCCGGCGCATGGAGCATCAACCAGCCGCCGGCCTGGTCGTCAGGCAGCACGCACACGTTCTCTCCGCCGTCCGTGAAGCCTTTCTGCGTCCACGTCTTCAGGTCGGGAGAGACGGAAAACGGCACGCCCATCCTCGCCTTCTTGGAAAACTTCCCCGACTTGTCCTGCTGCTGTTTGTAGAAGCACCACCACAGTCCGTCCGTGCCCTTGGCGATGTACGCGTCGATCATCCGCCCCATCTCCGCCTCCGAGACGTTCGGCCCCTTCACCATGATGAGCTCCGGCTTGGTCCACGTCTTGAAGTCCTTCGTCCTGATCGTGTAGAGCCGCGCCGTGTCGTCCGCGAACGCAACCTTCGTCGGCGTGGCGTCTGGCGTGGGGTATTTCTGGAAGCAGAGGACGCGTTCGTCGCCGTCCTTGACGATGTTGCCGGGACTCGACCAGTTGAAGCGCTTGTCCATGGGAAGGACGTATTCGATCGGCGACCAGTCGACGAGGTTCCGGCTCGTGGAGTGTCCGATCGTCATGCGCGGCACGGACGGATCGCACACCGTGACGAACAGGTGGAACACGCCATCCTCGTACCACGCCGCCGGATCGCGGTAGCCGATGGTCTCGTCCCCCTTGAATATCCGCACGTCGGGGATCTTCGCGAAATCGACCTCCTCCGCATGCGCCGGCGCCGCGCAAAGGGCCGCCGCGACAAGCGCGCCCTTCCAAACTCTATTGATTATCTTGCTCATTTTTGTTTCTTCCTGTTTTTTCTTCATGGTCAGTCCTTCATGGCTTTTACGAGAACGGCATCTCTAAGGATTCAAAGGCTGTTTCACAGACCCATCAGTCGTCTGAAAGGAATTATTACGTCGAAATAGCCGTCTGCCTCGACGATTGGCGCAAGATGCCCTTCATATACAAGCGCCGTGCGTACCGAAATCCCGTCACGACGTGGCAACCGACGTACCTTCTCCGCCATTTCATCGATCACCTCTCTTCCTATCTCACGCTGTCGCTTTATCTCCACGAGGCAAACAGATCTGCGCGTCTGAAGCAACAAATCGATCTGCAGACCGTCCCGAGAATCGCCTTTTCCCACCTTCCTATACGGAGTGGCGGACACAACCAGAGAAGACGCAAGTCCCAGCGGTTCAAGGAGTCGAGCCGTGTTGTTGACGACCATGTTCTCGAATGCGAGTCCGAGAACGGACTGCCAGCCGTCCAACTGCGCCAATGATCCAAGCGTGTATGCTCCTTTGTCGATGGCGTCCTTTTCCGGCTCGATGTATTTCAGGTAAAACCGGCAGTAGTTGTCCTTCAGGCGGTAGAGCTTCATACGCGCCTCCTCGCCGGTGACGGGATTCTTGCCGACATCCTCCGACACCATGCCCGCCTCAACAAGTTGGTCGAGCGCGGCGGTGACATTCCCGCCCTTCGCCTTTCCGATGCGTTTAGCCACTTCGGTTGAACTAAGAGATCCATCCACAAGAGCGCGAATAATCGACGCCGTCAAGGTTGGCAGATGCGTGATGACATCCCTAAACATCTCGTCGAAGTCCTCGCGCAGTATCGCTTTGGGACGAAAACACAAACGCCTTATGTTCTCGTTCGCCGAAATGCCAGGATCAATTTCCTCCAGATAGCGCGGCACTCCGCCTGTCACGGAGAGTATGTCGATGATTTCGCGGATGTCGATTCGCTCGACCGCGCGTCCCCAGAACTTGACACACTCCGAAAGCGGCAATTCAGGCACGACGATGTCCAGCGACCTGCGCCCGTAGAACGAGCCTTCTTCGATTATGTTTTCCTTGATCCACGTCGAGACGCTTCCACACACGACAAAAACAAGTTTAGGGTGTTTCTTGAAGTAGTTGTCCCATGCGATTTTCAGCGTTCCCACAAAGGTCGGAGCGTCGTGCGCCATCCACGAGACTTCATCCAGGAGAATAACCGTGCGGCTTTTGTCGCTCAGTTCTCTTTCCAGCCTAACGAACGCAGACAGCCAGTTCTGTGGAACTGTTGATTCCGCACCTGTCTGGACGGAAAGCTGGTTGGCGAAATTGGCTAGTTGGTCTTGAGCCGTCATCTTCGCCTTGGGCCGTAACCCTTCTATCTTGATGAATCGCGCTCCGCTACGCATGGAGAACCGTTCAATGAGCGTTGACTTTCCAATCCGCCTACGTCCTCGGCAAGTAACAAATGAGGGCACGCGCTTATGCCAAAGTGCGAGCATATCTGCCATTAGGTCTTCTCGACCAAAAAACACATTCTCCATAGCGCCTTTTTGTCCTTTCGCGCGAAATTGTACCATTTTTATTGACTACCGTCAACAGACTAACGGCACCTAAATTGCAAAGTGTTATTTAGGTGACGTAAAAATCAATCTCATTTTATGGCACCTAAATCGCAAATGTCAAATTAGGTGCGCCTCATTTTTCGGGTGTCAGGCAAAAACCGAACAGATCGTCCGCGTCACTTCGCCGGAGGGGTGAAGAGCTTGCGGACGGCCTTGGCGGCCAGTTTCTCGCGGCGGTGGATGTCGAAGAGACCCGCCATGTTGCAACCAAGCGGACGCGTCCGTATGTCCGAACCACCGCGGAAGTACGAGCGCGAGTCGCAGAACTGCCAGACCGCGACGCCCTGGATGTCCTTGTCCCTTATCGCGAAATCCACGGAATTGGAAAGATATTCAGCCTGGAACTCCTCGGACCACTGTGCCCCTTCGGGGTCGTGCTGCCCGTAGAACGAGTAGCATCCCGTCTCGCCGATCATGATCGGCTTGTCGGGCCCGAACCGGTCGCGGTAGACCTGGGCGACCTCG
>CACZAK010000057.1 GCA_902779075.1 uncultured bacterium | reverse complement strand
AGGTCTTGCCTTTACGATTGCCCGCAATCTCCGCAAGAACCTTGCGCGCGACAAGGCGCACTTGACTTTCGTCGGCGAGATACGCGATTCGGACGATGGCGTCGTGGGTGACGCAGAGACGCCGGTTGTCGGCACAGCGGAGCGTCTCGACACTTTGCCGCAGCATCGCGAGACTTCGCAGTCCGATACGGAATACCTTCGCAAGCGCCTTTTGGAGGCGTTTGCGAAGCTCCCGCCCATCCTTCGTGACGCGTATACGATGTTCCAAGTAGGCGAAATGTCCGTGCGAGACATCGCAAATCAGACAGGAGTGAGCGAAAATCTTGTAAAAGTGCGTATTTTCCGCGCGAAAGAGAAGTTGAAGACGATTCTTGCAGATTTACATGTAACTTTTTAGCGGGATATGTGTATACAAGGCGAACACACGAAAGGAAATACGACAATGGAAATCAATCTTAACAACAATGGTCTTAACAACATCGGAGCGGTTACGATTACCAATGCGCCTCGTGGCGTTTCTTCGGCAGAGCCAGTCTTCGATGTTCCCGACTCGGCGCTTTCGAGGGATGACGCGCTCGGCAAGCTCGTGACGGCGGCCTTCAACTTCCAGCCACCTCCGATGCCGGCGTTTACTGATTGAGCGTTAACGCGTGCGCCATTCGGTCATAGTTATGCCGTAGCGCTCGCGGAAGGCGCGTGCGAGACCGGCCGACGACTTCCATCCGCACATGTTCGCAATCGCCCCGAGTTGCTGGCGCGAACCTGCGAGCAGCCGTTCGACTTCCTTGAAGCGGCAGTCGAAGATCGCTTCGCCGATGCTATGGCCGTATGCGGCGCGGTAGTTCGTCTCGACAGTCCGGCGTGAATATCCGAGCAGCTTTGCTATGTCGGCGACCGTTATGCCGTCGATGGCGCGGGCATTGACCAAGACGGCGACATTCTGCGCGATCGTCTTGCCGCTGTGCGGACGGACCGAGGATGCCCGGCGCACGATCCGCCTCGGCGGAACGAGTATTGTGGCCGGGCTACCTGCGCAGCGGCGGGAAAGTCTGTCGAGCGCCTTTGCAGCCGCGAGTCCCGCCCCTGCGAAGTCCTGCTCGATGCTCGTCACTTTCGGCTTTGCGTTCTCGCAAAACAGCGGTTCGTTGTCCACGGAGACAAGCGTGAAGTCTCTCGGGCATTCAAGTCCGCATCTGGTCGCGCTGCTCAAAAGCGCCGCCGCAGACATGTCGTTCGCGGCGAAGACGGCGGCAGGCTTTTTGAGCCGCACGATGTCTTCGGCGTATTTAAGGAAGCGGAAGGGGACTTTTGCCTCGTGCATGCGTTCGCGGAAGCGCGCACATCTGCGCTGCGACCATGCTATCTTTGGTATTACCGAAAAGAAGGCGGTTTCCGCCGGGGCGGACGCAAGCAGTTCGTCTGCGGCGAGGTCGGGCTCTACGACACCTTCGGCAACCTCGGCTTCCGCCCGGCGGCGGACGCGCAGTACATCGCCGCCGGTCCCGCCTACAGTGGTAGTGACAGCGAATGGCTCGAAGTCGCGGCAGGTTCCGACCTCACAATCTTCGTGAGGTAGCTTTGAACTTAGAGCTTAGAGCTTAGAGCTTGGAGCTTGGGGTTTGAGATTTCCCCAAAAGATGGAAATTTTTTAATTTTTGGGGAAATCTCTCGACTGACATCGCAATGATCACCACAAAATATGAGAATTATGGTACAATTCTCCAAATCTGCAAAAGGCAAAAGGAGTGTGTCATGATAACTTCGCAAAACAACAGGTTTTCTATGGGGGGTGGATACCGTAGCTTCCTGATTGCCGCCGGCGCAATGCTCGCGGCCGCCACCGCGCTGGCGACGACCATCGATCCGTCGAACTACAGGTGCGCCATGTCGATTTCCCCGGCGGCGGGCAAAGTCACTTCGACTATCTCTGAAAATTTCCCGCTCCTGGTGCGGCTCTCGTCCACGCGTCAGCTGGGGTTCGATCCGGCCGAATGCGGCGTGAACGGCGCGGACCTCCGCTTCGCGCTCGCTGACGGCACGCTCCTCGCGCACGAAATCGACACGTGGAATCAAACCGGCGAGTCGCTCGTCTGGGTCAATGTGCCGTCGCTCGCGGCGGACACGAAGGTCATCGCCTACTGGGGCGTGAGGGACTCGTCGCTTGCGCCGGCGGTGAACCCCGCGGACACATGGCCAGACTTCATTGGCGTCTGGCACCTCGGCGAGGGTAACGCGACTGTCCACGATTCGTCGGGCAATGGCTATGACGCCGTCAATATCGCCGCTGTCAGTGCAGGCAAGGACCCGAAGATCGGCGGCTGCGTGTCGTGCTCCAATCTCTTCGTGACGGAGGTTTTCGACTTTACGTCCTCAACCGCCGTGAAGCCGCTGATCGACAGGTCCAAGTTGACCATCACCTCATGGGCCACAATCGACGACTTCGATAGGAGCTCGGAAGATAACTACGGGAATGCCAAAAACGCTCGCGTCGATATTGCGAACAAGCTAAGTGGTTGGGGTGACGGGAATGGAGGCTTTTCCCTCAGGTTTTTTGAGGACAACGGCTATGCTGCCATCCCTGCACCGTTCTATGGCATCACCATCAATTCTGGGACAGGCGGCTCAAGTATAGACAACTGGAATACCAAGACATCCTCCACCGGCGGCAACTGGCGTTACTTCACCTACACTATGGACGGCAAGGCGGCCGTCAAGTACGAGAATGCCACCGTTGTGGAATCGAGCACGCGGGGACACGGCATCCTCGGCCCTGATGTCACGGTTCCGCTCAAGTTCGGCGCGTCAGACACCCATAGCGGCAAAGCGAATACTGGGCGCGTCGTCGTACGTATGGACGAGCTTCGCATCCGCAACGGCGCTGCATCCGCCGCATGGGTCGCGGCCGACTACGCGCAGCAGAACAGCGACACCTTCCTCGAGTACGGCGCCGTCACGAGCGTCTTCTCCGTCTCCCCGATTGCCGACCAGTTTACCACATCCGCGGCGGAACTGGAGGCCGGACTCCAGCCTGCCGTTACGGTCTCCAACCTGATTGACGGCGTGGAGCTCGTGGCAGGCACGCACTACACCGTCACCTATTTGAACAACCACGCCGCCGGCGTCGCCATGGTGACGGCGACCGGCATCGGCGCCTACGCCGGTAAGACGTCCTTTGCCACATTCGTCATCCACGCGACCAAGACGGTGGACGACAATTATTCGCTCTCGGACGACGAGGACTGGTCCATGTTTGAAACCGTCACTGTCGCATCGGGCAAGACAATCGACCTCCATGGGCACAACCTCACCGTCCGCGCCATCGACGGCACCTGCACGGTTACCGACACCGATGTCGGCGGCGAGCTCCGCTTTGACGTTCCGTCCGGCTCGTCGTTTACGATCTCCACCCTTACGCTTACCGGCGGGCTCAAGCTCGTCAAGAAGGGCGGCGGACTCCTCGTCTGCGGCAGGGACCAGAGCTATACCGGCGGCACCGACATCCTTGCGGGCATCCTGCGCACCACCATTCCTCCTTCGGGCGGCTGTCTCGGCGCCGCCTCCCAGAATGCCCATGCGAGCGTCTACCTCGGGCCGAATGCGATTCTCGATCCTGGCGGGAATCCGGGCTGGGGCTACAACGACCTGACCATCGCCGGTGGCATGGTCTCCAACACGATTTCCGGGGGCAACATGGACTATGGCTTTTTCAACGCGAATGCTACCGTCGTATCGAACTTTACCTTCGCGACGACCGAGAACTACGCCTGGACGATCGTCGGCTTGGGCGGTCACACCGTCATGGTTGACATTGCCCCTGCAAAGATGCTTTATGTCTCTTCCTCTGCCAACACTCCGTCAGGAACTGGACGGCTGAACGTCGTGCGCGGCGGCAATGTAACCACCTTCTCGAACAAGAGTGCCGATTTTCGCACGGTTGACTTCGATGGCTTCAGTGCCGCGCCTTATCTGCTGGGGCCGATGTCGGTCCACGACTACAACGCGACATATCAACACAACTACGGCAGAGGGTCGGCAGCGCTGGATGTCTATGGCACCTTCACGCCGGCGTCGAACTTCTTCTACGGCCCGACGATGCAGGACGGCTCGGCCATCGACCTCTCGGCGAAGACCGACGCGTGGTCGGTTACCTCTTCGCTTACCGACGGCGGCAACGCGACGACGAAGTTCGCCGCCGGCGCGACGGTCACCGTGATTCTCGGCGAAAGAAAGTGCAAAGTCGGCGACAAGGTGATTTCCTGGACGACCGCGCCCGATTCCACTGTCAGCTTCACGAACAGGAGGGCGACGTTCGAGTCCCGCTCCGACGGCCTCTACATCACCGAATGGAAGGGTTCCGGCCTTTCCATATTCGTGCGGTGACCGTTGGTTTTGCTATAATATTCGGCATGGGAAAGTTTTTCGACATTGCCGGGTTTCACAATTCCGCGAAGGGCTGCATGGGGATTGCGTTGCTGTTTGTCTGCAGTGCGCTTTTCGCGGGTGAGGTGGAGAATATGCCGCCTGTAGCTTCGGCGAAAGTGCCTGAAGCGAAGCATGTATTCTCGATGTCGTGCAAGGTGACTGCGGTGAACGGCGACCTCGCGACGGCGGAAGAGCGCGCGAAGGCGATAGCTTGGTGGAAGAAGAACGGATTCTCGAAGCTGTGGCTCGAGAGCTACCGACACGGCGAGCGCGTGCCGACCGAACGGCTTGTCGAGGAGCGCGACGCATTCCGCGCCGAGGGCTTCGAGGTCTGCGGCATGATAACCCCGACGATGCTGAACGACACTGAACCTGGCAAGGATGAGCCGCAGATGGTCGTCTGCTGGAGCGACCCGAAGGCGCGGGAGCGCATGCGCGAGGAATGTTCGCGCGCGGCGAAGGTCTTCGACACGGTGATCATCGACGACTTCCTGTTTTCCTGCTGCGGTGACGGCTGCGAGAGATGCCGCGCAGACAAGGCGGCGCGGAATGTCGCAGACTGGGAGGAGTACAGGCGGACGCTCATGTACGAAGTGTGCGAGTGCGACATTCTCCCTGCCGCGAAGAAGGCCAACCCGAAATCGCACTTCATCATCAAGTATCCCTGCTGGTGGCGCCTTTACGAGAAGCGCGGCTATTCTCCCGCGCGTCAGGCGGCGCTCTTCGGCGCATGCTGGGTGGGAACCGAGACGCGCGACGCGAACCCCGAACCGATCCAGGCGTGCTGGATCATGGCGTGGATGAACGAGATCACAGGTGGAAGGTGCGGCGGCGGGTGGTACGACGCATTGGACTGCACGCCGGAGAAATTCGTGGAACAGGCGTACTACACGATTCTCGGCGGCGCGAAAGAGTCGCTTGTCCACTGCTACGACTATCTGCTCTCGGACGACCCGGGGCGGACGCCGTTCGGCGAAAAGGCGGGTAGCCCGCGCAAGTGCCGCGAGGCGTTCGAGCGGGCAGCGCCGGAGCTGTGCAAGCTTGCCGACTTCGTCAGCGGTGCGGAGCGCGGATCTTTTTCAATGGGCGCGGACGGTGTCTCTGCGCACGAGTTCACGAAGGGCGGCAGGCGTTTCGTCGCCCGCCTCAACACAAAGAACGAGCCTGTCGCAGGACTTCCCGCTCATGGCTTTGAGCTGAAGGAATGAACATTCAGAAAAAGTATATCAATAAGCTCTGACCCTTCTCTTCTCTTTTAATTTTTGGGGAATCTCTCGGCTGACATCGCAATGATCACCCCAAAATATGCGAATTATGGTACAATTCTCCAAATCTGCAAAAGGCAAAAGGAGTGTGTCATGACAACTTCGCAAAACAACAGGTTTTCTATGGGTAGGTACCGTAGCTTCCTGATTGCCGCCGCGCTCTGCGGCGCGTCCGCCGCCTTCGCCGCGCTGCCGTCGGGCTATTGCGACGCGAATCTCGCGGACTTCCCGCGCCTCGCCGGGGAGACGGACGATTCGCCGCGCTTCGTCCGCGCCATATCCGCCGCGCCGAACGGCGTTCTGTGCGTTCCGAAAGGCGAGTATGACATTGGCTCGATGATTCTGATTACAAACCGCTGCTCGCTTTCGATGCACCCCGCGGCGCATCTTGTGGCGCGGGCGAAGATGAAATACGTCTTGTTCTGGGATGGCGCGGCGGACTACCACGCGCTCTCCGTCTACAATCCCGATGGTTCCGTCTATGACAACGCCAACCTGTTCATAAAGGGCGGCGATATCGACGGCAACGGCCTTGCAAGCTGCCTCGCCATCGCCAACTCCCATCATTTCACGCTTGCGGACATCACTCTGCACAACGGCCTCAGGTCGGGCCTTTGCGTCACGCGCGAGACCGGCGGACATCTCTACGAACTGATCGCCAACAACGTCTACTGCAAATGCACGATGAGCGGTCTTGCCGGGAATGTCGGCATCGACTGCCAGGTCGCCGACAGCCATTTCACGGACTGCATCGTTGTGGACTACACGACGGGCATACGCTCCGGCGGAGGGGCGAACCGTTTCACGCGCTGCCATGTCTGGGGCGGCACGGTGCCGCCGAAGGGTCTTGGGTTCAAGGAGTGGTCTGACGCCTACGCCCGTCGCAAGCAATTGGAATCCACTGGCAAATGGACAAAAGAGGACGAGAGCGCACATCTCGCGCTTGGCGTTCCAGAGATGCTTCCCGGCTCGACGGCGTTCCAGTGCATCGGCGGTTCTAACGTCTTCGACGGGTGCTATGCGGACACGGCGGAGATCGGTTACGACGTGCGTAGCGGCGCGACGATCGTCAACAGCGGGTTTTTCAACAATCCCCGCATGAACCTTCGCAAGTCGACGGCCATCGTCCATCGCGGCGGGCATCTTCGCGTGATGCTATGCGATTTTCGCGGTGCGGCCAAATGCGAGAAGCTCTACGAAGGAAGCGGCAAGAACGTCGAATGGATCAGCAGCGAGGCCTCCGGCGGTGCCGGCATGGCGGCTGACGCCGCCCGCCTGTCTAATAAGTAAAATTTGATAACATATCCCGATTTAAATCATTGTAGCCTTTTGCCGAGTTGCGTGTATACAGGGTGAAGCACAGCAACTAAAAGTTGGCGCGGCGAGTTCGTCCCTCGGCCGTCACAAACGGCCCATTGTCGCCGGCGACAGCCGCTACCGCCGCAAACAAGGCGAGGAAGATGGAAAGGGAAAACTTCATATTGTGGAAAGATTATAGTTTCTGCTTCCGTCGAGACGCCGTATGGGGACCTTCGCTCCTCCGGCTCACTTCCCGCCGCGAACAGCTCAGATTTTGAGAAGATGCTTTTTGAGCGCGATCGCGACGGCCTCTGCGCGGTTGGCGGCGTTGAGCTTGGCGAGGATGAGGTTGACGTGCTCCTCGACGGTATCTGTGCTGATCTTGAGGGATTCTGCGATGTTTCGGTTTGTGAGTCCTCTGACCATGTAGGAGAGTATCTCAAGCTGGCGCGGGGTTAGCTTGGGGACGGGTGGATTGTCCTTGAGCATCTTCTTGATCTCCGGAGAGATGAACCGTTCGCCGGCGGCGACTTTGCGAACTACGGACAACAGCTCGGCGTCTTCGGCGGTTTTCGTGATTGCGCCTGAGGCGCCGCACTCCAGGGCATGTGCGACCCCGTCCGCCTCGCCGAATGAGGTCAGGATGAGTATCTTTGTCGCGGGATGTCGCCTGTGGATTTCCGCCGTCGCGTCCGCGCCGTCCTTCGCGGGCATGCGCAGGTCCATTATTACGACATCGGGGCGAGATTCAAGCGTCTTGGAAATCGCCTCGTTCCCGTTCTTGGCCTGGGCGACCACTTCGATGTCGTCTTCCGTGCCGAGAAGCGTCGCGAGCCCTGCCCGCACCACTGCGTGGTCGTCGGCGATCAGGATTTTGATTTTCTGGTTCATGGAATGCCTTTAGACAGGATTAACAGGATTGACAGGATTTACAGGGTTCTGGAATGCAGCAGGAGACTTTTGTGCCCTTGCCTTGCCCGGATTGTATTTCGAGAGTGCCACCAATGGCCTCTATTCGCTCCTGGACGCCTTGAAGCCCGAAATGCCCCGCTTCCGGGCCAGGTGCGTTCTCCGCGTCGAATCCACAGCCGTCGTCCTTTACGGAGAAGAGGAGCTTTCCGCCCTCGACGCATCCCGCGACCTGTAAGGACTTTGCCTTCCCATGCCGGACGGCGTTTATGGCAAGTTCGCGGATGACGCAGATTATCGCGTGGGCGGTGTTTTCGCTAAAGCGCTCCCTTGGAACGGCGAACCGCACCGCGAGCTTTGTGTCCCCTATGTGCGGCGAGAGGACGCGCCTCAGCGCCTTGTCCATCGTCGGTTCGTCAAGCATTTGGTTGCGCAGGTCCCAGATGCAGTTCCGAATTTCGTCGCGACTTGAGTCGAGCGTCTTCAGGGCGAGGGCGAGCTGTCTGCGCGACTCGTCGGGGTTTGCTTCGAATAGCTTGTCCGCCGCCCTCAGCTTCATCGCCGCGCCGGTCATGTTCTGCACGATGGAGTCGTGGAGTTCGGTCGCAAGCCGTGTTCGTTCGCTCACCTTGAGTTCCGACGCGCTTCTGGCGAACCTTGCCGCCGCGAGATCGCGTCCCTTTTTGTCGGATATCTTCTGGAGGAGCACGTTCCAGACGAGAACCGCGGTCATGAGCAAGACGAGCGCGGCGATTACGACGGCGAGCCGCGCTGGAGTCCACCACGGCGGACGTGCGAGGACGACAATGTCCGCGCTCGAGCGTGCCGCGAGGAAAAGGCTCTTGTGCTTCGGGAACGGCGCGGAAGGCCGCCAGAAGTCCGATTCGATCACACAGACTCCCGTTGCCGAGACGAAACTCCCGACCTCGATGTCGATAATCGACTCCCTGGCGTCCGAGCAGTCAATCTGGACGCTGAAGCCGTCTGCTGCCAAGAGAAGCCGACGTTCGCCAGTTTCGTCGGCGACGTAGTCCTTGAGCGTGCCTTTGACTGTCAGCGTTTGCCCATAGAACCTCGGGTCGATTATGTAGCGGTCGTTCAGCCAGAACAGGGACTTTAACGGTGTCTCCATTGGCGCGTCGGCCGTAGCGTTGGTCTGAATGGCGTCTGTCTTCCGCCACACGGCACGCAGAAGGTGTATGCGGTAGAGGTCAGTTTCGGGCGTGCCGGAAATCTCGATTGATTCGCCCATGTCGGGAAGGGGAATGCCGTCGCGGAATTCCGCCATGAGCGTGTCGCCGTCTGGCTTCTTTACGATGACGCGGTTTTTGTGCCATCGTGCGATGACGCGTCCAACGGCTTTTCTTGACCCGGCGGACGGAATGGAGTCAAGCGAAAGCGGTCCTTCGTCAAGCGTCGGAACTGCGAACGGGTCTTTCCCTGCCACGTCCACGATTTTGATGTCGTCGGCGGAACGGATGGATATCTGTCGCTGCATCACGGCGCGGTTGTGTCCCGAAGGCACCACGAATTCAAGTCCCTCGACGGCAACCTCGCGTCCGACGAACGGTTGAAAGCTCTTTAAGGTCGCCGTCGCGTCGGATGTCTGCGACGAGATGTACGAAATATGACCGCCACGGTCGAGGACGAGGAACACAAAGCCAGTGTCAACGGGGTCGAAGAAGACGTCTGTGACTGTTCCGCGTACGGAGACGGGCGTCTCGTTAGGGCGCGGCTTGGCGCGCGCCGTTCCATCCGTCTCCGCGTATGCAAAGGCGGCAGCAAATAGGATCGGAGTCAGCAGCGAAAGTCTCATCAACGGGGAATTATACCAAAAATCGCGCACCCAGACTCCTCCACTCCCAACTTTAAACTTCAAACTTCAAACTTTAAACTTCATTCCCAACTCCTCCACTCCCAACTCCTCCACTCTTAACTCCTCCACAAGCGAACAATGCCGCACTACATGGCAATGTTTGAATTCCAGATTCCGTCCGTTCCGCAGTCAGAAGGCGTTTGACCTCCATTCTTCGCTTTCCACCTTCACCTTGTCTCCCCTCGAGTCATCCACGAGACAGAACTTCGCGTACTTTGCGAACTTGGCGTGAATAATGCTGGTGCAGTTTTTGTCAGAAAGTCGCTTCTTGCGGTTCAAAAAATGTCAAAAACCTGAGATTTGGGGTTGATTTTTTGACAGGATGTGTGATATAATTCGCCGCGAAAGGCTAAAGAATATGATTTATCGCAAAAGTGAAGATTGACTTCGTGAAGATGAAAAACGCGGTCAAGCTGTTCGAGGACGTGGAAGACGAGAGCGAAATCATTTCTCGCATAAGCGCCTTTACGTCCGAACCGTTGATCGAAGGCAAGACGCTGATCTTCCTCGACGAGGTACAGGAGTGCCCAGAAGCAGTCACCTACATCAAGTATCTAGTGCGCGATGACGGACGCTACCACTATATTCTCAGCGGATCGCTGCTTGGTGTCGAGATGAAGAACGTAAGGTCGGTTCCGGTCGGTGTGCTTGACGAAGAGACGATGTATCCGCTCGACTTCGAAGAGTTCGTGATCGCGAACGGCGAAAGCCCGAAACTCGTCGCACAGGCGAAGTCCGCGTGGGAGAACCGCAAGCCATTGCCGAAGGTCCTGCATGACCGGCTGAGAAAGATGTTCCGCTTCTATCTCGTTGTTGGCGGAATGCCTGCGGTGGTGCAACGGTATATCGACACCAAGGACATACGGCTTGTCATGGACGAGCAGAAGAAGATACTTGTGGAATACCGCAAGGACATTTCCAAGTACGACGAGGAGAACTCCATGCGCATAAGGGAGGTCTACAAGAGGCTCGCCCCCGAACTGAACAAGAAAAACAAGAGGTTTTATGCGGATAGCGTCGCGGAGGCGTCCCGATTTGACAGACTGGGAGACGAATTCGTCTGGCTGCGCGAGGCCGGTGTGGCAATTCCTGCGTACAACGTTGCAGAGCCCAAGGTGCCGCTGACGCTATCGGAGAAGAACACGTTCTTCAAGCTCTTTGCCAACGACGTGGGACTTCTCTCGGCTATGCTGATGGGGGGTATCCAGATTCGCGTCCTCAACGGCGAGACAGACTTGAACTTCGGTGCAATCTACGAGAATGTCGTCGCACAGGAGCTGACGGCACATGGTTTTGCCGTTAGGTATTACAATTCAAGCGCATTCGGAGAGGTTGATTTCCTCGTCGAAAAGAATTGCGCAGTTCTGCCAATCGAGGTCAAGAGCGGTAAGCACTACAAACGTCACCGAGCCCTAAATAAGATTCTGGAATGTGATGAATACGGAATCGAGTCTGCAATTGTCTTCGACGACGATGCGATGGATGTTGTCGGCAAGGTTTTCTATGCGCCAATCTACATGGTTATGTTTCTCAAGAAAGACTCGCTTCCGGCTAATATGATATATGATGTCGGCAAGCCGTTGGAGTTCTAGGCCTCCGAGTTCTACAGCCGCGACTGCGGGCCCTCCCCTCCCGCCCCACACCCCCGTTTTCGGGGTTGTGCCTTCAAGGGGCGGGCAAAGGCCGGAAGCATTCACTGTGCTTGTATTATAACGCAAAAAAGTGTGGTAAGCTATATTTTGTAATCCTCAAAAAGGTGTATTATGGCTATTGCGCATAAGCTCAAAAAGGTGATATAATGACAAAAACGAACTTGCCTCCGCCGAAATACACAGGCGGCTCCTCTTTGACAAGATTGAGCTCAACGAGGGGATGCTGATGGAGAACATCGTCTGCCAGATGATCGTTGCAAGTGGAAGGAAACCGTATTTCTATTCGCGGATAGACCCCAACAATGCGGAAGAGAGGATGGAAATCGACTTCCTCTTGTCAAAGACAAAGACTGGTCGGCGCAAGAACATAGTGCCGATCGAAGTGAAGTCGGCAAAGCGGTATACACAGATCTCGCTTGATAAGTTTTGCGGCAAATTCCGACCTTACATTGACTTGCCTACGGTTCTGTACGTAAATGATAGACGCGCCAAGGACGGTGTCGCCTATCTGCCGCTCTATGCAACACAAGCATTCCTCGAAAGCGTCTAAAGTGTCTCTCTGCGGCACAACTAGCGACTAACCACTAACAACTCTCTCTCCCCTCACACCCCCGTTTTCGGGGGTTGTGCTTTTCAGGGGGGGGGGTGCGCGAGATATGACAAATACAAATTTCGCGCAAAAATCTCTGTGGCGATAATAGCGCGAAATATGACAAATGCCAATTTCGCGCTTGACGTCGTGTCGGGAATATGAGATAATGTCGCTGTTTTCAGAAGGCGAAAAAGGGAAAGACATCCTATGTTCATAGGCCGGAAAGAATATCTTGACGATCTTGAGTCACTGTGGCGCAAGCGGACATCTTCCATTGTTGCCTGCCGAGGGCGCAGGCGTATAGGCAAGTCGACGTTGTTCAGAGAATTTGCGAGTCGTACCGCTGATGTCTATATGGAATTTGAAGGGTTGGCGCCAAACGATGAACATGAGGTTACAAACCAAGACCAGCTAAATGAATTTGCGGGGACGCTTGCCAAGCTCACAAATTCCCCGATTCAGACCTTTGTCAATTGGAAGGATGCCTTCTTTTGGTTAGACAGGGCAATCGACGACAATCGAAAAACCGTCATTCTGCTGGACGAAATCTCGTGGATGGGCGGATACGACCCGAATTTCCCCGCCGTTCTGCGGAATGCGTGGGAGTCGTATTTCCATCGACACGAGAAGCTGATTCTCGTCGTGTGCGGCTCCGTTTCCGCGTGGATAAGGGACAACATTCTCGGAAACACAGGTTTTACCGGTCGTTTCTCGCGGGACTATGTTCTGACGGAGCTGACGCTTGCGGAATGTGCGGAGTTCTGGCGTCCTGTAGCATCCGAACTGAATGCACGCGAGATATTTGACGTCCTGTCGGTCACGGGCGGGGTCCCCCGGTATCTTGAAGAGGTCGATCCGGGGCTTTCTGCAGAAGAGAACATACGGCGGATGTGCTTCAACAAGGAAGGGGTTCTCTTCAAGGACTTCGACGCAATATTCCACTCCATGTTTGGCGGAGATGTTGCCATGCGGCGGAAGATCCTCGAGGTTCTCGCGGACGGCCCGATGAACGGCGACGGGATTGCCGAACGGCTGGGGATAGACAGAAACGGTATGCTCAGTGACAGGTTGAAGGAGTTGTCGGAAGGTGGTTTTATAGATGCCGATCCCGGGCTTAATCCGGAAACAGGCAAGGAGGCTCGCATTTCAAGATACCGTCTTCGCGACAACTACACGCGCTTCTACCTGAAATACATTGAGCCGCGAAAGGCGATGATCCGGCGTGGGTCGTATCGCTTCGTCTCGCTATCGACTCTTCCTGACTGGAACACCGTGATGGGGCTCCAGTTTGAGAATCTGATCGTCAACAATGCGATGGAGGTTGTGCGGTTCCTTGGCATAGGCAATTCCACGGTTGAGTCGGCTGCTCCGTACCGCAACGTCCGCAAGAGCCGTGACGGCAAGGAGCGCGGTTGCCAGATTGATCTTCTGGTGCAGACACCCAGGACGGCTTATGTCGTAGAAGTGAAGCGGCGCAGTGAAATAGGGCCAGAGGTGGAGAAAGAGGTCTTGGAGCGAATGAAGCGGCTTCCTCTAAGGAAAGGCATGAGCAAGCGACCTGTACTTGTCTGTGACGGTCTTGTCGACCCATCGGTAGAGGCGAGCGGGTTCTTCTCTGCGATAGTCCAAGGCCGAAGGCTGCTTGGCATTTGATCTGGGTCAAAAAAGGTCGGCAACTGTAGGCTTTGGAAAGGTGCCGATATGGGTATTCCATGGAGGCAGCGATTCCGTGGTGCCGGTATGCCGTTCGCGCAACATGGTGGCTGCGCTCTGGCAGTGCGACGGCAATGTGCGGTACAAGGAATACCCTGGCGTCGACCACAACTGCTGGACGCCGACATACGCCGACAAAGACGTGCTGAAGTGGTTCTTCGCGCAGAGTAAGCTAGAATCGGCAGGGGGTCCATCTGAGGCACAACTCCTCCACACCCAACTCTTAACTCCCAACTCTTAACTCTCCCCTCACACCCCCGATTTCGGGGGTTGTGCTTTTCAGGGGGGCGGGAGTATAATAATTTGCAACAACACTGAAGCGAATTGCAAAGCGTGAAAGCTCCATGAAACTACATACAACTTTAGCCGTATTTGCCGTTGTCTGTGCTGCAACTCTTAAGTGCGTTGCAGTCGCGCCGACGCATTTGACTTGCGAGTATCGTGAGAATCCTGTTGGCGTGGAGTCGGAGAATCCGCGCCTTTCGTGGTGGCTGCCCGAGAGCTCTACAACGCAGAAGGCATACCGCATCGTCGCAGACGGCCTTTGGGATTCTGGCTGGGTCGAGAGCGACCAGTCCGTGAACATCCCATACGGCGGCAAAGCGGTGGACGATCTCTCGCGTGTGACATGGAAGGTCAGCGTCAAGACCGACCTTGGCGAAAGCGGATGGAGCGAAGACGCGCATTGGACCCAGGGCAAGCGCTCGTGGAAGGCCAAGTGGATAAAGTCGAAGCCCCATGTTGAGAAAGTCCCAGACGACAGATATGTCATTCGCATCAAGGGCGACAAGGTCTATACTCTGGAAGTAAACGGCAAAAAGGCCTACCGCACATTCGCCCGCTCTGATTCCAACCGGTTTGACTTCTGGCGCTATGCGGATATCACTGAATACGTTAAGAACGACGGATCCGATGTCTTTGAGGCGACGGAAGGAACCGTTTGGGAGCGCGTAACCGAAACTCCATCCCACGGCGCCCCGGCGTTCCGCAAGCGCTTTTCCGCATCAAAGGAGATAAAGCGCGCTGTTCTCGCCATCTGCGGACTCGGCTACTACGAGGCGTCGCTTGACGGCAACCGTGTTGGCTCAAAGCGGCTCGACCCCATTCCGACCAACTACGACAAGCGCGTGTATTATTCCGTATACGAGCTTGGGGGACTCGCAGCCGGACAGCACGATCTTGACGTCCTCCTCGGACACGGCTGGTACGATGCATACGCGAGTGCCGTCTGGAGCTGGGATGGCGCACCATGGCGCGACGACCCCAAGCTGCTTGCCGAACTGCGGCTCGAATATTCCGACGGAACATGCGAGACTATCGCAACGGACGAGACATGGCGCAGAGTCGGCAATCCCGTCTGGTACGACAACGTTCGTGAAGGCGAAGTCATTGGCCCTCGCCCCGACATCGACGAACCAGCCATCCTCGCCGACGCGCCGAAGGGAACGCTTGCGGCAGAGACCCAGCCCGGTAGCGTCATCGTCCGCGAAATCGCTCCGCAGAAGATAAAGCCTCTCGGCGGCGGCGACTATCTTGTTGACTTTGGCGAGAACATCGCCGGATGGATGCGCATGAAGATGCGCGGACTCGCCAAGGGCGACGTGATTCATGTCCGCTACGACGAACGCGTGAACGACGGCTTCACCCCCTGCACGACGAACCGCATCATCACATGGCACTTCCGCTACTCCAATTCGTGGGCTTTCCCCGGCAAGGGCGGATTCCAGATAGACCGCTACATCGCGTCCGGCGACGGCGAAGAAACCTACGAGCCGCGCTTCACCTACAACGGCTTCAGATATGTGCTTATTGAGGGGCTGAAGTCCGCACCAACGGCAGAAGACCTTCGAGCATGCGTCATTCACACGGGTTTCAAGACGGCTGGCTCGTTCGACTGTTCCGACAAGGACTTCCTCGACATCCTCAAGATGGCCGACCGCGCGTATCGCGGCAATTTCGCGAACGGCTTCCCGACGGACTGCCCGCACCGCGAGAAGAACGGCTGGACGGGCGACGCCAATCTCGCCGCCGAGCTTGCGCAGTACAGCTACGAGAACACGGCGGCATACGAGGGCTGGTGCGTCGAACTGCGCGACGCGCAGCGCGAGGACGGACACATGCCCGGCATCTGCCCGACGGCGGGGTGGGGATACGGCGGCTACGGCCCCGTCTGGGACAGCGTCCTCACCGCGCTTCCCGCGAACCTGCGGAAGTATCGCGGAGACACGCGAATCGTGGAACTTCTCAGGGACGCGCAGAAGAAGTATGTCGAATACTACAGCACGAATCCTCTCTTCAGCACGAACGGCATCATCTACTACGGCTATGGCGACTGGTGTCCGGCGAAGACGTTTACCAAACCTGCGATCACTTCGACCGGCTACTTCATCGCCGCATGCGAAGAGGTCGGGCGCGGCGATCTTGCCGCGGACTACCGCAAGGCGTCCATCGAGAACTTCTACAAGGGCGACGGCATCTGGGAGAATGGCTCGCAGACCGCCCAGGCATGCGCCCTCAACTTCAAGCTCTACGACGGCGAGGAGATGCGTAAGGCGACGGTGGCGAAACTCGTCAAGTCAGTGCATGACGCAGACGACCACATCGACTTCGGACTCGTCGGCTCGAAGCAGGTGTTCCGTGCGCTTTCCGAGGCGGGCTACACCGCGCTTGCCTACAAGATGGCGACGCAGCGCGACTATCCGTCCTTCCTATACTGGCGCGACAACGGCGGAACAACGTTCATGGAGGAGTGGAAACTTTCCGCGCCTTCTCAGAACCATGTCATGTTCGCGGACATAGTAGCGTGGTCGTACCAGTATCTCGCGGGAATACGCGAAGTGGAGGATGGCTTCAAGACATTCACGCTCGCGCCGGACGTCATTCCGCAGCTCAACTACGTCTCCGCATCGGTCGAGACGCCATACGGCGTCGTGAAAAGCGCATGGCGGCGCGATGGTGAGAAGGTGATATATCGTTTCACCGTCCCGCCCGGGACTTCGGCCAAAGTTCGCCTCGCCGGTGTCAACAAGACCTTCGGCCCCGGCTCGCATGAAGTCTCGTCGTCAAGGTGATACACCCCCGTTTTCGGGGGTTGTGGGAGTGACTGCTGTTTTGTACAATATAAAAAAACTCTCTCTTAGGAGGTTGCGAATGAAGATTGGAGTAATAGTCGGTTCTCTGCTGGTCCTTGCGGCGAACGCGGATGTAGTGTCTTTCAAGGATGCAGCGAAGATCAAGAGCTGGGACGCATGGGACGACCACAAGAAGCAGGCCGCCCCCAATACAGTGCTGGAGAAGGAGAAGCGCTGCGTCACGATGGAGCGGCTGTACACTCTCCAGCCGGGCGCGGGCAGGGAGATCGGTCGCATCAAGACGAGAACCGCCTCCGAGGTGAAGTCCTCGAAGTGGTCGGTTGGATGCGAATGCCTCGACCGCGACTATGCGGAATGGGATTCGTACAAGGAGCTTCTTCCGATGCTCGGCGTAAAGCGCGCAAGGTTCATCTCCGGCTGGGCGAAGACGGAGCAGGAGAAGGGGGTGTACGATTTTACGTGGCTGGACCCACAGCTGCGCGAGTGCGCCGCGATGGGCGTCAAGCCCTGGGTGACGCTCGCCTACGGCAATCCAGTCTACGGCAGCGACTTCCGTCTCGGCATGCGCATAAAGCAGCTTACCGGCGACAAGGATGCCCTTGCAGGCTGGCTTAGATACGTGACCGCCATCGTGGAACGCTACCGCGACATTGTGGACGAGTGGGAGGTCTGGAACGAGGGATACAGCCAAGGCGACGACTACGCGACGCTTTTCATCGAGACTGGCCGCGCAATCCGCAAGGTCCAGCCCTCGGCCAAGATATTCTGCGCCGCAGTTGCGCAGAATGACTATCCGAAAGTCCTCGAACGGCTCAAGGCCGAGAACGCCATGGACCTTCCGAGCCGCTTCATCTACCATCCGTACACCGCAAACCCTGACGCCACGTACGTCGTGCACGACGGCGACTTCTGGGATTGGCCCTTGAAGCCGCGTCCGCTGCGCGAATTCGTCCAGAAGTATTCGCCTAAGTTCGACGTTCTGCAGGGCGAGGTGGGATGCCCGGCGCAGCTGGAGTTCGCGCATGCGCTTCCCAACTTCGAATGGACGGAATATTCCCAGGCGAAGTGGGATCTTCGCCGCGCCATGGGCGACGCCGCGCACGGAATCCCTTCGTGCGTCTTCACCATCATTGACTACCAGTACACCTTCATGCTCCAGAGCTTCGGACTGATCCGTTCCAATGCCCTGAAGGAGTTCGTCTACCGCCGCCCGAGCTGGTTCGCGATGAGGAACGTCTACGCGCTCTTCGACGACGATACAAAGCCGCTTTCATTCAATATGGAGGGCAAGGGCAAGGACAGGCTCTCGTCTGCTTCGTTCGAGCGCTTCGGCAAGAAGTTCGACCTGTTCTGGTTCTCGGGGGAGATTCCCTCAAGCGATCTGTCGTTCCGCAGAGTGGACCTCTCCGGCCGCGTGAAGGCATCCGGGCCGCTCGTGTGGGTTGAGATGATAACGGGCCGCGTTTTCGAGCTTTCGTCGCTCAAGGACGTGCCGCTTTGGGATGCCCCCGTCCTGATATGCGAGCGCGACGCGATTGTGATGGACGCCGCTTCAACGATGCCGTTCAAGATCGAGGGGCGCAGCTTCACGTGGATTCCTGGAACTCGTCCGAAGGTCGATTTGAAGGACGTGTACCCTGAAGACAATACCATTGGAGAAAACGGCAAGAGGTGGGTGAACGTGACGTTCTCCGTCGAAGCGCCGGAGACAGGCACATACGAATTCCAGTACGTGAACGACTACTTCGGACGGCTTTATGTCAACGGCGAACTGATTCGCGAGACGCAGGGCCCAGGACACAAGTGGACGCCGATTTCAATCCCGCTGAAGAAGGGCAGGAACGACATCCTGTTCCAGACGAGAAGCGGCGCCGCCGGCAGCTGGCCCGTCGGATTCGAGATGCCAAGCGGGTGCGTAGTCCTTTGAGTACCCCCACACCCCCGTTTTCGGGGGTTGTGCATTTCAGGGGGTTGGTAGTATAATGTAATCAAAACTTTAAGGAGATAATGATATGGGCAAGAAAATGCTTCGTAGTTTCGCTTCTCATTCAATCGCTGCGGTGTTCGTCGGCGCGGCGCTCTTCATGACATCTGCCAATGCCGCCGTATGGCAGGGTGGCGATGTCGGCGACATAAACAGTTCCGCTAACTGGGACGGCGACATCACGACTACAGGCATGAATTTTCCAAAGGATAGCACCTACAAACTTACTCAAGAGGCGGATGCCGTAATTTTCAAGCCATGGTGTGCGTCTAGGGATGCGAAGTATCAACGTGTAAATGTTACTTTCGATATGGGTGGGCATACGCTGTGGGCAACGAATGGCACGACGCAGTATTTTGGCGGGAACGATTACTCGACATGGGTTTTTACAAATGGTGTGTTCAGAAATACCCAAGGACTTGCGGACAACTCGGTGACGAATGTAATTCAAGATAGCGGAACCGGCGTGGGAATGTCAATCATCGCAACGGGAGCCGATACGACTTTCATCGCTTCCCCCAGAGTTCAGGCGCACAATAGGTTTTGCGTCATAAATGGTGCCAAGGCTTATGGGCAAGAGTTATATTTTGCCGGAACCAACAAGGGAAACGTAGATGCGTTGACCAACGTGATTAGCAGCAAAGCAGAGTTATGCTTTGACAAGTATTGCGATGTCGGCACCTATGATCGCAGCCGCAATGACGCTTGGTTCAATGCGACGTTGGTTGTCGATGACGCAACCCTTACGGCCCGTAACACTGCCAAAGGCGAGATTGAGGTCGGATACGGTGCGGGTTGTCATGACAATATGCTGATAGCCCAAAATGGCGCAAGTGTAGCGGCGGCGAAGATGTTTGTCTGCCCGAATAGTACAAACAATGCCGTGTCAATCCGCTCTGGGGCCACCGTGACAGTCACGTATGATGTTCTTTTGGGAGGGTTGCGAATCCAAGATGGTTCATCCAACTATGGCAAGTATGGAGCGAAGGGGCGCATTGAAGTTGTCGGGGAGGGGTCTACTCTCACATGTGGAAGAGATCTAGCAATCCGCAACAGCACAGGCGATTCTGCAAATGCCAATGAGCTGTTTGTTGGCGATGGTGCGACTGTGACGATAAGCGCCAACAATGACGGCTTGCGCTTGATAGGGTTTGGCAATAGAATCGTCGTGTCCAACGGCACATTGACTGCGAATCTACTCTGTCCAAACGGTATAACGCATTCTTCTGTTGTGTTCCCTGCGACAAATTCTACGTTCCGTATTGAGGGGGCGGCTGCTAAGTTCTCGGCCACTAAGATTCGTGACTTTACCGAGCAAACGAAGCTTAGTGGCGCACCGATCTTCGAGTTTGCGATTCCCGAAGGAGGATGGCCGTCTGCGCCAGTCGTCATCAAGGAGGCGTTCACTATCAGCGACGATACGCGGATCAGGCTAGACGCGGATGCGCTCAAGGCATTCCTCAAGGCAGGCGGCGGAACCGTACCGTTGATTGCGACGGACAGCGCAAGCAAGGCGATTACGGCCGATCTCACCAAGATTTCCGCCGATCTGCCAGAGGGGTGCGAGCTTACGAATAAAGATGGCGTAATTTCCGTGACGGCCAAGCCAGCCGGACTTGTGATATTTGTCCGATAGGGGAAGCGGCATGAAAGTTTTTGCATCAATTGCGGCTGTGGCGCTGGGGTTCGTCGCAGCCGCGTCGCCCGACACACTTCTTGTTGTCGGCAGTGGCGATGTCAAGAACTACAACCGCTTCATCTTCGACAACCTCGCAGAGAACGGCTTTGCCAAGCAGAGAAGTGTGTCGATGGATGCGCTTACGACCGCAGACCTTGTGTCCGCGAAACTTGTCGTCTACCTGAAAGGTGGTTCTGGGAACTATGCCCTTGCGCCTTGGGAAAAGTCGGTCAAGTCTGCTCTCGTCGAGTATGTCAGGGCGGGTGGCGGACTTGTGATTGTGAGTGCGCTTGAGCAGGTCATGCCGCACGAGGCGTTCAGGGTGCAACTTATGGAGGACTTCGGCGGCGAGGTTTTGATGGCCACGCCCGTCTATCCAAAGGACAGGGTGCTTGCGCTCGGCGATCGCAAGATCAAGTATGCCTATACCGATCACGTGTTCCAGCCATTCAACGAAGGGGTGGAGAATGTCGTGTTTCATGCAGACAACCATCTTGGCATTATGCTCGGTATTTGGGGCTGCAGGCCGTCAAAGGACTGGAAGGTCGCATTGACCGCTGGCGCCGATGTCGGAGCGAAGCGGTTCAAGGAGCTTGGCGCTCCGTTCTACGATGACCGTGCCGAGAAAGTCGAGGAGATGCCCGGCGACTATCCGATTGTCGCGGTGCGGGAATTCGGGAGGGGGCGTGTCTGCTGGTTTGGCGTCAGCACGCATTTCTTCACCCTCGACACCACGAAGGGCGGAGACGCGGCGGATATAATGAGGCAAGTCATCTGCGACGGCGTTAAGGGGCATCCGAAGAGCGACACGAACCGCTTTATCAAGAACGTTTTTTCATGGACTGCTGAAAAGTCGGCCAGTCTTGATGTTGTGTCTATTCCCAAGGTGCAGAACCTCGCTGACTACGAGGCATCGTTCGACAAGTCCTACAGGTGCTTTAAGGGCGTTATCGGTCCACGTACAACGTATTCGAGCGGAAAATCGACGGTTGCGGAATACGTTGCCAAGGCGAAGTCTCTGGGCCTCGACTTCGTTGCGTTTCTTGAGGAGTTCGAGTGCCTTACCCCAGAGAACTATGAGAAGTTGCAGAAGGAGTGCGAGTCATTCACTGATAGCAAGTTCACGGCATGGGCGGGCTACACGATCCAGAAGAAGGACGGCAACCGAGAATACGTATTCAGCGACCAGCCGGTCTATCCGGGGCGGAAGTTCCTAACTCCCGACGGCAAGCGCATGGTCAATGAGACTGAGCCGGGCGGAGCAAGCCCCGAACTCGGATTGTTCTATAGCATACAGGGTTGTAAGAACAATGTGGGTTGGTACATGTTTCATGAGTCTCCCTACAAGGCGACGGATTCTCGCGTTGTGCAGTCGATGGCGCTCTACACGCGCGTCAACGGCAGGACTGCGGAGACTGCTCTCGACGTGTACGAGGTCAATTCGCGCAACGGACAGCAGCTGCAGCCGATTGGTCTTGAGCTGATGGACTCCGTTGACTATCTTGACGAAAACTCCTTTATGAGTTATTTCTGCGCCGAGGGCGTGTTGGTTATGCGCAAACGTATGTTGAGCCACGGACTCCACAGCGGCTATCCCGGTCAGGGATGCTATGGCTGCCAGGGTGTGACGGAGGGGCCGATAGTCGAGTTCAAGATGAATCGCGGCGACCACGAGGATGATGGCAGCCGCCTCTATAGCAAGCGACTTTATAATTGGAATTTCACGCTTGATGTGACGTCCGACAAGGGCGTCGGCAAGGTCGTTCTCGTCGATGGCGATACGGTTGTGAGACGCTGGAACGGAAACGGAGAGAAGAAGTTCAGCATAAAGGGGACGTTCACCAACGAACGCCAGCACTACTACTGGATATGCGCCCACGACGTGGATGGACGTAGCGCCGTGACGCGCCCTGTGAACAGCAACACGTTTCTCCTCCGCGATATACAGTGTGGCGACCGCGAGAACCAGATGCTCTACTCGAATCAGAAACGCGGCGATGGTGAGCCGCCTATGATTGCGACGCACGGCGGCGATACGTGCATTCCCGACAAGGGGCCGTGGAATGGACGCGTTCGCCCGGTCGGGTTCTTCGTCTTCGACGGCAAGTGGGGCATGGGCGGCGACGGCGGTTTCGACGGTTCGCCGGAGGATCATCCGCAAGTCCAGTTCAAACCGTCTATCTGCTGGGGCGGCGACAAGCCGCAGGGTCCCGAGTTTGTCGCGGGCAGGGCGGGCGGCACGCATGTGCTGCCGTGGCGCGTTGTTTCAGGTGGAAACGCTCTTGTTGCGGATCGTGTCTTTGACGGATGCTTCCCGCTTTCGCAGCGCAAGATATCCACTGTGTGGCGAACGCTTTACCCTGTAGAGAATTGCCCCTATGCCGAGACGACGGCACGATGCTCGCTTTTCCTTCCGAAGATCGATGGCGTGATTCCGTACCAGTGGGAACAGACGCTTCGGCTCAAGATGTCAATTCCGACTCCAGGCGCGGACAAGCCGTTCGTCAAGTTCGGCACCGCTCGCGGATCGAAGCATACTGTTTCCGTAAACGCATACGTCGGCGGCAGTGTGATTTCCAACGCGTACAACAAGACGTTCGATATGGCGAAAGGCGACTACATCGTTTACAACGATGTAGTCTGGGGTTCGATGGCCATGTATGCGCTTGAGCCCGTCACGTATGCGGCGGCGAGTCTTTGGGTGCCCTATAACGGCGACATTGCCCCTGCGGGAACGACATTCCGCTTCCGCATGGCGATGGTGGGCATGCACAAGGGCGTGACCGATCCCGATGCATACGCGAAGACGATCAAGGAGAAGTATGCCGAGTTCACACCGGAGGGCGTGATACTCGATAAGGTTGTCCGCGACGGTGCCCTGGTCGAGAAGTTCGACGGACTTAAGGAATTGCCAGGAACGCTCGGCTATCAGCTGACGGGGCTTTCGGACAACCGCAGCGCGGTCGTGGCGATTCCGGGCGATATGCGTATCGTGCCAGTTGAAAAGGGCACGGCGTATGTTGCGCTTGGGAACGAGGAGTCCGATAAGGAGCTTTTCATCGGACATCCCTTCACTTGCGACAACGCCGATCTTGGCCTCTACCTCTCGCGCACGGGCAATGATCTTTCCCGCTGGCAGCTTGAGCTTCACAACCCGACGGCGAAGGAAATCAAGGCAAAGGTGAAGAACGACTCACGCTTTAAGTTAATCACCTTCGACCGTGAGGTTTCGATACCCGCCTACACTTCGACTTACATCGCCCTCCAGCATAAATAGAACTATCAGTCTCCCGTGGCTTCATTGTTGCAAGCGAAAGGAACCAGCGAAATGAGAGTAAGATACGGAATGGTTTTTGTGGCGGCGTTTGCCACGATGTGCTGCATGGCCGCGCATGGCGCGGACTTCTGGGCGGAGGCGAAGGCCAGGACCGTGCCGAGGACGTTCGAGGGCGCTGGCGGCAAGGTGCTGCGCTATCGCATTGCAGAGAAGATTCCGGAAGACGGGAGCAAGGTTCCGCTTGTGCTCTTCCTGCATGGCGCGGGGGAACGCGGGACGAACAACGTCTCGCAGCTCAGGCACGGCGTCGGTGAACTCGTCTGCTGGCTCGATGAGCACGAGAAGGGGTATCGCGTCATTGCCGGACAGGTCCCGAACGGAAAGCGCTGGGTCGAAGTCGACTGGGGCGCGAAGAGCCACGACATGCCGAAGGAGCCGTCCGAGACGATGGCACTTCTTATGGAGTTCTTGGACAGGCAGCTTCTCGATCCAGCGGTCGATCTGTCTCGCGTGTACGTTACAGGCATTTCCATGGGCGGATACGGAACGTGGGATTTGCTGTGTCGCCGTCCCGAAGTCTTCGCGGCGGCGATGCCGGTTTGCGGAGGCGGCGATGTCTCGCAAGCCGCGAAGATCGCAAAGGTGCCGCTATGGGTATTCCATGGCGGCAGCGATTCCGTGGTGCCGGTATGCCGTTCGCGCAACATGGTGTCCGCGCTCTGGCAGTGCGACGGCAATGTGCGGTACAAGGAGTACCCTGGCGTCGACCACAACTGCTGGACGCCGACATACGCCGACCAAGACGTGTTGAAGTGGTTCTTCGCGCAGAGGAAGAAGCCCGGTCGCATCGACGAGATAATGGCGAAGATGACGCTGCGCGAAAAAATCGGACAGTGCGTCAACATAAGCATTGCCGACATACCCCTTGGCTCCGAAGAGGAAACCGCCGCATGGTTTGCCAAGTATCCCGTCGGCTCGGTGTTCATGGGCAAGGACCTCGCGTCGTACACGAAGGAGCGTCCGGGAAACAAGGCGGCTCTTGCGAGGTGCGCTGCGGCGACGAAGATTCCGCTTTCCGTCGCCGGCGACCTCGGACCCGTTACGGCGCCCGCGCCGCTTCCGGGATATGGTTCGATAGGCGCGGTTGACGACCTCAAAGTCGCCCGCGAATACGGAAGGTTCGTCGGACGCCTCGGACGCGCCAACGGCTACAATTGGGTCTTCGCGCCGTGCGTTGATCTTGCGATCAACTGGCTGAATCCCATCATGGCGTGCCGAACGATGGGCGACAATGCCGACAAGGTCGCTGCGCTTTCGGTCGAGATCGCCAAGGGGATGCAGGAATACGGGCTTTCGGCGAGCGCAAAGCACTTTCCCGGCGACGGGGTCGATCATCGCGACCAGCACCTCGGACCTTGCATAAACAGCTTTACGCGCGAGAAGTGGAGCGAGGCCTACGGCAAGGTGTACCGCTCCCTTGCCGAGGCGGACTGCCATGCCGTGATGATCGGCCACATTTCGCTTCCATTCGCCGACCCGCCGAAGGGGAAGTACGGCCTGCCGCCGCCGGCCGTGATGTCCGCGCCTATCTCTTGCGGCATCCTGCGCAACGAAATCGGCTTCAAGGGCGTCGCCGTAACGGATGCGCTCATGATGGGCGGGTTCGTGATCTACAAGTTCGACCCGGAGGAGCGTCGCTATCTTGAGGCGTTCAAAGCAGGGGCGGACGTATTGCTCTGGCCGCGGCTCGGGGTGTTCGAGCTTATGGAGAAGGCTGTCGAAAGCGGCGAGATTCCGATGGAGCGGCTTGACGCAAGCGTCCGTCGCGTCCTGGAGATGAAGGAGAAGGAAGGGCTTTTCGACCATGCGTTCAGGACTCCGAAGGGGCCTGACGCGGCGCTTGTCGCGGAGGCGGAGGCGTTCACACGCAAGGTGACGGAGCGGGAGGTCGCGCTTGTGCGGAACGACGCTGGACTCCTTCCGCTCGACAGGGCGAAGACGAAAAAGATTCTCATGTGGATCGCCGATGGTTCGGGGAAGAAGACTCTTTCGAGCTACGACGCGATGAAGCGCGAGTTTGAGAAGCGCGGAGCGGAGGTGACTGTCGCGATCAACGGGAACTGCCTCGACTTCTGGAAGCGCGAGGCGGCGGGCGAGCGGTACGATGCAGTGTTCTTCGTATTCGCGAGCCGCATGCACATGATCCCGAACGCGATACGTCCCATAGGCGGCGCGGGCGAATGCCTATCGACGATGATAAACACCGACTTCCATAAGCCCATCGCAATATCGTATGCGTATCCGTTCCTCTTGCAGGACGCGCCGTGGCTTGAGACGCTTGTGAATGTCCATGTGGACGAGGCGAATCCCAGCGACGTCGTGCAGGAAACCGTCGTAAGCCTTCTCTACGGCGAAAAGCCATTTGTGGGCAAAAGCCCGTTCGATCTTTCCGTCGACCTCGGAGTCCAGAAATGAAAACGTTGTTTGCGACTTTTTTTGCGGTCATCTGCTGCATGGTGGCGCAAGGCGAGGACTTTGCGCGGTGGGTTGATCCGTTTGTCGGAACTGTTGGCGATGGGAACTGCTTTCCTGGGCCGTGCCGTCCGTTCGGCATGGTGCAGCCAAGTCCCGATACTGGCGAGAAGACGCACTGCGGCGGCTACAAGTTCACGGACACGACTATTCGCTGCTTTTCTCAGACGCACCTGAACGGCACAGGAAGACCTGCGATGGGTGATATTGGCATTATGCCTGTTGTTGGTTTTAGCCGCAAAGAGCGCAAAGAAGTTGGAGAGAAGAGTTCGAGTTGGAGAAAGGAAGATAATAATTCCATCCTCCAACTCCAACTCAAAACTCCAACTCTCAAAAAAGAAACCGAAATCGCCGAGGTAGGATACTATGCCGTGACGCTGGAGAATGGCGTCAAGTGCGAGGCGACGGCGACGGAGCGCGTGGCGGTGTGGCGGTTCACTTGGCCGGATGGTAGGGCGGGCAGCCCCCTGCCCGCCGCATCTCGCGCGCTCTCTATCGACACCGCCGCTATGCTGATGCAGCACTTCAACGCAAAATTTGGCGCGACGGTGCCGGAGTCGTCTGCGAATTTGCGCGAAGACAATCGTGGCGTCTCCGGTTACAAGAAGGCGCTTGGCTGGACGCCGTACAAGCTATTCTACGCAATCGAGTTCTCCGAGCCGTTGGCGAAGATCGAACGCCTCCCAAGCGACCCATTCCAAGGCAAGGGAGATCGGTGGATTGTTGAGTTCGGGGATAGTTTAACTCCGAATTGTTCCGATGGCTCCACTAACGTTTCGCCTTTTAAGAATGCCGGAGCGTTAGCGGAGGCTTCGGATAAATCGGAGTTGAATCAACTCGAAGTTCGTATCGCCCTGTCGACGGTTTCGGAAGACGGTGCCGAGAAGAATATGCGCGCAGAAGCCGCCGGCAAATCCTTCGAGGAGATTCGCGCCGAATGCCGCGCATCATGGAACGAGATATTCTCCCGCGCACAGCTCGTTAAGGGCACGGACGAACAGAAGAAGAACTGGTATACCGCTCTCTACCACCTCTGCATCCAGCCTAACATACAGACCGACGTCGATGGAAAGTATCGCGGCGCAGACGACGCGATTCATACGGCCAAGCGCGGACACTACTCGACGTTTTCCTTGTGGGACACCTTCCGTGCGGCGCATCCGCTCTATACGATAATCGTTCCTGAGCGTGTCCCGGGTTTTGTCGATTCGCTTATAGCGTTCGGCGAGCAGCATGGGCACCTTCCCATGTGGACGATGTGGCAGGGCGAAGACCACTGCATGGTCGGCATCCACTCCATACCCGTCATCGTCGATGCCTACAAGAAAGGCCTTCTACCGCAACTCTCAACTCTTAACTCTCAACTCTCAACTCTTTCTCTCATGGTGCAGTCGATGATAAACAACGACGGGGAGAATCCGAAGAACTGCTGGAACGCGTATTGGGAGAACGGCTACATTCCCTACTGTCCGGGCGAGTTCGACAAATTCGTCCCTCAGGGGCAAAGTGCTTCGACTACGCTTGAGCTTGCATACGACTGGTGGTGCATCGCAGACTTCGCGAAGTGCATCGGCGACAATGCCACTGCCGCCAAGGCGCAGAAGTGGGCGGACTGCTGGAAGAACGTATTCGACAAGAAAATTGGTTTTGTGCGCGGGCGTGGTCCGATGACTGCTGGCGGAAAGTGGCGCGAGCCGTTCGATCCGAGGAATCCACGGGCGGGCGGACTCTTCTGGGGTGACTTCACGGAGGCGAATTCGTGGATATACACGTGGCATGTGTTCCAGGACGTCGATGCTCTTGCGGATGCGTTCGGCGGCAAATCCGCCGCGCTCGCGAAGCTTGACGAGTTCTTTGCGACGCCGCCATACAAGCCGGCTGGCAAATCCGCGAACAACGACGAAGGCGGCATTGCCAAAGCGCCTGGACAGATCGGACAGTATTGGCATGGCAACGAACCAAGTCACCATGTTGCCTACTTCTACTCGCTATGGGGATGCCGCGACAAAACTGCCGCGCTCACGCGGCGAATCTGCCGCGAGGCGTATAGGCCGAAGCCCGATGGACTTTGCGGAAACGACGACTGCGGACAGATGAGCGCGTGGTACCTCTTCTCGATGATGGGCTTCTATCCGGTGAATCCCTGCGGCGACGGGTATGTGCTTGGCGAGGCGCAGGCGGAGGAAGTCAAGTTAAGAGTTGGGAGTTGTGGATTTAGAGTTGTGGGAGCAGAAGTTGGAGATAATAGTTCGAGTTCGAGAAAGGAGGATAACAATTCCATTCTCCAACTCAAAACTCAAACTCCAACTTTAAACGGCAAGCCCGTGAAAGGCGTGAAGATTTCGCATGAAGACATCATGCGCGGTGGAACGCTGGTGTTTGGAAAGGATGTCGTAAAATGAGATTTCAATGCGTAACAATTCTCGCGGTGGTTGCCGCGTTTGCCGCGCAGGGTGCGGAGATGCTGGAGTGCAGCGGGCTCGTGACCGAGAAGGTGGCTGGCTGGCGGTTCGAGGCGCCGGAGTAGAAACGTAGAATTTCGCGCTGAAAGGCGCATTGATCTTTGACAATTGGCGATGGAGAATGGCGAAATCTGCTGTGTGTGTCGGCAGATTTCGATGGAATTTGCCAAGAGAGTTGGCAAATTTCGTTGACAGTTCAGCTCAAGATTTGATACACTACGCGCCGAGAAAGGGTAAAAAGAATGTTTATTGAGCGAAATCTGAAGTTAAGTGACACTTTGAAGAGGAAATCGATTTTCCTGTTCGGTCCGCGCCAGTGCGGGAAGTCCTCGCTTGTAGGACACGAGCTTGTCGATGCGCATGTGTTCGACTTGCTTTCTTCCGAAACGCTTATTCGGCTTTCAAGCGACCCTGGATACATCGAAAAGACATGCACGGACGGACGCATAATCGTAATCGACGAAATACAGAAGCTGCCGTCCTTGCTTGATGAAGTCCATAGACTGATTGAACGACGCGGATTCAAGTTCTTGCTGACCGGTTCAAGCGCGAGGAAGTTGAGGCGAAAGGGTGTAAATCTGCTTGGCGGGAGGGCTCGTGTCAAGCGGCTGCACCCGTTTTCCGCATCGGAGCTCAAGGACTTGTTTGACCTTGACAGGGCGGTAAACTACGGACTTCTTCCGCCAGTTGTGTTTTCCGACGAGCCGGAGGAGGATCTTGCAGACTACATCGACGAATATCTGCGCCAGGAGGTCATTGCGGAAGGTGCCACGCGTAATCTTCCCGCGTTCAGCAGGTTTTTGGAGATTGCGGCATGCGCCAACGGCGAACAGATCGACTACTCGGCCATTTCCCGCGATGCGCAGGTTCCTCGCTCGACGGTGCAGGAGTATTTCAGGATTCTCAAGGAAACTCTGCTGGCGGATGAGGTGCCGGTATGGAAGCGCGGCGCAAAGCGAAAGACGGTCGAGACATCCAAGTTCTATCTCTTCGATTCAGGCGTTGCCCGCCGCCTCTCGCGTCAACGCGAGACGACTGCGGGATCGCCCGAATACGGACATCTTTTCGAGACATGGGTGCATCATGAGCTGAGGTGTTATCTTGATGCAAGGGTTCGCGACGGCGAGATCGCGTATTGGAGAACGCCGGCGGGTGTAGAGGTTGATTTTGTCGTCGGGAACGCCGCTATCGAGGCGAAAAGCGCGAACCGCATAGACAATCACGATCTGAAGAATCTGA
Source organism: uncultured bacterium (assembly GCA_902779075.1). The sequence continues at coordinate 1,850 of CACZAK010000057.1, read as the reverse complement.
AGGCGATTTCAGAGGAAGGACGCTTTGACAAGCGCATAGTCGTCTGTCGCGAGCCGAGAGCTGCGCATGTTGATGGCATAGACATTCTGCCCGCGAGGGAGTTTGTCGAGAGATTGTGGAATGACGAGTTTGCGGACGCCTTGTCTTCTGCCGCACTTATGAACTGAGTGTCCAAACGAAATTCTCCGTCGCCAGTTGTCAAGGATCGGAAGACTCTTGAGGATGAACTGCTATGGAGAAAACAAAATGAGAATACTCTGCGGAACAATTCTTGCGGCAGGTGCCGCTGTTGCGGCAATCGCGGCACAGGGTGCGGCGATGCTGGAGTGCGGCGGGCTCGTGACCGGGAAGGCGGCGGGCTGGCGATTCGAGGCGTCGGGCGCGAAGGGCGGCCAGACGTTCAATCCGCTTGAGGGCTGGTATCCCGACAAGGGCGGAAAGCTTATCTCGCCGCGTGTCGCCATTCCCAAGACCGGCGCGTACTACAAGCTGTCGTTCACCGGTTTCGCTCCTGTTCGGTCTTACGAGACGGTCGCGTTCTATGACGCTGCGGGTAATATGATCGCGGACAACTATGATGTGATTTATGGGGGAGAAGTTGGAGTTCAGAGTTCGAGTAACTTACAACATTACGAGCGGGTTGTCTTTGCGCAGGAGGGTGTCAAGGAAGCGGAGGTGTTCTTCCAGTCTCCGAAGGGATGCACCGTCCGTGACGTGAAGTTAGACCCCGCGACAGTAGAAGAGGCGGCGAAGTGGTGCGACAGCGTGTACGCGAAGCTGCCGCCGCTCAACTTTGCGCCGAAAGGGAATCCGCTTGCTCTTGCGCCCAAGACGCTGGATGCGCTGAAGACCGGCAAGCCCTGGCGAATCCTCATGCTGGGCGACTCAATCATGCAGGACACTTTCCATTCGCAGTTCCACGCGCTCGTCAAGCGGGCGTATCCGAAGAGCGAAGTTACCTGGCTTGTTTCGGTTCGCGGTTCGACGGGATGCTGGTACTATTGTGAGCCGGAGAACTTCAAGAAGTATGTCGCGGACTATAAGCCGGACTGCGTGTTCATCGGTGGAATCTCCGGCTGGATACATCCCGAAATGCCGCTCAACGGCGGCCCCGCCATCGAGTCGGTGGCGAAGCGCGTCAATGGCGAGCTTGGCGCAGAAGTCGTCGTGATGACACCAACTTTGGCGATTGACTGGCGCGTACCAAAGGGAACGGCGCTGGGAACCGCTGTTTCCCCGTCGGCGTTCGACCATGCAGCGCTCGGGGATAAGGCGTGGAAGTATGACGCGCAGGCGGCAGAGGAGTTGAAGGTGATCTGCTCCAAGAACGGCTGGCCGCTCTGGGATATGTTCAATCCTGCCTATGACTGGCTCTTCAAGACGGGGCTTCCTTCTGAGTTTTACGGTCGTGACTACGTTCACTCTGGCGAACTCGGCAAGCAACTCATCGCCCGCATCGCTCTTGCCTATTTCTCCGCTGCGAACAGATAAGACAACATGATTGTCGGTGGCAGACCTTTGTGATGCGGTCTGATGGGAGGATGCTCGGCAGGAGGATGAGGATTGAATCTCTGTCTTTTCTTTGAAGGCACCGGGCAGGGCGTCGCTGGGCGCATCACCAATGTGACGCGCTTGCGTGATCTCTGCGTTGAAGACTCGCGGCAGAAGCTGCATCTTGAAGCGGGGCCTGGGACTCATTTCGGTTCGTATCTCGCGGGAAAGATTGCGGGCGTGGACTGGCGAACGACATTCCGTCTGTCGTCCTGCATGACTCCCATTCCCTCGCCTCCAATCTCTGGGGCGCATTCGACCGCGTAAAGCGCGACCTTCCCCGCCTCCGTCTCCACTTC